>QAKZ01000004.1 GCA_003150175.1 Coriobacteriia bacterium
AACCTCATCCAGTACATGCACGACAAGTACTACTACGAGGCCGCCGAGATGGCCCTCATCGACACCAACGTCCGCCGCACCTTCGCCACGGGCATCGCCGGCTTCTCCCACGTCGTCGACTCCATCAGCGCCATGAAGTACGCCAAGGTCAAGACCGTCCGCGACGAGCAGGGCATCGTCGTCGACTACGAGGTCGAGGGCGACTTCCCCAAGTACGGCAACGACGACGACCGCGCCGACGACATCGCCGTCTGGCTGCTCAAGACCTTCATGGCCAAGATCGCCAAGCACCACACCTACCGCAACTCCGAGCCCACGACCTCGATCCTGACGATCACCTCCAACGTGGTCTACGGCAAGGCCACCGGCGGCACCCCCGACGGCCGCAAGGCGTTCACCCCGTTCGCCCCGGGCGCCAACCCTGCCTACGGCGCTGAGCAGAGCGGCCTTCTGGCCTCCCTCAACTCCGTGGCCAAGCTCCCCTACGAGTACGCCCTCGACGGCATCTCCAACACGCAGACCATCAACCCGTCTGCCCTGGGCAACGACGACGAGCAGCGCACCGCCAACCTCGTCAACGTCCTCGACGGCTACTTCGCCAACGGCGCTCACCACCTGAACGTCAACGTCTTCGGCGTCGAGAAGCTCAAGGACGCCATGGAGCACCCCGAGAAGCCCGAGTACGCCAACTTCACCATCCGCGTCTCCGGCTACGCCGTGAAGTTCATCGACCTCACCCGCGAGCAGCAGCTCGACGTCATCGCCCGTACCTGCCACGAGCGCATGTAATCCGACGCCTCCTGCATAGCAAAGGCCCCGCAGCTCTTATGAGTTGCGGGGCCTTTTGGTGCGGGGAGGTTTTCGGCTGTGGCATGCTTGGCGGGCGTGTTTGATGGAGGGGATGTTTGTCGGCCGGACGCCCCGCCGCGCCCATGGCGCTAGAGGTCCTTCTTCTCGTAGATCCCAAGGCTCACGGCGCAGCTCGCGGCGTACAGGGCCAGGGAGAACGCCACGATGCCGGCAAGGCACATGAGCAGGTTCTCGTCGACCCAGCGCACGATACCCGCGAGCACACCGGGCGACATGGCGCCGATGCCCAACGCCACCCTAACGGAAATGACGATCGCCACGGCGCAGGCAAAGAAGCGCATGCCCCTCATGGCCCCGAACTTCACCGAGAAAGGCATCGCCACGGCGCATATCACCAGGCCGCACGCGAGCGAGGCGACCGACGACGCGACCAGCTCGGCCACGCCAGGCGCATCCGTCCGCGTCCCCAGCAGCGCGCCGAACAGCGCTTGGAAGGCGCCGCCGAGCACGACCGCCAGCGCGATGCCAACGAGCCCGAGCAGGAGGACGGCCAGGTAGCGCCCCACGACGACCTCCCTGCGCGAGAACGGCATCGTGGCGCGGAACCTTCCCCAGCCGCCCTGGTCGTCGTAGCCGGCGAGCGAGAACATGCAGAGCAGGACCATCATGACGGCGACGCTTCCCACCGCGGAAAGCCCGCTCCCGCCAAGCGTGAGGAACGCGCAGACTGCCACGAGGGTGATGCCGATCGAGGGCAGGAAGGGCACAAGCGTCTTGATGTCGCAAATGATGGCGGTCTTCATCGGGTCTCTCCCTTCAGGAAGAAGTGCAGGTACTCGTCCACGCTCGCATGGTCGCAGGCGACGTCCGGGAACGCCTCGGCGAACTCGAAGCGGTTAGGCACCAGAACGTCGCAGCCATACTCGCGGCGCAGCAGGCGCGCACCGTCGACGCAGGAGAGGACCTCGCTCGCCCGAGAGGAGGCGCAGTGCGCGATGCCCGCAGTATCGGTGATGTCCTCGCGCGGCACGTCGAACGCGATGCGCCCCGCATCGATGGCGACCACGCGATCCGCAATGCGCTCGAGGTCGCTCGTGATGTGGCTCGAGAGCAGAACGCCATGGGCAGCGCCGCGCCCCTGCCCATCGTCGCCCGCGCTCGCGAAGGCCCGCAGCTGGTCGAGGACCTCGTCGCGCGCGATGGGGTCGAGGCCCGCCGTAGCCTCGTCAAGGACCAGCAGCTCCGCGCCGTGCGAGAGGGCAACCGCCAGCTGCAGCTTCATGCCCATGCCGCGGGAGAGGTCACGGACCTTGGTTTTGGGGAGGATCCCCGCTCGCGCCGTGAGGTCATCGAAGGTCGCGTGGTCCCAGTTGGAGTACGCGGGGGCCACGCAGGCCACGACCTGGGAAACCGTGTGGTCGCGCGGGAACGGACAGGCGTCGAGCACCACGCCAACGCGTGAGCGCGCCTCTCGCTGGACAGGCGCCTTGCAGCCAGGACCGAACGGCTGCCCAAAGAGCCGTATCGAGCCCGAGTCCGTGTGGAGGAGCCCCAAGGTGGCGCGAAGCGTGGTGGTCTTGCCCGCGCCGTTGGTGCCCACGAGGCCGACGACCTCGCCCGCGCCCACGGCGAGGTCTATGCCGCCGAGGGAGAACGAGTCGCTCACGCGCCGACTTACGCCCTTCATTTCCAGCAGGTTCGTCATGTTCCATCCCCTCTCTACTTGAGGCCCGAAGGCGCCATAAGATCGACCATGTCGTGGAGCTCCGCGCGCGAAAGCCCGAGCTCAGCGGCTTCGTTCGCTGCCCGTCCCACGAGTTGCTCCACATGCCGCATGCGCTGCTCGCGCAAAAGCTCGTTGCTCGTCTCGGCCACAAAGGTGCCCTTACCTTGGACGGTCGCGATAAGCCCCTCCGCCTCGAGGTCCGAGTAGGCGCGCTTTGTGGTGATGACCGAGACCCCCAGGCCATCCGCGAGCGCCCGGATCGAGGGGAGCCGCTCGCCCGCGGCAAGGACGCCCGAGATGATCTGCGAGCGAACCTGAGAGGAGATCTGCTCGTAGATGGGCTTGTCGCTCGTGTTCGAAAGGAGTATATCCATGCTCATTCCTTAGTGTGTATATCTGTTAATGGCAGTATATATACGCTATACACACTTAAGCAACAACATTTTTGATTCCGGCGGACGCGCCGCCTGCGAGATCGCACGTTTGACTTGCGAGGGCTGGCACCTCACGCACAAAGCAGGGCACTAAAGTACGTAGAACGATGGGTCATCGTTGAACGTCGGCTGGATGCCGCGCGACGAGAAGAACCTCGCGACCGCCTCGCGCACCTCGCCGTCGCGCTCCCCCAGCGAGTCCCAGCTGAAGAACTGCCCGCCGCATGCGTCGTGCAGATGGATGCGCGTGCTCAGCCCCGCGGCGGCGAGCTCTTTGTTGCAGGCCTCGACATCGAAGGTGTTCACGATCTTCGCCATGGCGACCCCTACCCTTCCGTCTGCCTCGGCGGCACGAGCACGTCGTAGCGCACGGCCTTGCCGGAAATCGAATAGCTCGGCTTGATGCCCGCGAGCTGAGGACCTTTGGCCGGACGCTTGATCACGACCTTGCGCGGGGACGCGGCGAGCGCGGCGGCGACCAGCTCGTTCTCCTCCTCGCATGGCTGCTCAAGGTGATGGAGCAGCTGGAATTTCTTTTTGACCGCAGCGGACTTGGTGCGCCCGGGAAACATCGGGTCCAGGTAGACGACATCGGGCGCAAAGCCGAGCTCCGCCAGACCGGCGATGCTGTCCCCGCCCACGAGCGTCATGCGCTCAACGATATCCTTGAGCTGCGGCTCATTCGCCGCCCGCTCCATAGCGTCGGCGAGCAGCGCGCAGATCGTCTCGTCGCGCTCAAAGAGCGTCACGCGGAACCCCGCCGCCGCGAGGAGCAGCGAGTCCTCGCCGAGGCCCGCTGTGCAGTCGATGGCCGTCGGCTCCTCGGCGCCGCGGACGCGCGCCGCGCGAACGAGCAGCTCGCGGCCCAACCGGTCTGTGCGCAGGCGCGGCAGCATCCGCGTGAAGTCCCCGAGAAGCTCCATGCCGCCGCCCACGAGCGCGAGCCCGCGCTCGTCTCGGCGCAGCTCAACGGTCTCCGCGCTCTCCGATGCCGACCTGCGCGCCATGGCGCTAGTCGAGCTGGATCTTCTGGACGCCCTCGCGCGAGCTCTCGCGGTACAGGGTGAACTTACGGCCGATGACCTGCACGACCTCGGCGCCGAGGTGCTCAGCGAGCTCTTCTGCGGCCTCGCGCGTGGAGAGCGCGGAGGTGTCGAGCACGGAGCACTTGATGAGCTCGTGCTTCTCGAGGTACTCGCTCGCCTGCTCGACGGTGTTCTCGGTCACGTTGGACTTGCCCACGATGACGGCGGGCTCGAGGTGGTGCGCGAGGCTGCGGAGCTGCCTGATCTGACGTCCGGCGAGAGCCATGGTCTACCTGCTTTCATGCGGATGCGCGGTGCCAAGCCGCGCGAAGACTACGAGTTAACTGCCCAACTCTAGCAGAAATCCGCAGCTAGCTTTACTTGTGATACGGTTCTCCGCGCGAAATCTTGCATGCGCGGTACACCTGCTCCAAAAGCACGACGCGCGCGAGGTTGTGCGGCAGCGTGATCGGGCCGAAGCTCAGCGTCTCGTCGGCGCGCGCACGTACCTCGTCGCTCACGCCGTCCGAGCCGCCGATGACGAAGGCGATGTCGCTCTTCCCGCCGAGCGCGAGCTCGTCGAGCCGGCGCGAGAAATCCTCGCTCGAGCGCTCCTTGCCCTCGATGGCGAGCAGGATGACATGCGTCCGCGGCCCGATGGCGCCGAGGATCGCCGCACCCTCGCGCCTCCGCGCCGCTTCGACGCCTCCCGCGCGCGCCGGGTCGACGTCTGCGACCTCGCGCACCTCGACCTTGGCGTACGCCCCGAGCCGCTTGACGTACTCGGCGCACGCCGCGACCCAGAACTTCTCTTTGAGCTTGCCCACGCACACGACGGTGTAGCGCACCGCATCTCCTTCCTCGCCTTGCCGACGGATCGCCTCGGTGCCAAGGCGGTCCACCGGCGGCCATAAGCGGTCGGCGCGGCGCTTCCGCATACCGCTCAATCGATGATTGAGCCCACCCACGCCTTCTTCCCGGACATAATAAACCCGCTGGTAGAATGAGGTAGTTTTTTGCCGAGCGCAAGGAGGAACCGTGCTTCAGGACAACAAAATCTGGATGGCCCAGGGCGACAACCCCTGCTACCTGCTCCTTAATCAAGCCAACCGCCACGGCCTCATCGCCGGCGCCTCCGGCACGGGCAAGACGGTCACGCTCAAGCTCATGGCGGAGGGCTTCTCGCAGGCGGGCGTCCCCGTCTTTATGGCCGACGTCAAGGGCGACGTCAGCGGCATGTGCCAGGCGGGCGTCGACTCCGAGGGCATGCAGAAGCGCATCGCCAAGTTCGGCCTCGAGGGCTTTACCTACAAAGGCTGCCCGGCGCGCTTCTGGAGCATGGACGGCATCGGCGGCGTCCCCGTCCGCGTCACGGTCTCGGATATGGGCCCGACCCTGCTCGCCCGCCTGCTCGGTCTCACGAAGGTCCAGGAAGGCGTGCTCAACATCGTGTTCCGCATCGCCGACGACCGCCAGCTGCTGCTCATCGACATGAAGGACCTCCGCGCAATGCTCACCTACGTGAGCGAGCACGCTAAGGAGTACACGACGACCTACGGCAACGTCTCGGCGCAGTCCGTCGGCGCCATCCTACGCGCGCTCATCGCCGTCGAGGACCAGGGCGGCGACGTGTTCTTCGGCGAGCCCGCGCTCGAGCTCTCCGACTGGTTCGCCTGCGACGAGAACGGCGAGGGCTACATCAACATCCTCGACGCGACCAAGCTCGTCCAGCAGCCGCAGATCTACTCGATGTTCCTGCTCTGGGTGCTCTCGGACCTCTTTGAGAAGCTCCCCGAGGTGGGCGACATGGAAAAGCCCAAGTTCGTGTTCTTCTTTGACGAGGCGCACCTCCTGTTTAAGGACATGCCCTCCGAGCTGCTGAACAAGATCATCCAGGTCGTCAAGCTCATTCGTTCCAAGGGCGTCGGCGTGTACTTTATCTCGCAGTCCCCGAGCGACATCCCCGACGAGGTCTTGGCCCAGCTCTCCAACCGCGTCCAGCACGGCCTGCGCGCCTACACCCCCGCCGAGCAGAAGGCCGTCAAGGCCGCTGCAGCCGCCTTCCGCGAGAACCCCAAGTTCAAGAGCGAGGTCGCCATCATGGAGCTCGGCACGGGCGAGGCGCTCGTGAGCTTCCTCGACGAGGACGGCAAGCCCTCGATCGTCGAGAACGCGAAGATCCTCCCGCCGCAATGCCTGATGGCGGCCGCCAGCGACGAGGCAAAGGCCGCCGTCGTCGCCGGACAGTCCGCGCTCATGGAGAAGTACGGCAGCGCCATCGACCGCGAGAGCGCCTACGAGCTGATCCTCGGCGAGCAGCAGGAGAACGCCGCCGCCGAGCAGCTCGCCAAGGAGCGCGCCGAGCTCGAGGCCCAGAAGGCAGAGTTCGCCAAGCAGCAGGCCGCCGCCCAAGCGAAGGCCGAGAAGGAAGCCGCGCGTCAGCAGCGTCTGGCCGAGCAGGAGGCCGCGAGGCAGCAGAAGGAGGCCGAGAAAGCCGCGGAGAAGGCGGCCAAGGAGCGCCAGAAGCAGCTCGACGCGATGACCCGCGCCGCCGCGAGCGTGCTCACCTCCGCGGGCCGCACCGCAGCCAACCAGATCATCCGCGGAATCTTCGGCACGCGGCGATAGTCGATCGCCCGGGCCTTGGGCGGAGCCGCTGCGTTAGAATCGTCCCCATGGCAGCTCAGTACCAGCACATATCGCACGGTTTCGACCCCATCTACGACGAGCGCTCGCGCGTTCTCGTTCTGGGGTCATTCCCTTCCGTAAAGAGCCGGCAGAACGAGTTCTACTACGGCAACCCGCAGAACCGCTTCTGGCGCGTGATCGCCGGATGCGAGGGTTGCGCGGAACCTGAGTCCATCCCCCAGAAGCGGGAGATGCTCCTTTCGCACGGCATCGCGCTGTGGGACGTCATCGCCGAGTGCGACATCAAGGGCTCGAGCGACGCGAGTATAAAGAACGTTCAGGCCAACGATATTGCGCGGATCCTCGCCGCCGCGCCCGTGCGCGCGGTGGTCTGCAACGGTGCGACGGCCGGGCGCCTCTACCACAAGTTCCTCGAGTACCGAAGCGGCATCCCCGCGATCGTGCTGCCCTCCACGAGCCCCGCGAACGCCGCTTGGAACGTCGAGCGGCTAACCGAGCGCTGGTCGGAGGCCTTATCGCAGGCGCGCCTCGCGGCCGCGCCCGCCGAGCAGGCCCTCGCCGCGAACCTCGCCCGCCGCGGGGTGCCTGCCGCCACCGACTACGGCACGCACCGCTCCATGCAGGGCAACAAAGGCCGCGACACCAAGCCCGAGCTGCTCGTGCGCGAGCGCCTGCGCGCGGCGGGCCTCACCGGGTACCGGCTCCAATGGAAGGTCCCGGGCCGCCCGGACGTCGCCTGGCCGGGGCGCAAGGTCGCGATCTTTATCAACGGCTGTTTCTGGCACCGCTGCCCGCGCTGTAATCCCTCGACCCCGCGCAAGAACACCGAGTACTGGAACGCCAAGTTCGCCCGCAACGTCGAGCGAGACGCGCAGAACCTCAAGGAGCTGCGCGACGACGGCTGGACGATCCATGTGATCTGGGAGTGCCAGCTAAAGAAGGCCTCGCGTGAGCAGACCTTCGCCGAGCTTCTACCAGAGCTTGCGTCTGAGCTACATAAACATCTTAACTGATTCCCGGAGCAAAGAAGACGACCCATACCACGAGCGCCACCTGTGCCGCGAGCAGCACGGGCACTGTGAGCCGAAAATACCATTTACGCGTCTTGTGCCGCACGAGCAGCATGCCCAGAAGCGCTCCCGCCGCTCCGCCGACCATGGCAAGGCCCAAAAGCGTCGACTCGGGAACGCGCGAGGCACCGCCGCCTGCACGCGCCTTGTCGACGATGTAGACGATCAGCGTGATGATATTCAATATAAAGAGATACGCGATTCCCAGAAGCGCGGCATACGGCAGCTCGCCGAACTCGTAACCCATGGCGAGCTCCTATTGCCTATCGAAGTAGTCTTTGTCGGCGATGTAATACGTGCGGATGTACCCGTCGCGCGAGACGACCACGAACTCCCGGGTCGACTCCAGGTAGTAGACGTCGTCGCCGTCCTCGGCCTCGGTCTTGTGGAGCGACTTCGGGTTCGAGACCACGGCGTTCGCGCCGGCAAGGTAGTCCTCCGCGGAGGCGTATCCCATGCCCACCCCGTGCTTCTGGTAGTGGGACTCGAGGCGGTCCTTGTTTCGGAAGGTCAGGCTGCCGGCCTGGTCGGAGGCGCCGCCGCGCTGCTGCGAGGTCGTCTGCGACGAGACCGCCTGCGCACCCTGCGAGGAGTTCCCGGAGCCGGGAGTTATGCCCGAGATCCCCAGGACGGAGCAGACGAGCGCGATCGCGATGGCTGCGACGCCTCCCACCACCTTCGTCCTCGGCTGCCCGTTGCCGCCCTCGTTGCCGTTGCTCCTGCCCATAGCGCTTCTCCGTTTGGTCGATTTTTGACTCGATGGTACCTCAGGGACAAGACTACAATTTCCGCGTGCGCGAACCCGCGCACGTATGGCCGCGCCACAAAGGAGAACCGATGCCAACGCCTGACTACGCCAAGCTCGCAAAGACCCACATCTGGTACGTCTGCTATGGCTCGAACCTCACTTGGGATCGGTTCAAGTACTACGTGCAGGGCGGGCTCTGCCCCTTCAACGGCCGCGAGTACCCCGGCTGCGCGGACAAGACCGCGCCCGTGGAGTCTCGCGCCGTCCATGTGCCCTTCGACCTCTACTTCGGAGGCAGCGCCCAGATCTGGGAGGGCGGAGGGGTCGGCTTCCTCGACGCGTCGCGCCCCGGCGACGCCCTCGCTCGCGCCTGGCTCATCACGCGCGAGCAGTACGAGCAGGTTCTCGACCAGGAAGGCCGTGCCCCGGAGTGGTACAGCCACGAGATCGACCTCGGCCCCATCGACGGCATTGATGCCCGCACCTTCACGAACGCCTCTCGCCGGCCAAAGAACGCCCCGACCAAGCCCTACCTCGACGTAATTCGCACAGGCCTGCTCGAGACCTTCCCGCAGATGCCCCGCGCCGAGATCGATGCCTACCTCGACCTCGCCTGCAGCCGATAGCTCAGCGGGCGCGCAGGTCCCGGCCGTCGCGCCCTTAGAATCGCTCCCGCCAATCAGAGAGAATGTGGCGGCTGCCCCGTCCCCAAATCGCACCCGGAGGCACACGTGAACAAGAACGTCGAGGAATGGCTCGCCGGCGCGCCGGCAGACGTCACAGAAACGACCGAGCGGCTGCTCGCCGAGGTCGCGGGCATGCGCGCGGAGGGGCAGACGATCTACCCGCCGCAGGACGACATCCTCAACGCCCTTGCCTGGACGGCGCCCGCAGACGTCCGCGCCGTGATCCTCGGCCAGGACCCCTACCACGAGGAAGGCCAGGCCATGGGGCTCTCGTTCAGCGTCCACGACGGTTGCAAGCTGCCGCCGAGCCTGCGCAACATCTACAAAGAGATGGCCTCTGATCTGGGTTGCGAGACGCCTTCGTCGGGCGACCTCTCTGGCTGGGCGCGCCAAGGCGTGCTGCTGCTCAACACCACGCTGACGGTGCGCCAAGGGGCCGCGAACTCCCACGCGAAGCTCGGCTGGCAGGTGCTCACGCACTACATCGTCCGCCGTTGCCTCGAGCTGCCGCAGCCGGTGGTGTTCCTCACCTGGGGCCGCTACGCCGTCAACCTAGTCGATGGCGCCAAGGCGGCGCTGGGCGACGGCGTCGCCGGAAATAAGTTCTGCCTCGCGTCGACCCACCCCTCCCCGCTCTCGGCGCGACGCGCCGGCGGCGGTCTTCCCGCGTTCATCGGCTCTGCGCCCTTCTCGCACGCGAACGCACTGCTGGTAGCGCATGGTGCCGAGCCCATCGATTGGGCGCGCACCGCTTAGGTCCGGGCCGAGTCGCGCCGGGAATCCACAATTTGTTCTAGTACACGCGTTCGGTTTCGTGCTATAGTTCCGCTCAAGGTAAGGGAGCAGAAAGAGCTGCGCGGAGGCCCTCAATGGTACGCGCAGCGGGTCGTCAGCGCATTGCCGACGACACTGGCTTCTCCCTGGCGGGCACGCGCCCCCGTCCCTCCGGCACCCCAAGAGCCCGGAGACTCACAGTCGACTATTCAGTTTTGCCGTGAGCGGGAACGGGGGCTTCATCATGGAGCATATTTCCAGCATCAGCATCGTCGATACCTGCCCGGAGGCAATGCCGCGGATGCAGCCGAGCTATCAGCTGCATAGCTCAAATTAAGCCTTAATAGATATTTATTGAATATTGTTTTAGCATTACTGGAGTGCTTATGGTTTTCGAATGGGATGGCAAAAAGAGCCTCGCCAACGAAGCCAAGCATGGCGTAGGGCTAGATTTCGGATGCTATCTATGGGATGGAAGGGTCGTCACACTAAGAAGCCCGAAAAAGGGCGAAGGCAGAAGGCTGTCGATTGGTCTCATTGGGGGCGAATACTGGGTCGCGATTTGGAAGCCCAGCGGTGATTCAAGGCGGCTAATCTCCGTTCGACTTGCGACCCCAAAAGAAAGGAGCTTCTATGACCGCAACAACTGCATCTAACCTTGTGGAGCGTTTCGACGCGGGCAAGGATGTCCTCGATTACTTTGATACAGAAAACCCTTTGATTGAGGAGCCCGACCCTTCCGAGCCAAAACAAGTTTCTATTACCATCCCCCTTTGGCTGGTCAATTGGCTAGACCAAGAAGCCGCGCGCAGGGGGATAGCCCGTAAAGCCGTCATAAACACAGCCCTTGTTGAATGGTCGGACGAACAGCGCGAGAAGGCGCTCCGCCTTTTTAAGACTGCTTAATCGGCTGAGAATAACCCGATCTTTCGACCACATTCGGGCAAGAGAGAGACCTCTGCCGGGGAAGCTGTGATGTAGCCCGCATCTGCCAAGCGGGCTCACCCGGAATTGACGCCGACCACGCGCAGATCGCTTCCGTCTACGCGGAACGCGACGTCGAGGCCTGCGTACGCCAGGTGGTACACACGATTGGGCTCGTGCTTGCTGCCTGCGCGGCGAGGGTCTTGGCGCAAGACCTCGATAAGGCCCGCGAGCTTGCCCGTGGGCACGCGCTCCTGCAGCTCCGCGGGGAATTCGACCTCGAGTTCCTGCCAAGGCGACTCCTCGATCCAGCCGCCGCTCGCCTCGGGATGGCAGTCCGCGAAGGGGATGTAGGGCTTGATATCGTAAATCGGCGTCCCGTCGCGCAGATCGGCGCCGAGCACATGGATAACGGGGCCCGCTTCGGTCAGCTCAACGCAATCGAGCTTCACACAGGTCAGACCAATGGGATTCGGCCTGAACGGGCTCCTGGTGGCAAAGATCCCCTTGCGCTCGGACCCTCCCAGGCGCGGAGGGCGCACGGTCGGGGACCACTTTGCGGAGGCGGCAGCGACACCGTCCCCGTCTTGGGTAGCCGTCCTCCTCGCACCGGCGTCCGTCGGGACATCCGCCGCTCCCCCACCGGGCACGCCGTTCTCGAACGCCCAGATCAGCCACAGGTGCGAGAAGCTCTCGAGCCCGGCGACCGCGGACGGAAGCGCGAACCCCGCCTCAAAGACGATGCGCCCCTGGAGATCGGGGGCAAGGAAGCTGTTCCGCGGAATGCCGAACTTCTGCGGCAGGTCGCACTCCATATGCGCGATCGCCCTCAGGCGCACTTCTTTACAGCCCATGGTCCTCCAGACGACGGACGATGTCGGCAAGGGTCATACGATTGGCAAAGAGCTGCCGGTAGGTCGCGGTCTTGGTCTTCCCCTCCGCCCGCAGCGCCTCCATCCGAGCGTTGCAGCCGGCGAGCTCCTCGCGGGCATCCCTCGCGAAGGCGTCGTACGCTGCGAGTCTCTGCTCATCGTTCATCCCCGCTCCCCTCCAGTCGCCCATCGGCGCCGACCGCCAACCTTGGAGCATCAAACATACCGCAACAACCAAAACACGCCGCCGCGGCACATACCCGCGGCGGCGCATGTCTGGCAAAAAAGCTGCTCCCAATGACTGTCGCCCAGTGAGGGTTAGGCGAGCCAGGCGGCGACGGCATCGGCGCTCGCGGGGGCCTCGGAGCCCTTGATCGCGAGGCCGGCATGGATGGTCGCGCCCGGGCAGGCGGCGGCGAAGTGCGACTCGATCTGGCCGAGCCCGCTGCCCTCGTGGGTGCACAGCGGCCAGACCTCCTTGCCGGCGAAGTCGTGGCCCTCGAGGAAGGTGTAAACGGGCATCGGCATCGTTCCGCACCAGTTGGGGAAGACGACGATCACGCGGTCGTAGCCCGACACGTCGCGATCGGCGGCGAGCTCGGGGCGCGCCTTGGACTTGAGCTCGGCGACGGACTCCTTCACGCACTCGCGGTAGTCGGCCGGGTACAGCTGGGCGCGCTCGATGTGGAACAGGTCGCCCCCGCAGGCCTTCGCCGCGAACCCGGCGAGCACCTCCGCGTTGCCGTGCTCGAGCTCGACGATCTGCCCGTTGACGTGGTTCTGCCCCGCGTGCGAGAAGTACGCGACCAAGGTCTTCATGCAAGCCTCCATGCCTGGTTTCAAACGAGTCGTAGCCCTTATACCCAACCGAACGCGCGAGGGCTTGCGCGAGGGCTAGAACGTGACGTTTCCGAACTCGGAGAGCTTGAGCCCCTCGTTGTGCTCGACGGCCCAGTTGATGTTCCACTCGGAGGTGAACAGCAGCAGCTTGCCGCCGCGCATATCCTCGACGCGGCAGGTATCGCGCGTGAGGTTGAGGCGCGGGACGTCGACCTCGTCGGGCGGGTTGGTGATCCAGCGGATCTGGTTGTAGGGCAGTCCCTGGCGGTAGACCTTGACGTGATACTCGCTCTCGAGGCGCTGCTCGAGCACCTCGAACTGCAGCACGCCGACCACGCCCACGATCACGGACTCCATGCCGGCGCCGAGCTCGCGGAAGATCTGGACAGCGCCCTCCTGCGCGAGCTCCTCCATGCCCTTGACGAACTGCTTGCGCTTGAGGGTATCCACCTGCGAGATCTTCGCGAAGTGCTCCGGCGCGAACGTCGGGATCGCAGGGTACTGGACGTGCTTCTTTCCGGCGCAGACGGTGTCGCCGATGCTGAAGATGCCCGGGTCAAAGAGGCCCACGATGTCGCCGGCGTATGCCTCGTCCACGATGGCGCGGTCGTCGGCCATCATCGAGGTGCCCACGGCGAGCTTGAGGTTGCGCTCGCCCTGCATGTGGTAGGCGCTCATGCCGCGCTCGAACTTGCCCGAGCAGATGCGCACGAAGGCGATGCGGTCGCGGTGGTTCTTGTCCATGTTTGCCTGGATCTTGAACACGAAGCCGCTGAAGTCGTTCTCGACCGGGTCGACGAGCTCGCCCGTGAGCTTGTCGGTGTAGGCGCGCGGAGGGGACGTGAGGCGCAGGAAGTCCTGGAGGAAGGGCTCGACGCCGAAGTTCGTGAGCGCGGAGCCGAAGAAGACAGGCGAGAGCTTGCCGCAGCCCACTGCGTCGAGGTCGAGCTCATCGCCGGCGCCGTCGAGGAGCTCGATGTCGTCCATCAGGTTGTTGTGATTCTCCTGGCCGATGAGCTCCTCGAGCGTGTCGCTGCCGAGCTCGGCCTCGATCTCGCGGACCTTCTTTGTGGCGTTGGCGTGGCCGTCGCCCTCGAAGGCGAGCACGCGACGGGACTGGCGGTCAAAGACGCCGCGGAAGTTGCGGCCGGAGCCGATGGGCCAGTTCATGGGGTAGGTGTTGATGCCCAGGACGCTCTCGATTTCCTCCATGAGCTCGAAGGGGTCGCGCGCGTCGTGGTCGAGCTTGTTCACGAAGGTGAAGATCGGGATGTGGCGCAGGGTGCAGACCTTGAAGAGTTTGATGGTCTGGGCCTCGACGCCCTTTGCGCCGTCGATAACCATGACGGCGGCGTCGGCGGCCATGAGGGTGCGGTAGGTGTCCTCCGAGAAGTCCTGGTGGCCCGGGGTGTCGAGGATGTTCACGCAGTGGCCGTCGTACTCGAACTGCAGGACCGACGACGTGACGGAGATGCCGCGCTCCTTCTCGATGTCCATCCAGTCCGAGACCGCGTGCTTGGCGGAGCTCTTTCCCTTGACGGAGCCGGCCGTCTGGATGCTGCCGGTGTACAAGAGGAGCTTCTCGGTGAGGGTGGTCTTGCCGGCGTCCGGGTGGCTGATGATGGCGAACGTGCG
>QAKZ01000091.1:0-36657 GCA_003150175.1 Coriobacteriia bacterium
TGCGGCTACATCGGCACGCAGTTCTGGAACCAGGGCCGCACCGAGGAGATCCGCGACCGCGTGCTGCACCTTTAGGCTGCTTGTTTCGTGTGTAGGGGCGCCGCGGTCCCCCGCGGCGCCCGTGACGTGGCAGAATACAGGATTGACTCAAAATCCGCCCGTGCTTTGGAGGAACGAATGCCCGAGGCAATCCGCAAGGTCAACGTCATTGGCCACCTCAACCCCGACACCGACAGCATCTGCTCGGCGATCGCCTACGCCTACTTCAAGAACAAGACCGGCGACACCACCATCTACGAGGCCCGCCGCGCCGGCGCCGTCAACCGCGAGACCGCCTTCGCGCTCAAGCACTTCGGCTTCTCTGAGCCTCCGCTGATCACCTCCGTGACCCCGCAGATCAAGGACACCGAGGTCCAGAAGCAGGCCGGCATCGACGCCGAGACCAGCCTCTTCGAGGCGTGGAACGTCATGCGCGACTCCAAGTGCGACACGCTCTCCATCACCGACGGCGACGACAACCTGCTCGGCCTCATCGCCACCAAGGACATCGCCAACGCGAACCTCGACATCTTCGACATCGAGGTCCTCGGCAACTCCAAGACCAAGTTCGCAAACATCGTGAGCACCCTCAACGGCGAGATGGTCCTCGGCGACCCCGAGGCTCGCGTCGAGGCCGGCAGCCTGCGCGTGGGCACCACCCCCGAGATGATGGAGGACACCGTCAAGGCCGGCGACCTCGTACTCGTCACGAACCGCTACGAGACCCAGCAGTTCGCCGTGGGCGCCGGCGCGAGCTGCATCGTCGTCTGCTGCGGCGCGCACGTCTCGGCCCAGGTCAAGGAGTCGGCCGAGAGCCGCGGCTGCACCATCATCGCCACGCCCTACGACACCTACGCCGCCGCGCGCCTGATCTGCATGTCCATCCCCGTCCGCGCGAAGATGATCCCCGAGAAGGCCACCATCAAGTTCAGCGTGAACACCGCCGTCGACGACGCGAAGAAGACCATCGCGAGCTCGCGCCACCGGTTCTTCCCCGTCATCGACGAGAACGGCAAGTACGTCGGCCTCGTCAACACCCCGAGCCTTCTCTCCGCGAAAAAGAAGCACGTCATCCTCGTCGACCACAACGAACGCAGCCAGGCGGTCGAGGGCCTCGAGCAGGCCGAGATCATGGAGATCATCGACCACCACCGCATCGGCTCCATCGAGACCGAGGCCCCCGCGCTCTTCCGCAACATGCCCGTCGGCTGCACGAGCACCATCATCTACCAGATGTACCAGGAGGCCGGCCTCGAGATCCCGCGCGATATCGCCGGCCTGATGCTCTCCGCCATCATGTCCGACACCCTCGCCTTCCGCTCCCCCACCTGCACCTCGATGGACGTCAACGCCGGCGAGGCCCTCGCGAAGATCTGCGGCGAGGACATCCCCAGCTACTCCGACGCGATGTTCGAGGCCGGCGCCGACCTCACCGGCCGCTCCGCCGACGAGGTCTTCCACCAGGACTTCAAGGTCTTCTCGCGCGGCAACGTCAAGTTCGGCGTGGGCCAGGGTTCCTTCATGACCGAGAACTCCCGTAAGGCCGCCGAGAAGCTCGTCGGGCCTTACCTCAAGGAGGCCGCGGCCAACGAGGAGCTCCCGATGGTGTTCTACATGTTCACCGACGTGAAGAGCTCCACGACCGAGCTGCTCTACTTCGGCGAGGGCGCCGAGGACGTCATCCACCGCGCCTGGGGCGTCGACGTCAAGGACGGCATGGCCGTGCTCCCCGGCGTCGTCTCCCGCAAGAAGCAGATGGTGCCGCCGCTCATGGCCACCTTCCAGAAGATCCAGGAGGAGCAGGACTAGTGCCCGAGCGCCCCACACGGCCGGCTCCTGACTCGCGCGTCTCCGCCTCGGGGGCGCGCGAGTCCCATTTTCTGGCCATTCTCTCCCGCATGAAGTACATCGAGCGCTGGGCCCTCATGAGAAGCTCGCGCCCGGAGAACCTGAGCGAGCACGCGATCGACGTGGCGCTCATCGCGCACATGCTGGCGACGCTCGGCCGGGTCCGGCACGGGCGCGACCTCGACGCGGACCGTGCGGCGGTACTCGGGCTCTTCCACGACGCGAGCGAGATCATCACGGGCGACATGCCGACCCCGGTGAAGTACCACGACCCCGCGATCCGCGACGCGTACAAGGCCGTCGAGGCGGGGGCGGAGGCGCGGCTGCTGGGGACGCTGCCCGAGGACCTGCGCGGGGCGTACGCCGGGTACTTCTCGCCTGCTGCGGGAGAAGGACTCGCCGAGGCGGAAGGCGACGCGTACCTGCGGCGCCTGGTGAAGGCGGCGGACAAGCTCTCGGCGCTGATCAAGTGCATCGACGAGCGGCGCGCCGGCAATACTGAGTTCGCGAGCGCCGAGGCGACCTGCCGCGCCGCGGTGGACGACCTCGCCGCTGAGCTCCCCGAGGTCGCCGACCTCGTGGCCGAGTTTCTGCCCAGCTACGGCTCGACCCTCGACGACCTCCTCTGACCAACACTGGGTGACAGTCATTGGCTGCAGCTTTCTGGGACACCCATCATTCGGTGCCACCCATCAGCCAATGACTGTCACCCAGTGTTGGGTGTCCCAGGAAGTTGCACGTAATGACTGTCGCCCAGTGAGGGTTTTGGACCACGGATTCACGCAAGGAGTGCCATGCACGGAATGCACGCGCGGCTGCCCAAACACTTCGTCCTCGAGGAGCGCCTCGAGCGGTACCGCGACTACATCGAGCCCGACCCTTACACATGGGCAGGCCGCTGGGCCGCCGCCTGCGCGCCCGTCGGATCCGAGCCGTTCCGTGAGGTCCGGCTCGACCTCGGCTGCGGGAAGGGCTCCTTCACCGTCGAGGCGGCGCGGCGCGAGCCCGACGTGCTCTTTGTCGGCATGGACTCGGAGCCCGTCTGCATCGCCTACGCCGCGCAGCACGGCTTCGAGTCCGAATTGCCGAACGTCGTCTTCGTCCCCGGCACCGGCATGCGCATCCGCGAGATGTTCTCCCCTGCCGAGCTGGGCGTCATTTACCTGAACTTCCCCACGCCGTTCCCTCGCAAGCGCGACTCCGCGGGCCGGCTCGTCAACCTCGAGCGCCTCATGGACTACCGAGAAGTGCTCGCACCCGGAGGCGAGGTCCGCCTGCGCACCGACAGCCAGCCGCTCTTCGACTTCGCGCTCACGCAGATTCCCCTCGCCGGCTACGAGCTCACCTGGCAAAGCCGGGACGCCCGTGCCGAGCACCCCGACGACCCCATGAGCGAGTACGAGATCCGCCTCGGCGCGCAGGGCGCCCGCGTGAACTCCTACGTCGCCGTTCCCGGACCCGCGCCAAAGAACCCCGTGCAGACCGCCGAGATGAGCCTCGCGGCCTACATCCCCGCCGACCTCAGCAGCTTCGACGGCTACGCGCCCCACGGCATGCAGGGCACCATCGAGAATCTGCGCAACCGCGCCGCCAAGGACGGCGGCGACTGGAGCCGCGGCATCACGCTGTAGGGCCCTACGCCGGCAAGAAGCCCTCGAAGATCGGCACTGCGCCGGCGGCCTCGGCCGCCGCGAGCTCGCGCTCGCTGCGCAGCGTCCATGCCACGAGATGCGCTCCCAGAAGCCCGCAGCTCAGACGCACCGCCGGATTGTCGCAGTCGGAGAACTTGTACGCCACGAAGTCGGGCCTCGCCGCCGCGTTGCCCAGAAGCGCCGTGCCGCCGACGCGCACGTACAGCGGCCGGTCCGCGTCGGGCCAGAAGTTCTCCGCGAGCTGGCCGCGGATCACCTCGGGACGATGGCGGCGCATCCACGCGACCGCGCGCGGGTCGAAGCTCTCGACGCAATAACGCACCAGGTGGTCGTCGAGGCAGCGCATGGCGCGCTCGCAGAGCTCGGCGTGGTTGTCGTCGAGCGTCTTTAGCTCAACGATCACGGGCGCCGGCAGCTCGGACTCGCCGGTGGGGTCGCAGTCGAAGACACTGAGCGCCTCGCTGAACGTCGGGATCTGCTCATCGGTCCCCGCGAGTCGACATTCCAGCAGCTCAGACAAGGTCATGCGCTCCACGATACCCTCCCGGCCGCACATGCGCCGGATGTCCGAGTCGTGGATGACGACGAGCTCGCCGTCGGCGGTCAGGTGGATGTCGAGCTCCACGCCGAAACCGTGCTCGCGGGCACGCAAGAACGCGGCCATCGAGTTCTCGGGCGCGCCCTCGCCGTGCAGGCCGCGGTGCGCGTAACGGTATCGGGCGATCTCGCGCCACTGCTGGTCGATCACGGGGTCTCCGTGGCGCGGCGCCAGGACGGCGCAGGCCGCGCCCGTCACCGCGACGGCGGATCCGGCCGCGACGGCGAGCGCCCCGGCGAGCTTCTTTGCGTTCATATCTATGCCTCCAATGGCGAGCCGGGCAAGAAGCCCCTCTTGCCATCGCACGAGTGTTTTTGAGCAGAAACTAGTATGCCACGTGTCCCGCGCCGGCATCCGAGGCAGTCCTTGAACGGCTGCGCGGGTCGGCGGACCTCGGCCAAAAGGCACCGCCGGCACGTTACAGCTTGTCGCCGAGAGTCGGCGCGCGGCGCGGCGCGGCTACCATGGGCTTGTCGAACAGAAAGAAGCGCCCGCCCCATGGAATTCACGCACGTTATCAACCAGATGCTCGTCCTTTGCGTCCCCATCCTCGTCGGATACCTCGCCGCCAGGCTCGGCTACCTCGATGAGGACCTGAACACCAAGCTCTCGCGGCTCATCGTGAACATCGCCCTGCCTTGCCTCGTCGTGGGCTCCGCGTTCGGCGCCGACGGCCTGCCGGACGCGCCCGTCGTCCTCGAGCTCATGTTCTACTCGGCCATCGGCTACGCCATCGCCTACCTGCTCGCCCTCGCGATCCCGGCGCTCATGCGCTCCTCCGCCGCCGAGCGCGGCATCTACCGGTTCGTCGTCGTGTTCGGAAACGTCGGCTTCATCGGCTACCCCGTGCTCTCGGCCATCTACGGTCCGCGTGCCGTGCTCTACGCCGCCATCGCCGCGATCCCGGAGTCGCTCATCCTCTACAGCGCGGGCGAGCAGATGATCCGCGACAGCGCCGCGCTCCGGGCAGCGGACGGCACGGCAGCAGGCACGGCCGGAGGCGACTCCGAGCTCGCGTGGGGACAGAAGATCGTCTCGTTCCTCAAGAGCTGCGTGAACCCGACCTTCATCGCGAGCCTCGTACTTGTCGCGCTCGTGCTCCTGCGCGTGGACAACCTCGGCTTTCTTGGCAGCGGCATGCAGGTCGTCGGCAACCTGACCACGCCCGCGGCGCTGCTGGTCACGGGCGGGACGCTCGCCGGCTACGAGCCCGTGTCGATGCTCTCCAACTGGCGTGCCTACGTCGCCGCCATCGCCCGCCTGCTCATTGTGCCCGTGGCGATGCTCCTCGTCCTGCGGCCGCTCATCGCCGACGATTTCGTTCGCGGGGTCGTCGTCATCGGCGCCGCGATGCCGGTGGCCAGCGTCGGCGTGCTCTTCTGCCTCGCGTACGGCGCGGACACCAAGCCGATGATGCAGTCGACCTTCGTCGCGATCATCGCGTCGGTCATCTCCATCCCGCTGCTCGCGCTCATCGTGTAGCTGGGGACGCGCCCGCCTGCCGACGTGGACGCGTCTCCGCGCCGATTGGGTAGTAAGCTAAAGAGTCGAAAAACAGCGCGCGACGAGCCGGGCGGCCCGCCGCGCTTCTTCCCGCGCGAAAGGCCCGAACATGACACAAATAAAGCCTGGCCACCGCCTGTACCTGTACCGACTATTTGCCCGCGAGCTCGGGGTTGGCAAGCAGACCGCCCTCTCACGCGCCGCCGAGGTCCTCGAGGCCGATGGACTCGACCCCGCCGACCTCGGGTTCGTTGACGCGCGCTCGCTCTTTGAGGCGCTCGGCGAGTGCGTGAAGCTCACCGTCTTCAAGAAGGGCGCCATCTTTGTGACGGTCCTCGCGAACGAGGAGTACGATCAGGCGCTCGCGCGCGCCCAGAAGAACAGCGGCAAGTCGGCGGCCACGAAGTCGTTCAAGCGCCAGCGCGGCGTGAAGAACGTCAAGCCGCAGAAACCCAAGCACATCGAGAAGAAGAAGCCCGCGCCGGAGCCCGCCGCCGATTCCGAGCCGGTGCCCACGTCCGCGGAGGAGACCGCACCGACGGACAAGCGGATAGTCGCCGAGGCCGTTACAGAGGCCGAGGCTGCCGCAGATGCTGAGGTTGATGCCGCTACCGAGTCAGTTATCGACGATGTGGTCAACACCGGCATCGAGTTCGTCTTCGAGACCGATGCCGCCGCCAACACTGAGGTCGCCGCCGAGCCTGATCCCGAGGCGATTCAGGAGCCCGGCGCAGCTCGGGAGCAGGAACCCGAGAGCGTGGCCGCGCAAAAGGCCGCAGCCCCGCAGCAACACGAGGCGAAGCCCGCCCCCGTGATCGACCCGGAGCCCCCGATCAAGTTCACCATCACCTACACCCCTGAGCCGGTCGAGGACGAGCCCGTAGACGCCGAGCCGATCGGGGCCGAGCCTGCCCTAGCGGAGCCCGTCCAAGCGGCACCCGAGCCAGTCGAGCCGGCGCCCGAGTCCACCCGCGATTCCGACCCCGAGCCCACGGCGAAGCTCGGCCCCGCGGCACAGGGCCCGTCTGGGGCGCAGTCACAGTCTCGGATGACCGCACCTGCTTCCGCGCCGACGCCCGCGCCCGCCCCGAAGCCGGCACCCGCGCCGAGCCCGCGCCCTGCTCGCCCCGCGAACGACCTGCCGCAGGATTTCTATGCCGACGTCTGCGTCACGGATGAGCCCCTCTCGGCGCTCTATCAGGTGCTGCCGCTTGACGTCGACCCCGTGGCCACACTCGAGGAGGACTTCAGGATCGCTCGGTCCACCGGTGCCCTCGAGGGCACGCGCAGCGAGGTCAAGTTCCCCATGCGTTTCCAGCGCCGCGACGGCTCGCCCGTCATGGTCACGCTGCGCCGCCGCGCGAGGTCGGTCGCGGGCAAGCACTGGTCGCTCGCGGACGTTGCCGTCGACGCGCCGGAAGAGGTCGGCATGGGCGCGCTCGAGCGCAAGCCGGCCGGCCCCTGGGCGGCGTTCGCCGACAAGGCCCAGCTCAAGGAGGCGCAGAGCCCCGAAGCGGAGCTCGCCCAGTTCGCCGTGCTCGGCTCGTGGGACAAGCTCCTCGAGGAGCTGGCCGCCCTCGCCGCGCCCGAGGACTGGGGGAAGGGCCGCGCCGCCCTGCGCGAGTACCTCGCCATGAGGTATCGCCGCGTCGCGCGCCAGCACCTCGTCGCCATGACCGACGACGGCTCGTCGGCCGCCTTCGACACGGGCCTGCTCACGGCCGACGGCGAGCCCATCGCAGCCGTCCTCGAGCCGCACGACGGGGACATCCTCTGGGAGCTCACCTGCTTCTCGGTGAACGCGCAGGCTCGGCCGGCGACGTGGCCGCAGATGCCGGCGACGGACCAGATCGCCCAGGAGCTCCTGGCCACCGACGACCCGTCGCTCCGCCGCACGGCCGCGCGTGTCGTGCGCGACCCCCGCGCAGCCACACAGGCCTACGATGCCGTGAACGATGCCGTCTACGTGCTCGTCCCTAAGGGCAGCGGCGCCTACGCGCTCGGTCACGGGCCCGTCGGCCTCTCCGATGCCCGCATCTGCGCCCGCGCGATCAGCGCCGATCAGCCAGCCTGGCTCCGATAGACGCCCCGAGCAAGCCTATTTCAGCGAAAGAGCGCGCTCGGCAGCCCCGAGCGCGCCGGCGAAGCGCGCCTCGGGGCAGGTCGCCACGGGTGAGCCGAGGAGCGTCCCTAGGCGCTCGACAACGTAATCGTTCTCGCACAGGCCGCCCGTGAGGAAGTAGGGCGCGCTCCCCTGCCCCGCAAGCGCGGCCACGCGCGAGACCACGGACTCGATGATGCCGTGGGCGATGTCCTCGCGCGGCTTGCCGGCGCCCACGAGGCTGATGACCTCAGACTCGGCGAACACCGTGCACATGCTCGAGATCTTCACGTCGTCGCCCGTGCGCGCGAGGTCCGCGAGCTCGCGCTGGCTCACGCCGAGCAGGTCCGCCATAACCTCGAGGAACCGCCCCGTGCCGGCGGCGCATTTGTCGTTCATGGCGAACTTCGCCACGCGGCCCGCGCGCAGCTGGATGACTTTGGTGTCCTGCCCGCCGACGTCGATGACGGTCCCATCGGGCCCAAAAAGGCGCACCGCGCCGACCCCGTGGCAGGTAATCTCGGTCACGACCTTATCGGCGAAGGGCACCGCAACGCGGCCGTACCCCGTCGCGACGACCCGCGCATCTTCCGCGGCAACATCGAACCCGTGCGCGAGAAGCGCCTCGCGCGCACGCTCCGCCGCGTCAACGCTCGAGTAGCCCGTGGGCATGACCTCGCTCGAAAGAAGCTCGCCGCCCTCGTCGAGCGCCACGACCTTCGTCGCGGTAGACCCTATGTCGATTCCTATACCAAGCAAAGCACGCTCCCATCCGCTTGGCCCGCGCACGCTCAAAACGACTAAAGCCGATCGAGCGAATTAAAGCGTCTCGATGAAGGCCGCGATGCGCGTATCGATCTGTCCCTGGTCGCCGGCGGAGTAGTCCGTCTCGATCTTCATGTAAGGGATACCGGCGCCCTCGACGGCGGCCTGCATGCGCGCGCTCTCGACGTTGAAGGTGTGGCAGGCCGTGAGCACGCTCTCGATGACGCCATCGACATGGTATTTCTCGCACATCGCGAGGGCGTTGTCCATGCGCGTGTCATTGGGGGTCATCACGGAGCAGTTGATGTCGAGGTAGCGGTCGGCGATGGCGCCGAGGATGTCGTCCGCCTCGGCATCGACCATCATGCGCGCGGTGCGCTCGCCCGAGCAGTCGTCCATGCACACGACCACGCCACCGTTGCGCTCGATTGTGCGACCGATCTTGTTGATGACGCCGCCGACGGGACAGCCCGTGATGAGGATGCGCTTGGCGCTCGCCGGGATGGGGCGCTCGCCCGCGTCGTAGGCGGCGCGGCGCGCGGCCACCGTGCCCTCGACCTTGGACGTGAAGTCATCGACGTCGAAGTTGAACGTTCCCGCGAACATCGTGCTCATGAGCTCAACGCCGCCCATCACGGGAGGCTCGGCAGCTTGGAGCTCGAACATGGAAATCTGAGCGGCGCGCAGGCGGTTGCGGCGACGGGCGGCGGCACGGAGGTCGTCGTCGGTGATCGTGACTCCGTAGAGTTCCTCGAGGCGCTCCTTGAGCAGGCGGCACTCCTCGCGCCAACCGGCGCGCTCATAGGCGCGCTCGCGGCTCTGGGGAAGGCGCAGCACGTGCACGGGCTTGAGCTCACCGAGCAGCTCGAACATCTTCTTTTTTCCGTCGCAGGTGGTCTCGCCGATGATCAGGTCCGAGAAGTAGGTGAACGGGCACTTCTGCGAGTAGGCGAAGCCATACGTTGACTTGATGAGCGGGCAGAGATTGGCAGGCAGCACCTTCTCGGCCTCCGGGATGACCTCATCCGAGGTGCCGCAGAGGGCGACGCTCGAGGCCCCCCGCCGCATCGATGATCTCGAGCGGTGTGTAGCTGCAAAGATAGCCTACGAGACGGTTGCCCGCCTGTTTGTAGTCCTTGACGCGGATAAAGCTCGCGCGACGCTGCTCGTTGAACTCCTCGAACGTGCGCGGCAGCGGCTGCTCCTGGTACATGTGGTCCCCCATCGCGGTTCCTCCCTGGCCCCGGACTTTGCTAGATGGTCTCGAGGAACGCCTCGATACGGGTCGTGAGCTGGCCGGCGTCCTCGGAGGTGTAGTCGGTCGTGATGTGCATGAAGGGGATGCCCGCCTCCTCGGCGGCCTTCTCGACGTTGAACGCCTCCATCTCGTAGAGGGTGCAGAACTGCAGCGAGCAGTCGACGATACCATCGGCGTGCAGGTCGCGCGCCATCTGGACGATGTCGGCCATGCGCTGGTCGTTGGGGGTGAAGACCGCGCAGCTGATTTTGAAGTAGCGCTCCGCGATGGCGTCGAGCATCTGATCGACCGTGGTGCCCGACTCGTCGACGAGGTCCTTGTAGTAGCGTGAGCCCGTGCAGGCCTCCTCGCCCACGACCACGCCGCCGGCCTTCTCGATGATGTTGAAGAGCTTCCAGTTGGGAACCGCCATCGGCGTCCCGGTGTAGAGGATGCGCTTTGCCCCCTTGGGCGCGGCGCCCTCGGCACCCTCGGCGTTGCGGCGCTCGCACTCATCGGCCATGGCGTTGATGGCGCCGGTCAGGCGGGCGGAGTCATCCATGAAGGCGGCTTGGATGGTCAGGAGGCTGTCGAGGCCGCTGATAGGGACGGGGTCGGCGGCGCGGGTGGCGGCGAGGCGCTGGAGCGCGCGGCGCTTGTCGTTGGCGAGCTTGATGGCGTCGCACAGGGACTCCGCCGTGATGGTCGTCCCGCATTCCTCCTCGAGGCGGCGCGCAAGCTTTTTGACCTCGCCCTTCCAGTCCTCGAGCGTGCGCTCATCGTGCACGTTGGGGATGTCGACGATGTACATGAGCTTCTGCGTGGCGAAGAACTCATAGCCCTTCTTTTTTCCGTCGCAGGTATTCTCGCCCACGACGAGGTCGGAAGCCTCGATGTAGGGGCAGACGCGCCCGAGCTTGAAGCCGGTGAAGCCCTTGATGAGCGGGCAGGTGTTGCGCGGCAGGTGGTCCTCGACCTTATCGGTCGCCCAGTCGGCGCCGGCGCACAGGCCCACGGGAATGCCGCCCGCCGCGGTCACGATCTCCTCGGGGACGTACAGGCAGAAGGAGCCGATGATCTTCTTCGCCTCGCCCGACGCCTTCTTGTCGAGCATCTCCTTGATGCGGCCCGAGTGGATGTTCGAGGCGACGAAGTCCAGATAGCTCGTGCTCGCCGGGCGGTTCTTCTGCGTGAGGAACATGCTGCCGTACATCTGTCCCACGGCGCCGAGCAGGCCGTCGTGAGCGGGCACGTCCATGCCCAGGCCCTCCCACATCGGGTGGTAGTCGTACTCTTCTACGCTCTCGTTCTCTGCCATGAGCCTCTCCTTTACTCGTGCATCCCCTCAGATGCGCAAACTAGTTGTCAAAAAGCCTAACTCGTTGTTAGGCGTTGTGTTTTTAGGAGCATAACCGATTCGGCCAACGGCGCGGTTACGCGCCCAGGCGACCGTCCCCCGACTGTGACAACCGTGTCTCAAGCCGCCGCGCGACCGCGGCGGGCGCGCAGCGCCATGCTAAAGTCGCCTCAATTCCGTGCTCTGTTACCCACCCGGAGGCGCACATGACCAAGATCGCGATGAAGACCCCGCTCGTCGAGATGGACGGCGACGAGATGACCCGCATCATCTGGCAGATCATCAAAGACGAGCTCATCTGCCCCTACGTCGACCTCAAGACCGAGTACTACGACCTCGGCCTCGAGTACCGCGACAAGACCGACGACCAGGTCACCGTCGACTCCGCCGAGGCCACCAAGCGCCTGGGCGTCGCGGTCAAGTGCGCGACCATCACCCCCAACGCCCAGCGCGTCGAGGAGTACCACCTCAAGCAGATGTGGAAGAGCCCCAACGGCACCATCCGCGCCATGCTCGACGGCACGGTCTTCCGCGCCCCCATCGTGGTCAAGGGCATCGAGCCCGTCGTCCGCTGCTGGAAAAAGCCCATCACCATCGCCCGCCACGCCTACGGCGACGTCTACAAGAACGCCGAGATGCGCATCCCCGGCCCCGGCAAGGTCGAGCTCGTCTACACCGCCGCCGACGGCACCGAGGCCCGCGAGCTCGTCCACGACTTCACCGGCGCGGGCGTGGTCCAGGGCATGCACAACCTCGACGACTCCATCGAGAGCTTCGCGCGCAGCTGCTTCGAGTACGCGATCTCGACCAAGCAGGACCTGTGGTTCGCGACCAAGGACACCATCTCGAAGAAGTACGACCACCGCTTCAAGGATGTGTTCGCCGACCTCTACGAGGCCGAGTACAAGCAGAAGTTCGAGGAGCTCGGCATCGAGTACTTCTACACCCTCATCGACGACGCCGTGGCGCGCATCATGAAGGCCGAGGGCGGCTTCATCTGGGCCTGCAAGAACTACGACGGCGACGTCATGAGCGACATGCTCTCGTCCGCCTTCGGCAGCCTGGCCATGATGACCTCCGTCCTCGTGAGCCCCCACGGCTACTACGAGTACGAGGCCGCCCACGGCACCGTGCAGCGCCACTACTACAAGCACCTCAAGGGCGAGCCCACCTCCACCAACTCCGTGGCCACGATCTTCGCCTGGACGGGAGCCCTGCGCAAGCGCGGCGAGCTCGACGGAACGCCCGAGCTCGTGGACTTCGCGAACCGCCTCGAGGCCGCCACGATCCACACCATCGAGGCCGGCAAGATGACGGGCGACCTCGCGCGCATCACCACGCTGCCCGACCCCACCACGCTCGGCACGCGCGAGTTCATCCTCGCCATCCGCGACACGCTCGACGCCGAGGCGGCCGCGAAGTAGCGAAGCAGGACAGTTGCGCAACAACCAAAGAACTACAGCGAACAGGCCGCGCGCGGACAAAGGGACTGTCCCGGCGCCCATGCGCGCGTTACACTAGGCTCAAAGATAAACGACGCCCGTTTGGCCCTGCGGCCGAGCGGGTGTCTTTACACGTCTCTTGGAAGGACGAGGCAACGATGGCAAAGAACACCGTCATCACCTTAAAGAAGAAGGTCGACGAAGGCGGCAAGGTCACGATGGTGACCAGCTACGACTACACGATGGCAGCGCTCACCGAACAGGCCGGGATCGACATGATCCTCGTCGGCGACTCGCTGGGCATGACCATGATGGGCTACGACTCGACGCTGCCCGTGACCATGGACGACATGGTCCACCACACCGCCTGCGTGACCCGCGCGTGCGACAACACCTTCGTCGTGGGCGACATGCCCTTCGGCTCCTACCAGACCGACGTCCCGACCGCCGTCGCGAACGCCGTGCGCCTGATGAAGGAGGGCGGCTGCCAGGCCGTCAAGCTCGAGGGCGGCGCGCGCTGCGTCGAGCAGGTCCGCGCCATGGTCGCCGCGGGCATCCCCGTCGTCGGCCACCTCGGCCTCACGCCGCAGTCCGTGAACGCCTTCGGCGGCTTCAAGGTCCAGGGCAAGGGCGTCGAAGCCGCCGAGCAGCTCCTCGACGACGCGCTCGCGCTCGAGGAGGCCGGCGCCTTCGCCATCGTGCTCGAGTGCATGCCCGCGAACCTCGCCGCCCTCATCACCGAGCGCCTGACCAGCGCGTTCACCATCGGCATCGGTGCCGGCAACGGCTGCGACGGCCAGGTCCTCGTGGTCCAGGACATGCTCCAGATGACGCCGGGCGGCTTCAAGCCCAAGATGGTCCGCCAGTTCGCGCAGATCGGCGACGCCATCGTCGACGCCTTCCACGCCTACGACTCCGCCGTCCAGTCGGGCGACTTCCCCTCCGCCGCCGAGAGCTACAAGAACCTCGATCCCGAGGTCATCGACGCCGTGAAGAGTCAGGAATAGCAAGAAGCTCCTGCCACCGAGCGCATGAGCCGGGGCAGGCGCCCTTATTCGCACCCCCAGCACCGTTTTTCGTCTAAGGAGAACACCATGAAGACCGCAACCACCGTCGCCGAGGTCCGCGAGCAGGTCCGCGCCTGGAAGCGCGAGGGCCTGACCGTCGGCCTCGTCCCCACCATGGGATTTCTGCACGAGGGCCACAAGAGCCTGATCGTGCGCGCCGCCGCCGAGAACGACCGCGTCGTCGTCTCCGACTTCGTCAACCCCACGCAGTTCGGGCCCACCGAGGACCTCGAGAGCTACCCGCGCGACTTCGACCGCGACTGCAAGCTGTGCGAGGAGGCCGGCGCCGCGCTGGTCTTCCACCCCGAGCCGTCCGAGATGTACGCGCCCAACGCCTGCACCTACGTGAACATGGACGAGCTCACCCATGAGCTCTGCGGCCTCACGCGCCCGATCCACTTCCGCGGCGTCTGCACCGTCGTCTCCAAGCTCTTCAACATCGTGACGCCCGACCGCGCCTACTTCGGCCAGAAGGACGCCCAGCAGCTCGCCGTCATCCGCCGCATGGTCCGCGACCTCAACTTCGGCATCCAGATCGTCGGCTGCCCCATCGTCCGCGAGGAGAACGGCCTGGCAAAGAGCTCGCGCAACACCTACCTCTCGGCCGAGGAGCGCACCGCCGCGCTGTGCCTGTCCCGCGCCGTGTTCGCCGGCCAGAAGATGGTCGAGGACGGCGAGCGCAACGCCAAGACCGTGCTCGACGCCATGAAGAAGATCATTGAGGCCGAGCCGCTCGCAAAGATCGACTACGTCAAGATGGTCGACTTCGAGAACATCGTGCAGATCGAGAAGATCGAGGACGTCCCGGTGCTCTGCGCCATGGCCGTCTACATCGGCAAGACCCGCCTGATCGACAACTTCATCTTTGACCCCAAGGCCGCCGGCGAGAAGCCCTGCTGCGGCCACTGCGGCTGCTCGAAGTAGCTTGGGTGCGCCGATTCGCATAGCGTTCATCGGGGCCGGCAAGGTTGGCTGCTCGTTCGCGCGTTACCTGCGCGAAGACGGGTCGGCGAGCCTTGCCGGCTTCTTTTCCCACTCGGAAGCGTCCTCGGCGGAGGCCGCGGCGTTTGCGGGAGGAGTCGCGTTCGACACTGTCACAGAGGTCGCGCAAGCCGTTGACCTGGTGTTTATTACCACTCCGGACGGGGCAATCGCGAACGTGGCCGCGCAGCTCGCCGCCTGCGGCGCGGACCTGCGCGGCAAGGTCGTCGCCCACTGCTCCGGCGCAACGCCGTCCACCGCGCTCGCCGCGTGCCGCGATGCAGGGGCCGCCGTGGCGTCGTGCCACCCGCTCTACGCCGTGAGCAGCAGGTTCGATTGCTGGCAGGAGCTCAGCCGAGCCTGGTTCACCCTTGAGGGGGACGATGCCGCGGTCGAGGTTCTCGAGGGGCTTCTCGGTAGCCTGGGCAACCACGTGGCGCGCATCGACGCCGACGCGAAGACCCGCTACCACGCCTCCGCCGTCATGGCGTCGAACCTGGTCGTCGGACTCTACGACATGGCCTCCGGCGAGCTCGCGCGCTGCGGGCTTTCCCATGAGGACGCCGAGGCAGCGCTCGCGGCGCTCTTTTTGGGCAACGCCGAACACATCGCCGCGGACGGCGTCGCGGCTTCCCTCACAGGGCCCGCCGCCCGCGGCGACGAGGCCACCATCGACGCTCACCTCGCCTGCCTCGAAGACCGCGACCGGGACGTCTACGAGCTCTTGACCGACCAGCTCAGGGACATCGCCGCCCGCAGCAAATGACGATGCGCGGGGAGAAGGGCCGAGCCCTTCTCCCCGCTTTTTCTATCCGGACTACCAGGACCGCTGAGGCGCCGCACGCACGGGCTTCGCGACAGAGGTGTCGCCGCCGGGCGTTCCCGGCGCGCGCTCAAGCGCGCAGAACTCGTTGAGAACATCGTCTGCGGTATAGAGGTTGCTCTTGCGATTCCTCGCGTTCTGGCTCAGGACACCGGCTTCCACCAGCGACGCGATCGCGAGCCTCGCCGCCTCGAGGCTCCTGCCCGTGAGCCTGGCGGCCGAGGCGATGCTCACCACCGGGTTGCCGGGAAGTACCCGAAGGAGGCGGTCGGCAGCCGAGTTCGCACGCGGTCGCACCTTCTGGCGCCAACCCTCCTGAACAACGGCGATTCTTTGCTCGAACGTCTCTGCCATACCGCAGGATGCGATGACCTTACGAGCGAAGAAAGAGACGAGCCGTTGGGTCGCCTCGGCCACCTTCGCATCGTCATCAGACCGGAATTCGGAAAGAACGGCGATGTAGGCAGGTTTATCGGTCGCGAGCGCGAGCGACACGGGCGGCACCGTCCGGGTCGCCGCACCGGCGTTCCGGAAGATCATCTGCACGAGGGCACGGCCCGTCCGCCCGTTGCCGTTCGCGAACGGGTGGATCGATTCGAACTGCGCGTGGGCTATCGCCGCTTTCGCGACCGCGGGCAGCTGTGCGTCGTTACAGAACGCGACGAGGTCCTCGAGCAGCGGCTCCACCTCTGAGGGAGGGGCGGGGACGTAGGCCGCCCCCACCGGGGAGTAGTCGTTGCCGCCGACCCAGTTCTGTATCGTCCGCACGACGCCGCCAGCTTTTTCCAACGGACCACCCTTGAGCAGGTCTTTGTTGATCTCCCGGAGCAGATCGAGAGAAATTCGGTCGCCCTTGCCGATCCGCTCGATGCTCGAACGCATAGCGGTTATGTTCGCCAGAACGGCGGCTTCGGAGGAGTCGACCCTATGGGAGACTCCGAGCTCCTCCAAAGCCTCGACCTCGAGGATCTTCTTTGCGGGCGCAATCACACCCTCGATCTTCGATGAGCCCATGGCCTCGGAGCGCATGAGCAGACGGGCCAGGGGCTCCGTATCGGTCAGCGTCGCGGCGCGGAGATCGAGCTCGGCCATCCTCGCAGTGGCCTCAGAGACCTCGGCGGCGACGTCCGAATCGAGCGCGATGGGGCAGCCCGCAAGCCTATCCGGAATATACGCGCGATATTCTCCGCTGGCGCCGTACCAGCTCTCCGAGTCCCAGTGCCCGCGCACGAACTTCCCCATGGCTCTCCTAACCTTGTGGATCGAGCTCGTTTATCCAAGGCTATCGTATAACCTTGGATATCGGAGATGGATTTCCAAGGTTATCCTATAACCTTGGGCAAGCGCATCGTAATCCCAAGGCTATTCGCAACGGCGGGTTTTCCGCTGGGCTTCTCGGCGGGCGAACACACGACAAGAAGCCCGCAGCTCAGAGCACCAGGCCCTCGTACGAGACGACGAGGCGCCGCAGGCCGTCGGGAGCCGTGGCGTGCTCGGCACACCAGGCGAAGCTGGACACGGGAACGGCGGGCACGCCGGCCGTCCGCAAACGCGCTGCGAGCTCATCCTCTCCCTGCGGCGACGCGACTGCGAGCACGCAGTGCAGGCCCGCGTCGGCTTCCTCCATGACGAGCTCTCCCCCTAGGTCGAGCTCATCCAGCCGCTCGCGGAGCGCGTCGCGCGCCGTGCGCGCCCGTTTGCGGACGCGCATCACGTGCCGCTCGTACTCCCCGCTCTCGAGCAGGCGCGCCAGCGCCACTTGGTCGACCGAGCTCACCGTGCTCGAATAAAACCCCAGCTCACGGTTGTACTTCTCCATGAGCTCGACCGGCAGGACCATGTACGCCAGGCGCAGCGCCGACGAGAGGCTCTTCGAGAACGTGTTCGTGTAGATCACGCGGCCGCTCGCGTCGATGGCGGCGAGCGGCGGGATCGGCTTGCCCGCCAGCCGGAACTCGCAGTCGTAGTCGTCCTCGATCAGGTAGCGCCCGGGAGCGTCGGCCGCCCAGGCCAGAAGCCCATAGCGCCGCGCGATGCTCGTCACGCGCCCCGTAGGGAACTGGTGCGAGGGCATGAGGTGCAGCACGTCAACCTGTCTGGACGCGAGCTCGGAGAGCACCGGCCCCTCCGAGTCGATGGGGACGTGGCGCACGCGGCAGCCGCTCGCCTGGTAGATCCGCGTGAGCCGCAGGTAGCCGGGGTCCTCGACGGCATAGGTCTTGTCCGCGTCGAGGAGCTGCACGAGCATGAGGTCGAGCAGCTGCGCGCCCGCGCCGACGACGATCCGCGCCGGGTCGACCTCGATCCCGCGGATGCCGCGCAGATGGGAGGCGATGGCGCGGCGCAGGCGCTCCGTTCCCTGCGCCGGCGCCGGCGAGAACGCCTCGCGCTCGTCCTCAGAGGCGAGGGTCGCGCGCAGCGCCCGCTGCCAGAGCCGCGCGGCGTCGAGGGCGGTACCCGTGAGCGGCGCGGGCCGCAGCGAACCACGCGCCGCGTCCGCAACTTCCACGGCGCCGGGCACGCCGGCCACGCCCGGCGCGTCCTCCACGTCGCGGTCCCCGCCGATACCCACGAAGCCCGCCGCCCGCTCCGCCGCGTCGGGCAACGCGCTCGCGTAGAACCCCCGGCGCGGCCGCGCGTACACGTAGCCCTCGGCGACGAGCTGGGCATACGCGTTCTCGACCGTGATGACGCTCACGCCGAGGTGCTCCGCCAGGGAGCGCTTGCTCGGCAGGTGCTCGTCCGCGCCGATGGCGCCGTCGACGATATCGTCGCGAATCCGCTGGTAGAGGTATTCGTAGAGAGGCTTCTCGCCACGTTGCCGGAGATTGTAGTCGAGCATCTGGCCTTACCTGTCTGTGAGAACTGGCCTTATTCTGGCCCTTTGATTTTCTTCTTATCTGAGTATTTTGCCAAGGCCAGCGCGCGCCTAGCCTATGACCCACACAAACGAACAGCCGACTTTGGAGGACACATGGCACAGACCAAGCAGGACCGCGCGACCCTCAACCGCCAGCTCGCACAGATGCTCAAGGGCGGCGTCATCATGGACGTCACCACGCCTGAGCAGGCACGCATCGCCGAGGAGGCCGGCGCCTGCGCCGTCATGGCCCTCGAGCGCATCCCCGCCGACATCCGCGCCGCCGGCGGAGTCAGCCGTATGAGCGACCCCGCCATGATCCGCGGTATCCAGGAGGCCGTGAGCATCCCCGTCATGGCCAAGTGCCGCATCGGCCACATCGCCGAGGCCCAGATCCTGCAGGCCATCCAGATCGACTACATCGACGAGTCCGAGGTCCTCACCCCCGCCGACGACACCTACCACATCGACAAGACCGCCTTCGACGTGCCGTTCGTCTGCGGCGCCCGCGACCTCGGCGAGGCCCTGCGCCGCGTTGCCGAGGGCGCGACGATGATCCGCACCAAGGGCGAGCCGGGCACCGGCGACGTCGTCCAGGCCGTGCGCCACATGCGCAAGATCCAGAAGCAGATCCGCGACGTTGTGGCCCTGCGCGACGACGAACTCTTCGAAGCGGCCAAGCAGCTCGGCGTTCCCGTGAGCCTGCTGCGCGAGGTCCACGAGACCGGTAAGCTCCCCGTCGTCAACTTCGCCGCTGGCGGCGTGGCCACCCCCGCCGACGCCGCGCTCATGATGCAGCTCGGCGCCGAGGGCGTCTTTGTCGGGTCGGGCATCTTCAAGTCGGGCGACCCCGCCCGCCGCGCCGCGGCCATCGTCAAGGCGGTCGCGAACTTCGAGGACGCCGAGCTCATCGCCAAGCTCTCCGAGAACCTCGGCGAGGCCATGGTGGGCATCAACGCCGACGAGATCAGCATCATCATGGAGGAGAGGGGCCGCTGATGCCGGGCACGATAGCGGTCCTGGCCGTCCAAGGCGCCTTCATCGAGCATGAGCAGATGCTCGCCCGCCTCGGGCACAAGTGCATCGAGCTCCGCCAAGCTTCCGACCTGGAGCGGCCCTTCGACCGGCTCGTGCTGCCCGGTGGCGAGTCGACCACGCAGGGCAAGCTGCTCGCCGAGCTCGGGATGCTCGGGCCGCTGCGCCGCCGCATCGAGGAGGACATGCCGGTGCTCGCGACCTGCGCCGGGCTGATCCTCTTGGCAGAGCGGCTCGCCGCGCACGACGACAAGGGCACCCCGAGGCTCGCCACGATGGACGTGGAGGTGGAGCGCAACGCCTACGGGCGGCAGCTCGGGAGCTTCCGCGCCGTCGCGGGGCTCGAGGGGGCGGGCGAGGTCCCGATGACCTTCATCCGCGCGCCGCGCATCGTCGAGGTCGGCCCGCGGGCGCACGCGCTCGCTGAGGTGGACGGGCGAATCGTCGCCGCGCGCCAGGACGCGCAGCTCGCGCTCGCTTTCCATCCGGAGCTCGACGACGACACCCGCATCCACGAGCTCTTCTGCTCCCTGTAACCCCCCACCAACACTGGGTGACAGTCATTGCGTGCAGCTTTCTGGGACACACATCACTGGGTGACAGTCATTGCAGGCAGCTTCTAGGGACACCCTTGGTGAGCCCCCAGCCTTCGCCTCCGAGCGAACGGGCAGCTTTCTCTCTCGCGAAGAAGAGAAGGCTGCCCTTCTTTAGAGAAGTCTTCTCTCAACGAGAAACCGAGAAGAGAAGGCTGCTCTTCGGGAGAGAAGACTTCTCTCCCGCGAGAAAGAGTACGCTGCGGCGCTTTGCAATCGGGCTTCGCAGCTGAGCTGACTTTTTGGAGATATGCGCGCGTAAACGGCGCACGGGCCCAGGTGATGTACCGTATATTGGCGTGCGGCTCGGCCGGGCCGCAGCTCAGGGCCGAAAAAGAGGGGCTTCTCGACATATGATTCTGAACATGCTCAAGGGCAAGATCCACCGCGCGACCGTCGTGCAGGCGGAGGTGGACTACGTGGGCTCCATCACCATCGACGAGGACCTCATGGACGCCGCGGGCATCCGCGAGTACGAGAAGGTCCAGGTCGCCGATGTCGACTCCGGCTCCCGGCTCGAGACCTACGTCATCGCCGGCGAGCGCGGCAGCGGTATGATCTGCCTCAACGGGGCCGCGGCGCACCTCGTCACCGTTGGCGATAAGGTCATCATCATGTGCTACTGCCAGATTGACGAGTCGGAGGCGGACGGCTTCCAGCCGCGCGTCGTCTTTGTGGACGAGCACAACCGCATCGCGCGCACCACGCGCTACGAGCGCCATGGCCGCCTGGAGGACATGGCATAGCGCATAGGCGCCCAAGCACATCGACACCGTGATTCATCTGCGGGCCCAGGAACGGGCCCGCTTTTTTCGTCGCCGCGGCGGCGCGCCCTCCTCTGTACGGGTACACCCTAGGTGAATGGCTTGTGGTGGAATCCCCGATGGTTGTTTACGCAAGAGTTAGATTAGGTATACTTCTCTCGGTAAGTTAGATAAGGCTAACTAGTCACGTCAGAAAGGTGGCCCACCATGGCACGCATCATTGAGGTTTACGGTCGCGAGGTCCTGGACTCCCGCGGCAATCCCACCGTCGAGGTCGAGGTCGCGCTCGAGGACGGCTCCTTCGGTCGCGCGATCGTCCCGTCCGGCGCGTCGACCGGCGAGTTCGAGGCCGTCGAGCTGCGCGACGGCGACGCGGAACGCTACCTGGGCAAGGGCGTCCAGAAGGCCGTCGGCCACGTGAACAACGAGCTCGCCCGCCTGCTCATCGGCATGGACGCGACCGACCAGCGCGCCTGCGACCAGGCCATGATCGACGCCGACGGCACGCCCAACAAGGGTAACTTCGGCGCGAACGCCATCCTCGGCTGCTCGCTCGCCATCGCCCGCGCCGCCGCGGACTCCGCCGGCCTGCCGCTCTACGCCTACCTCGGCGGCCCGAACGCGCACACGCTGCCCGTCCCGATGATGAACATCTTGAACGGCGGCGTCCACGCGGACAACAACGTGGACTTCCAGGAGTTCATGATCATGCCCGTCGGCGCGCCCGACTTCAAGACCGCCCTTCGCTGGTGCACGCAGGTCTACCACACGCTCAAGGGCACCCTCAAGGCCGCGGGCCTCTCGACCGGCGTGGGCGACGAGGGCGGCTTCGCGCCGGACCTCAAGACCAACGACGAGCCCTTCGTCTACCTGATGGAGGCCGTCCGCGCGGCCGGCTTTACGCCCGGCGTCGACTTCATGTTCGCCATGGACCCCGCGACCTCCGAGTGCTACAACCGCGAAACCGGCCTCTATGAGCTCAAGGGCGAGGGGCGCACCCTCACCTCCGACCAAATGGTCGACTATTGGGAGGACCTGGTTTCTCGCTACCCGATCATCTCCATCGAGGATGGCCTGGCCGAGGAGGACTGGGACGGCTGGCAGAAGCTCACCGAGCGCATCGGCGGGAAGGTCCAGCTCGTCGGCGACGACCTCTTCGTCACCAACACGTCGCGCCTCGCCAAGGGCATCGAGCTCGGCGCCGCGAACGCCATCCTCATCAAGGTCAACCAGATCGGCACCCTGACCGAGACCCTCGACGCCATCGAGATGGCTAAGCGCGCGGGCTACGCCGCCGTGGTCTCGCACCGCTCCGGCGAGACCGAGGACACCACCATCGCCGACCTCGCCGTCGCCGTGAACGCCGGCCAGATCAAGACGGGCGCGCCCGCCCGCACCGACCGCGTGGCCAAGTACAACCAGCTCCTGCGCATCGAGGACGCGTTGGGCGACTCCGCCGCGTACCTCCAGAAGGCAGCCTTCTACAACATCGCGTAGGCAAGAAGGACGCGGACCGGCCCCGCGCGCGGCATCGGAAAGGTACGCTGCATACAGCGCGAAGGCGGCCCGAGGGTTGGAGACCCCCGGGCCGCCCTTCTCTGCAGCCGATCGCCGTCTTGCTTCGCGGACCTCGCCTCGCCTTGAAGCCCGTCGCCACTTTGCTTTGCGGCTTGCCACAGCCCTTCTTTCCGGCCTGCTTCCGCCCTACTCCTCGCCCATGGACTGGTGGCGCACCAGCCGGCTGCGGTAGAGCCACGTCTCGTGCCGGTTCTCCCAGAGCTTGAAGACCTCGGCGACCAGCGTGGGCACCACGGCGAGCGCCACCGAGAGCGCCCAGCGCTCCCAGCCCAGGCCCACCATGCCGAAGACGCGCCCCACGGGCTCGGCCAGCACGAGCAGCGAGAAGACCGCGGCCATGGCGACGGCGCTCCAGACCAGCGGCATGTTGTCGCCCACTGCGCGGGTAAACACCGAGCCACGACTACGCACGGTAAAGACGTGCAGCACGCTCGAGAGCGCCACCACAAAGAAGCACATGGTCTGGCCCACGCCGAGCCCCGCGGCCACGGCGCCAGGGATCTCCACGAAGCACCCCAGCCAGAACGCCAGCAGCCCCACCGCGGCGAACGCCACCGTCTGCTGCAGGGTCGCCCTGACGACCAGCTGCGAGAAGAAGCTCTCGGTGCGGCCGATGGGCTTACGGCGCATGATGCGCTCGTCTGAGGTGTCCTTGGCAAGGCACAGGCCGGGGATGCCGTCGCCCAGGACGTTGATCAGGAGCAGCATGACGGGCGTGAGCGCCGTGCCCCAGCCCGCGAGCTGCGCCCCCAGCATCACCACGATCTCGGAGAGGTTGCAGCTGATCAAGAAGTAAACCGTGCGCCTGATGTTGGAGAAGACGTTCCTGCCCTCGCGCACGGCGTCCACTATGGTCGCGAAATTGTCGTCCGTGAGGATCATGTCCGCCGCGGCCTTGGCGACCTCGGTGCCGGCCGCGCCCATGGCAACGCCCACGTCTGCCGCCTTGAGCGCCGGCGCGTCGTTCACGCCGTCGCCCGTCATGCTCACGACCTCGCCCTGCTCCTGCCAGGCCTCCACAATGCGGATCTTGTCCTCGGGCGAGACGCGCGCGTAGACGGAGTAGGCGCGCACGTTGGCGACGAGCTCCTCGTCAGACATTGCGGCGAGCTGCTTGCCCGTTACCACGGAGCCCTTCTCGCCAATGAGGCCGATCTGCCGGGCGATGGCGGTGGCCGTGGCGGCATGGTCGCCCGTGATCATGACGGTGTGGATGCCCGCGCAGCGGGCGGTATCGATGGCGTCGCGCGCCTCCGGGCGCGGCGGGTCGATGATGCCCACGATCCCCTCGAACGTAAGGTCGCGCTCGAGCTCCTCGAGGTCGCCGCTGGCGGGGAGCTCCTCCACCACGCGGCTCCCCAGCGCGATGACGCGAAGGGCATCCGCGGCGAAGCTGTCGTGGGCCTCCTGGCGCCGCGCGAGCTCCTCGGCGGGGGCCGGCGCGAACGGCAGGCGGTCGAAGGCGCCCTTGGTGAGCACCAGGTAGCCGCCCTGCGGAAGCTCATGGACGCTCGTCATCATCTTTCGGGCGGAGGAGAACGGTACCTCGCCCACGCGGGGCCGCTCCGCGAGGAGCTGCTCCCGAGTCTCCCCGCCTTCCGTGAGCAGGCGCACGATGGCGGTCTCGGTGGCGTCGCCCACGATGCGGGAGCCGCCCTCGCCATCGGGCTCGATGGCGGCGTTGCTGGCCAGCGCCAGCTTGTGCAGCAGGTCGAGCTCGGCCACGCCCTCCACGGCGCCGTCGACCGCCACGGGAACGCTCACGGGGAGGTAGGGTGCCGCCGCCCACATGCGCCGGATGCTCATGCGGTTCTGCGTGAGGGTGCCCGTCTTGTCCGAGCAGATAACGCTCACGGAGCCCAGGGTCTCGACCGCCGGCAGCTTGCGGATGAGCGCGTGCTTACCGACCATGTTGTGGACGCCCTGCGTGAGCGAAAGCGTGACTATGAGCTGCAGCGTCTCGGGCACGGCGGCCACGGCGAGGCTCACTGCTGCGAGCACCATCGCCCAGAACTCCTCGCCCTGTTGGAGGCCCGTGGCGAGCAGGATCGCCGCGGCGGCCAGTGCGACGGCGCTGATGGCGCGCACGACGCGGACGAGGCGCAGCTGGAGCGGCGTCTGCATCCTCTGGGTTTCGTTGAGGTAGCCCGCGATGCGCCCCATCTCGGTCTCCATGCCCGTGGCCGTGACCACCGCCGTCGCGTTGCCGGCCGTGACCAGGCAGCCGGAGAAGACCATGTTCGAGCGGTCGCCGATGGCGGCGTCCTCCTCGGGCAAGGCCGAGGCGTCCTTCTCCGCCGCCTCCGACTCCCCGGTGAGGGAGGACTCGTCCACGGCGAGTCCCGTCGCCTCGACGAGGCGGGCGTCCGCCGCCACGAGGTCTCCCGTCTTGAGGACGAGGACGTCGCCCGGCACGACGTCGGCCGTGTCGATCTCTATGCGGGAGCCGCCGCGCAGCACCAGGCACGTGGGGCTGTTGAGGTCCGCGAGTGCCTCGAGGGCGCGCTCGGCGCCGCGCTCCTGCGTGACGGCGAGCACCATGTTCAGCACGATGATGGCCACGATCACCAGCGGCTCGAGGAATCCCGAGCCCTCGCGCGCGGCGAGCGCGAAGGACAGCGCCGCCGCCACGAGGAGGATGATGTTCGATACATCCTTGAACTGGCGCAGGACCTGGGATGCGAGGCTCTCGCCCTTCGCCTGCCGATAGGCGTTGGGCCCGGTCTTCGCCAGGCGGCGGGCGGCCTCATCCGGCGCCAGGCCCTCCCAGGCGGACGTGCCCAGGCTCTCGATGACTTCCAAGACAGGGGTGTTCCAGTGTTTCATGTCCCTCGTTTCGTGCGACGCGCGAGCGGGAGACGGGCGCCCCCTGCTGCAGGGGCGTCTCACATTCGCTGGTTGTTAGGGGTGCGCCGACTGGGCACATAGGCCCCGCGGCAACACATACACATAAATGAATACCCTCATTCGATGAGTTTATTACCGAACACGGTTACTTTGTTTATAAAGAGGCGGGCGAAGAGCAGGACCGCACTCGTCTCGGCGAGGCGCCATCCAACGTTGCTGGCGCCGGGCGGGACCACGGCAGACTCGGCAAGGCGCCGTCGGGGCCGGTCGGCGGTATCCTATAGAAAACGAACCCGGCGGCGAGAGGAGCCCCATGGCAGCATCACCCGCAAAGAAGCGCATCCTGGTCGGACAGTCCGGCGGGCCCACGGCCGCCATCAACTCGAGCCTCGCCGGCGTCGTCGCGGGCGCGCGCGAGGCGGGCGCCGAGACCGTCGGCATGCGCTACGGCATCCAGGGCTACCTCGCGGGTCGCACGGTCGCGCTCGGCGAGGCGCTGCCGGACGACGACGCGCTCGCGCTGCTGCGCCGCACCCCGTCGAGCTGGCTCGGGAGCTGCCGCTTCAAGCTGCCCGCGCTCGACGCTCCCGAGGCCGAGGGCTTCTTTGCCGACGCCTTCGCGAAGCTCGAGGCCGACGGCTTCGACGCCGTGCTCTACATCGGCGGCAACGACTCGATGGACACCATCGCCAAGCTCGGTGCGTGGGGCGCGCGCATGGGCTCCCCCATCCGCTTTATCGGCGTGCCGAAGACCATCGACGATGACCTCGTGGGCATCGACCACACGCCCGGCTACGGCAGCGCGGCCCGCTTCGTGGCCACCGCCGTGTCCGAGGTCGCGCGCGACGCCGACGTCTACGACCTCAAGAGCGTGACCTTCGTCGAGATCATGGGCCGCGACGCCGGCTGGCTCGCGGGCTCCGCATGCCTCGCCGGCCCCGACCTCGTGCTGCTGCCGGAGGTCACGCTCGACGAGGACGCGCTGATCGAGCGCATCTCGGTGTTGCTGGAGCACCAGAACACCGTGGTCGTCGCCATGAGCGAGGGCGTCCGCGGGGCCGACGGCCACCTGATCGCCGAAAAGACCGTCGCCGCGGGCACCGGCGTCGACGAGTTCGGCCACCTGGCGCAGCTCTCCGGCCCGAGCCGCTACCTGGCCGGCGTCGCCAAGGCGCGCCTCGGGGTAAAGACGCGCGCCGTCGAGCTGTCCACGCTGCAGCGCTGCGCGTCCCACTGCGCGAGCGAGGTCGACCTGGACGAGGCGTTCGAGCTCGGCCGCCGCGGGGTCTCCGCAGCGCTGGCCGGCGAGTCGGTGCGCATGTGCACGCTCACGCGCACCGGCGACGAGCCGTACGCCGCCGAGTACGGGACCGTCGACGTCCTCGAGGTCGCGAACAAGGTCAAGCCCGTCCCGCGCGAGTGGATCTGCGCCGACGGCATGGGCGTGACGGACGATTTCCGCCGCTACGTCGCCCCGCTCGCAGGCACTCTCCCGCAGCAGCTCAAGGGGCTGTAGTAAGCCGCACGATGCGGGTGCCGTGGACCTCGGAGACGCCGACGGCACCCGCGACCTCGGCGGCATTCTCCCAGGTCACGCCGCCTCCGGGCAGGACCGTTATGCGACCGGCCGCGTAATCAGCGAGCTCGCGCAGGCGCGCCGTGTTGTCCGCCATCGGCGTGCCGGCCGCGCCGCCGTGCGTAAGCACCCGGTCGACGCCGAGCTCGGCCAGCGCGTCAAGCGCCGCGGGCTGCGCGGCGGGCGGCAGCTCGTCGAAGGCCATATGGAACGTAACCGAGAGGCTTTCTTGCTTGGCGAGCCGCACGAGCCGCTCGGTGAGGCCCAGGTCGACCTCGCCGTCGCGGAGGCAGCCGAAGACGACGCCGTCCACCCCCAGCTCAGCTGCGTGCCGCAGGTCATCGGCCATGATGCCCGCCTCGGCTTCGGTGTACACGAAGTCGCCGCCGCGCGGCCGGACCATGCACATCACCGCGACGCCTGCCGGCCGGCACATCCCGACCGCCGCGCGGATCACCCCGTGCGACGGCGTCGTCCCGCCGACGGCCAGGTTGTCGCACAGCTCGATGCGCCCTGCGCCGGCCGCGATCGCCGCCGGGACGTGCTCGACGTTCTCCGCGCAGAACTCGCGCAGCAGCTCTTCACCCATGTGACCGCCCTTCTTTGCAGCTCGTTCGCGCTCAATCGCGCTCGTTCACACAAGTCTAAACGCAGCGGGGGCGATGGTGGTATGGTCGTGTCTCGCGACACGCGTCGCCGCGTTTGCAGCTGATTGGAGACACGCCCATGACCCCCGCGCAAAAGAGAATCGTCGTCACCCTCGGCTTCTGCGGCCTCGTCTCCGCTGCCGACAACTGGTTCGTCTCGCCGGCGCTGCCCGCCATCGCGCAAGCGCTCGCGGTCGCGCCGAGCGCTGCGGCCATCATCCTCACTGCCTACCTCACGCCGTACGGTCTGCTCCAGCCCGTCTGCGGCGCTATCGGCGACGCCGTGGGGCGCGTCCGCCTCCTGCGCATCATCGTCGCGGGGCTCGCCGTGAGCACCGCGGCCTGCGCGGCGGCGCCCACGCTCGGGATCCTCATCGCCGCGCGCATCGTCACCGGCTGCTTCGCCGCGGGCATCATCAGTGTGAGCCAAGCGCTGGTGGGCGACGTGGTGAGCACTGAGGACCGACAAGGGGCGGTCGGCCTGCTCATGGGCATCACCTTCACCGGACAAGGGATCTCGGTGGGGCTCGGCGGCATCATCTGCGACCTCGTCGGATGGCGCGCGGCGTTCGTGTGCTTCGGCGTGCTCGGCGCGGTCGCGTGGGCAGGCGTCATGCGCCTTCGCGGAGTCGGAGAGAAGCGCGGAGCGGCGCAGGCCGAGCCGTTCCGCCCCGCCGCGTTCCTTGTGCAAGCAACGCGCACGTTCTTTGGCCCCGGGCGCGCCGTGTTTCTCATCGCGTGCTCGACCGGCATCATCTACCTGGGCGTCTATGGCTTCATGGGAACCTTCCTTGCCGAAAAGTGCGGCCTTGCGTCCACACAAGCGGGTCTGCTCATGATGTTCTACGGCCTCGCGTGCCTTGCCGGCGGCAGTCTCTCGGGCCGCATCGGCGCCGCGCGCGGGCAGGCCGGCGTCATCCTCGTCGGCGAGGTCTCGGGCATCGCTGCGTGCGCGCTTCTTGCTGCCTCGACGCTCACCGGCTCCTGGACACCGGCGCTGGTCGCGGCGGCATGCCTCGGCCTCGGCTACATCCTCGTGCAGCCGACGCTCGTCGCGCTCTCCATGGACGTGGGCCCGGGCCGCGCGGGGCTTTGCACCGGGCTCATAGGTCTCGGCGTCTTTGCCGGCGGCGGCGTGGGCAGCGTGATCGGCGGCTCCGTCATCGGGGCGGGCGGCTACCTCACGCTGTGGCTCGCGGCGGGGATCGCCTTGGCGGCGCAAGCCGTGATCGGCGCGAGGGCGCTCCCCCGGGCACGGGGCTGAGCTTCTCCTCGAGCCTGCGCGCCGCGATGTCGCGCGCAGCAAAAGGCCCGCCTTGGCACAGCCCGTAGCGAAAAAAGCCGTTGTGGCACAACCCGTTGCAAAAAGAGGCGCTGTGGCACAACCTGTTGCAAAGAAGGGCGCTGTGGCACGCGATTCCCTGCCACGGCGGCGATTCTCGCCACGCACCGTGCCACAGCGGCGATTCTCGCCACGCGCAGCGCCGCCCCCTGTGCCGCGGGCCGCGCCTCTCCCCACCTCGCGTGCCATATCGGCGATTTCCGCCACGGCGCCCGCCACGCCCCGGGCTTGTCTAGAATTCGTGCCTTCGGGCGGGGCGGGCTTCTTGCCACACGGAAACCGCTGGTAGAATATGCAGGTTGAACCCGCGCGAAAGGACCCCCATGGCCTCCATCAATTACCAGCTCGCTCGCTTCGTGGCTTCCTACGGCGACGTCACGAAGATTCCCGAGCCCACCCAGCCCGAGGTCAGCGTGGCCGGCCGATCGAACGTGGGCAAGTCGTCCCTGCTCAACAAGCTCTTTGGGCGCAAGAATCTCGTCAAGGTCTCGTCCACGCCGGGCAAAACCTGCAACGTCAACTTTTTTGACGTCGACGGCATCACCTTCGTCGACCTGCCCGGCTACGGCTTCGCACGCGTCTCCAAGGCCGAGAAGGAGCGCTGGAGCGAGCTCATCGGCGGCTACTTCGAGCTTGAGCGCAGCTTCAACCTCGTGCTCTCGCTCGTGGACATCCGTCACGAGGCGCAGAAGCTCGACCAGCAGATGATCGGCTTCCTCCAGGACGCCGGCCTCCCCTACCTCGTCGTCCTCACCAAGGGCGATAAGCTCGGCCGCGGCAAGCAGAACTCGCAGGCAGCGCTGCTGTCCCGCCAGCTCGAGGTCCCGCGCGACCAGATGATCATCACCAGCGCCCAGACCGGCCAGGGCATCGACGAGCTCAAGACCCGCATTGCCGCGGCCTGTCTGTAACGTCGAAGGCGGCGGGCGTCGGCACGCCCCAAGCGCTGCCGCGCCCCAAACACTGCCACGCACCGACCGCCTCCGCCAAGAAACCCCGCGCCCTGCAAACCCCAGGAGGAACCCCATGCCCAACCCGGTTGTCGCATTCTTCGACGTCGACGGTACGCTCACGTACCGCGACCCCGTCACAGGGCCGACCGATGCTCCGCGCCCGCGGGTCGTCGACGCCATCCGGCGCTTCGTCGGCGCGGGCAACGTCGCCGCGGTCTGCACCGGGCGCAGCGTCCTGGGCATCACGAACCTGATGGCCTCGTGCCCATTCGCCGGCGCCGTCACCCTCGACGGCACGCACGTCGTCTATGGCAAGAAAGTCGTCTACGACCGGACCATCGACCGCGATGTCTTTGCGCGCACCGTCGCCGAGATGCACCGCATCGGCATGGAGGCGCTCATCGAGGGGACCTACGGCTGCGCGCTCGTCTACGGCGACGCCGAGGCCTCCGACCTGCGTCGCGCCATCCCCGGCGCCCAGACCATCGAGCAGTACGAGGCCGCCGGCGGGCGCATGGACTTCGGGAAGATCGACTTCATCGACACGAGCCTCGCGGCCTGCCGGTCAAGCGAGTTCCTCATGGGGAGCTACCACTACATGAACGTCGGCGGCGGGTATCACGAGCTGGCGATCCCCGGCACGAGCAAGGGTATCGGAGGCCGCGCCTTCATCGATGCGCTGCCCTTCCGGCCGTCGCGCGTCTACGCCTTCGGCGACTCCGAGAACGACCTCGCGATCCTCGACGAGGCCGACGTCGCAGTCGTGATGGGCAACGCGCACGACAACGTCAAGGAGCACGCCGATTACGTGACGGATACCGCCGCCGAGGACGGCGTGGCGACCGCGCTCGAGCACTTCGGCTTGATCTAAGGGTTTTTCGGAGCTGTCGCGGCGTGAGTAGCGCGCCGAGTGCCGCGCCCCTACGCGCCCCTTTGGGCCAAGAACGCGCGCGTGCGCTCCTCGCGCGGGTTATCGATGAGCTCGCGGGCCGGGCCCTGCTCGACGATGACGCCGCCGTCCATAAAGACGATGCGGTCGGCGGCCTCGCGCGCGAAGCTCATCTCGTGCGTGACGATGACCATGGTCATGTCCTCGGCGGCAAGGCCCTTGATCACCTTGAGCACCTCGGCCGTGAGCTCGGGGTCGAGCGCGGAGGTCGGCTCATCGAAGAACACGATCTGCGGGTTCATGCACAGGGCGCGGGCGATGCTCGCACGCTGCTGCTGACCGCCGGAGAGCTGGCAGGGGACCTTATCCTCGTTGCCGGTGAGGCCCATCTTTGCGATGAGGGCACGGGCCTGCTCCTCGACATCGGCGCGGTCGCGCTTCTGGACGCAGATCGGCGCGTCCATCACGTTTTTAAGCACCGAAAAGTGCGGGAAGAGGTTGTAGTTCTGGAACACGAGGCCGAAGCGCGAGCGCGCCTCGGCGAGCGTGGGCTTATCGCCATAGACGCCGTCACGGCAAATGGCCAGGTCGCCGTAGCTAAGGTCGCCCGCGTCCATCCGCTCGAGCAGCGTCATGCAGTGCAGCAGCGTGGACTTGCCGCCGCCCGACGGGCCGATGATGGCCACGACCTCGCCGGGGTTGACCGTCAGCGAGATGTCGCGCAGGACCTGCACGTCGCCGAAGCTCTTTTGCGCGTGCTCGACCGCGACCACCGGCGCGCCGTTCTTGTTCTCTGCCATAGGATCTCCTCAAAATGACGAAAAGGGACTGTCCCTTTTCGTCATTAGTCGTGGTAGTAGTTCAGGCGGCGCTCGACGCGGCCGGCGACGATGTCGATGACGAAGTTCGCGACCCAGTAGAAGGCCGCGGCGATGATGAAGGGCGCCATGCTGACCTGAGAGGCCACGAGCTGCTTGGCGACGGTGAACATCTCGATGACGCCGATGGAGAACGCGAGCGAGGTGTCCTTGACGAGCGCGATGACCTCATTCGTCACGGCGGGCAGGATCCGCTTGACGACCTGCGGAAGAACGATGCGCATGAAGGTCTGCGAGCCCGAGTAGCCCAGGACCTCGGCCGCCTCGTACTGGCCGCGCGGGATGGACTGGATGCCGGAGCGGTAGATCTCGGCGAAGTAAGCGGCATAGTTGATGATGAACGCCACGATCGTCGCGTACCACTTGCTGTCCGTGGTCAGGCTGATGCCGAACACGTAGTACGGCATGAAGTAGATCGCGAACATCTGCAGCATCAGCGGCGTGCCGCGCATGATCGAGATGTACGCGCGGGCAAGAAGCGCGAGCGGCTTGAACTTGCTCATGCGCGCGAAGGCCACGAGCATGCCCAGCGGCAACGAGCCAACGAGCGTGAAGGCGAAGATCTGCAGGCTCACGAGGAAGCCCTGCCCCAGCATGCCCGTCATAGTCAGAAGGTCCAACGCGCTCCCCTTTCTACATCCGAAGGGCACCGTCGCCTGCGCGAGGCGGCGGCGCCCGATGCGTCAACGGTCAAAGATTCTACGCCAGGCACCAGTTTGAGTAGGAGATTCCCTGGTCGGCGTACTTCTCGCAGAGGTCCTTGACGAAGCCGTCCTTGTCCATGGCCTTGAGGGTCTCGGTCACGGTGTCGGCCGTGGCCTCGTCGCCCTTCTTGAAGCCGACCGCGTAGTGCTCCTCGGAGAGCTTCTCGTCGAGCTGCTGATAGGCGTCGGGCTTGGCGGCGAGCTGATAGGCGGCGATGGAGAGGTCGCACGCCACGGCGTCGACGGCGCCGGACTCGAGCTGCATGAAGGCGGTGTTGTAGTCGCCGATGGTCTCGAGCGAGGCGAAGGTCGCGGCCACGTCGGCCTTGGCGGCGTCGTCGCCGGCAAGGACCTCGTAGGCTGCCGAGTCGGTCTGGGTGATGACGGTCTTGCCCGCGAGTCCGGCGAAGTCGGTGATGCCGGCGCCCTTCTTTACCACGATGACCTGGGCGTTGATCATATAGTTGCCGGAGAAGGTGTAGTCGTTCTCGCGGCCCTCGACGGTGAAGCCGTTCCAGATGCAGTTGATGGCGCCGGAGTCCATGAGGGTGTCCTTGGCGTCCCAGTCGATGGGCTCGAGCTGTACGTCCCAGCTGTTGCGCTTCGCGGTCTCCTGGGCGAGCTCGAGGTCGAAGCCCGTGTACTGACCGTCGTCGCCGACGTAGCCGTAGGGCGGGTAGGCGGAGTCGAAGCCGACGATGAGCTTCTTGGTCGCGGTGGCGGACTTGTCGTCGGCGGCGCCGGAGTCCTTGGAGGCGGAGCCGGCGGCGCCGGCGGAGGCGTTGGACCCGCCGCAGCCGGCGAGGACGGCGGAGGCGGCGACGGTGCCGAAGGCGGCGAGGAACTCGCGGCGGTTCATCGAGAGCTTCATGGGGATCCCCTTCCCTTGCGCCTGCTCGAGGGCCGAGGGGTGGCAGGCGCTTTACTACGCTAAAGTGACGAGAAGGACTATACCGCTTTAGCACGCTAAAGCGCAAGCCGAAAACCCGCAGTTTTTGCAAGCGAAACACAGGGCGCGCCGGCACTGCCCCGCCGCGGCGCCGCCCTGTGTTATTCTTCTTCCTCAGTACTTGAGGGAGTAGTCGCAGGCGGCTGGGACCGCGTGCGGCAAGTCAACATACTGGCGAATGGCCGCGGGACGGCCGGAGCCTGGCTTGCCTTAATGAACGAGACTCACGTACGGCATCATGGGGTGCTGTGCGGGGGTCTCTTTTTTTGACTCCGCGCGCAGCAGTAACTGAACGGAGAGGTTCATGGGTATCGTTGAGCTGCTGCTCATCGCGGTCGGGCTGTCGATGGACGCGTTCGCCGTGTCCATCTGCAAAGGCCTTGGCATGAAGAAGGTAAACCTGAAGGTCGCCTTCGCGCTGGCGCTGTTCTTCGGCGGGTTCCAGGCGCTGATGCCGCTCATCGGCTGGGCGCTGGGCAGCCAGTTCCTATGGCTCATCTCGCCGATCGACCACTGGATCGCGTTCGTGCTTCTTGCCGTCATCGGAGGCAAGATGCTCTGGGAGGCGCTCCACGACGAGGAGGGCGAGGACGACGGCAAGCCGACGGACAAGATCGACCTCGGCGAGTTCTTCATCCTGGCCGTCGCCACGTCCATCGACGCGCTGGCCGTGGGCATCTCGTTCGCCGCGCTGGCGGTCGACATCGTGCCGTCCATCCTGATCATCGGCGTCGTGACCTTCTGCTTCACCATTGCCGGCGTCTTTGTGGGCAACTTCTTCGGCTCGCGCTACGAGAAGCCCGCGAGCATCGTCGGCGGCGTGGTCCTCATCCTCATAGGCCTCAAGATCCTGCTCGAGCACCTGGGGATCCTCGTGCTATAGCAGCCGCTTAGGCGCACAGCAAGAAGAGACGCACCGACGCGCGTTAAGCGCGCTTGACCCGTTAAGCAAATCGATGCGTTAAATTTCACCGTCCACATTCGTCAATAGTTAACGGCTTTCTCAGGTGCGGAATGGGGGGCGGAAGCTAAGGGGCGGGCACGCATTATCCGAGTCGCTTTCGGATGATTCGTGCCCGCCCCTACTAGTTGTCGCGCCCTCAGGCTATCGCGCGTTAGTGGTGGAACAGCCTCATGTGCGTGAAGGCCATGGCCATGCCGTACTTGTCCGCGGTCTCGATCACGTTGTCGTCGCGGATGGAGCCGCCGGGCTCGGCGATGTAGGTCACGCCGGACTTGTGGGCGCGCTCGACGTTGTCGCCGAAGGGGAAGAAGGCGTCCGAGCCGAGCGTCACGCCGGTCTGCGTGGCGATCCAAGCGGCCTTCTCCTCGCGGGTGAGGACCTCGGGCTTTTGGGCGAACCACTTCTGCCACTCACCCTCGGCCAGCACATCGTCGTGCTCGTCGGAGATGTAGACATCGATGGCGTTGTCGCGGTTGGCGCGGCGGATACCGTCGACGAACTTGAGGCCGAGCACCTTCGGGTGCTGGCGCAGATACCAGGTGTCGGCCTTGTTGCCCGCGAGGCGCGTGCAGTGGACGCGGCTCTGTTGGCCGGCGCCCACGCCGATGGCCTGGCCGTCCTTGACGTAGCAGACGGAGTTCGACTGCGTGTACTTGAGCGTGATCAGCGAGACGATCATGTCGCGGCGGGCGGCATCAGGGATGTCTTTATTTACCGTCACGACGTCGCTGAGCAGCTCGTCGTCGATCTTAAAGAAGTTGTGCCCCTGCTCGAAGGTGATGCCAAAGACGTCCTTGGTCTCGGTCGCCGGGCAGACGTAGCCAGGGTCGATCTGGACGACGTTGTACTTGCCGCCCTTCTTTGCCGAGAGGATCTCGAGCGCCTCGGGGGTATAGCCGGGGGCGATGATGCCGTCGGAGACCTCGTGCTTGATATAGCGCGCGGTGCGCTCGTCGCAGACGTCGGAGAGCGCGGCCCAGTCGCCGTAGGAGCTCATGCGGTCGGCGCCGCGGGCACGGATATAGGCGCAGGCGATCGGGGAAAGCTCGCCCTCGTCGTCGACGAAGTAGATCTGCTTGTCCACCTCGGAGAGCGGTAGGCCCACGGCGGCCCCGGCGGGGCTCACGTGCTTGAAGCTCGCTGCGGCGGGCAGGCCCGTGGCCTCCTTGAGCTCGCGCACGAGCTGCCAAGAGTTGAGGGCGTCGAGGAAGTTGATGTAGCCGGGCTTGCCGCACAGCACGGTCACGGGCAGGTCGGAGCCGTCCTTCATGTAGATGCGGGAGGGCTTCTGGTTGGGGTTGCAGCCGTACTTGAGCTCGAGTTCGTTCAAGGGATCTCCTCTTTTAGGGGGTGCGGGGAGACGCATCCGCGGTGCTCAGACAGTCCTTTTCGCACGGACGCGACATCAAGTCGCGTCCGGCTCATGCGGAACTGCGCCCACGGATGCGTCTCCCCGCACTCGCGAGTGCAGAACAAAACCTCGCTAATCGCCCAGATGCTTGTTGAAGATGCGGACGTCGGCGCCGAGCTTGGCGTAGAGGCTCACCTTGTTGTCGGCGTCGAGGGCGCGCCAGACGTCGGCGGGGTCGGCGGGCAGCACGACTTCGAGGGGCTCGCCGGCGAAGGTCGGCAGCGGGTCGCCGTCGCCCTGGTAGGTGCTGATGAAGTAGCCCACGCCCTCGTCGGCGCCCTCGTACGCAAAGAACTCGCGCAGGCAGCGGCCGTTGGCCTGGTGCTTGAGGATGGAGATCTCGAACGAGTCGTCCTCGTTGACGACGGCGCTGATGCGCGGGGTGAAGTTCGGCGCGTCGGGCTCGAACTCGCGGGCCATGCAACCGTCGCGGAAGCTCCCCGCGTCGACGATGGTGTCAGTCTGGTCGCCATTCGTGACGACGAGCTTCTTGCCCATGGTGCGCACGGGTCGATAAATGATCAGGCTCGGGTCCTCGAGCAACGCCGGGTCGTGCGCCTGCGTGCGGATTCCGTCGTCGGTGGGGACGAAGACGCGATTACGCGAGTTCACGCTGCGGCCCATGATCCAGTAGTAGACGACGTCCTTGCCCACCACAATCCCGCGCCCGGGGTACGGGTTGCTGGCCAAAAGCTCGCAAAGGTCCTGCATCGGCACATCCTTTCGGTGATGAGCCGCCTCCCCGTGCGCGATCGGCCGCCAAAACATAAGGCAAGCCCACCCCTGCACAGAGAACGGCTTGCCCAGACGGTCGGCACTGAGTATGTTCGCGCTGCTCCCCCGCGGTTGCCCGCGTATACCCGTCAGTCACAGCACTACTCTTGAGTATAGCTGGTCGGGCGCCTCAGTCCCCGTTGCAAGCAATCTCGAGATAATCTGCGCAGTCGAGGGCTTGCCTTATGTTTTGGCGGCCGATCGCGCACGGGGAGGCGGCTCATCACCGAAAGGATGTGCCGATGCAGGACCTTTGCGAGCTTTTGGCCAGCAACCCGTACCCCGGGCGCGGGATTGTGGTGGGCAAGGACGTCGTCTACTACTGGATCATGGGCCGCAGCGTGAACTCGCGTAATCGCGTCTTCGTCCCCACCGACGACGGAATCCGCACGCAGGCGCACGACCCGGCGTTGCTCGAGGACCCGAGCCTGATCATTTATCGACCCGTGCGCACCATGGGCAAGAAGCTCGTCGTCACGA
>QAKZ01000091.1:38310-61120 GCA_003150175.1 Coriobacteriia bacterium
AAGAAGTTGTGCCCCTGCTCGAAGGTGATGCCAAAGACGTCCTTGGTCTCGGTCGCCGGGCAGACGTAGCCAGGGTCGATCTGGACGACGTTGTACTTGCCGCCCTTCTTTGCCGAGAGGATCTCGAGCGCCTCGGGGGTATAGCCGGGGGCGATGATGCCGTCGGAGACCTCGTGCTTGATATAGCGCGCGGTGCGCTCGTCGCAGACGTCGGAGAGCGCGGCCCAGTCGCCGTAGGAGCTCATGCGGTCGGCGCCGCGGGCACGGATATAGGCGCAGGCGATCGGGGAAAGCTCGCCCTCGTCGTCGACGAAGTAGATCTGCTTGTCCACCTCGGAGAGCGGTAGGCCCACGGCGGCCCCGGCGGGGCTCACGTGCTTGAAGCTCGCTGCGGCGGGCAGGCCCGTGGCCTCCTTGAGCTCGCGCACGAGCTGCCAAGAGTTGAGGGCGTCGAGGAAGTTGATGTAGCCGGGCTTGCCGCACAGCACGGTCACGGGCAGGTCGGAGCCGTCCTTCATGTAGATGCGGGAGGGCTTCTGGTTGGGGTTGCAGCCGTACTTGAGCTCGAGTTCGTTCAAGGGATCTCCTCTTTTAGGGGGTGCGGGGAGACGCATCCGCGGTGCTCAGACAGTCCTTTTCGCACGGACGCGACATCAAGTCGCGTCCGGCTCATGCGGAACTGCGCCCACGGATGCGTCTCCCCGCACTCGCGAGTGCAGAACAAAACCTCGCTAATCGCCCAGATGCTTGTTGAAGATGCGGACGTCGGCGCCGAGCTTGGCGTAGAGGCTCACCTTGTTGTCGGCGTCGAGGGCGCGCCAGACGTCGGCGGGGTCGGCGGGCAGCACGACTTCGAGGGGCTCGCCGGCGAAGGTCGGCAGCGGGTCGCCGTCGCCCTGGTAGGTGCTGATGAAGTAGCCCACGCCCTCGTCGGCGCCCTCGTACGCAAAGAACTCGCGCAGGCAGCGGCCGTTGGCCTGGTGCTTGAGGATGGAGATCTCGAACGAGTCGTCCTCGTTGACGACGGCGCTGATGCGCGGGGTGAAGTTCGGCGCGTCGGGCTCGAACTCGCGGGCCATGCAACCGTCGCGGAAGCTCCCCGCGTCGACGATGGTGTCAGTCTGGTCGCCATTCGTGACGACGAGCTTCTTGCCCATGGTGCGCACGGGTCGATAAATGATCAGGCTCGGGTCCTCGAGCAACGCCGGGTCGTGCGCCTGCGTGCGGATTCCGTCGTCGGTGGGGACGAAGACGCGATTACGCGAGTTCACGCTGCGGCCCATGATCCAGTAGTAGACGACGTCCTTGCCCACCACAATCCCGCGCCCGGGGTACGGGTTGCTGGCCAAAAGCTCGCAAAGGTCCTGCATCGGCACATCCTTTCGGTGATGAGCCGCCTCCCCGTGCGCGATCGGCCGCCAAAACATAAGGCAAGCCCACCCCTGCACAGAGAACGGCTTGCCCAGACGGTCGGCACTGAGTATGTTCGCGCTGCTCCCCCGCGGTTGCCCGCGTATACCCGTCAGTCACAGCACTACTCTTGAGTATAGCTGGTCGGGCGCCTCAGTCCCCGTTGCAAGCAATCTCGAGATAATCTGCGCAGTCGAGGGAGCGAATCTTCGAGTGCGCGAACGCGGACTCGTTCCGAGTGAGGATGAAGTCGATATCGTTCAGCTCGGCGCAGGCGCGGATAAGCCCATCCCCGAAGTCGGGCTCATCTGAGCGAAGCGCAATATCGCATTCCTCGGCAGACAACGGGACGATGATGAGGAGGTTCATCAAGAATCCAACTGCTCGCCTCGCGCTTTCCTCACCATATTGTTTACAGAAAATGCGATATGCGTCTTTTAGCGATGCCGCCGCGACGAAGCCCATGTCTCCCTCGCCGTTGCATAGCTCGATCACCTTGTTTGCCTCCGCATGCTGCGGCCGGCCTTCGCAGACCAAATCCAAGAGAATGTCCAGGCCAAAGAGCAGGCGGCAATTTGAACGCCTAGGCATGGTGGCTCACGCCCACTCCGTTTACCTGCTCGTCCTTGAGGTCAAGCAACCACGGATCGGCCTCGGGAAGGCTCTCTTGGAACCTGTGGAACTCCCCTAGGATGTCGACCGATTCATCGGTTTCTTCCTTTGGGAGCTCACCGCCAGCGGCGATTTGTCTCCAAAAGCGCTTGATCACCTCGCCGACCGTGAGCCCTTCCGCCTTGATGCGCGCCGCTGCGCGGGCGGCGGTCGCTTCGTCGATGCGAGCGGACACCACAACCGTACCTGCCATGCCCATCCTTTCTGTGTATACAGTGACACCGGAAAGCGCCTGCTTGGTGCGGGCCATTCGGCATCATCAGGTGCTATTATCAAGACGGACGGCACCCGGTGCCACGGGTTTGGCCGACTCCACTTTTTGAATTGTGTAAGTGGATGGAAGTGGCCGCTTCCGCTTATGCGGGGGCGGCTATTTTCGTCGGCCGATCATGAAGCCGAGTCCAATTGCCGCGATTACGAGTGACAGCAGATTCAAAAGATCTGAAGTGCTCATAAGCCAACCTCCTCAGAGAGGGAGTCGGCCCCGTCCGCCTTGATCTCAGCACCTGATTCAATTTGTGCATAGTATACGTGTATACAAAATCAAGAGGGGCAAGAATCCGCAGCTTCTTGCCCCTCTTTTTCCTTATTTTTTGCGTTACTCCGCGGACTTGAGGGCGCCGACCATGTCGACGCGGTCGAGGGAGCGGTTGGTCATCGCGTTGACCATGAGGGTGAACGCGAAGGCGAGCGCCGCGGCGATGAGGTAGGTGGGCCAGGCGACCACAGTGTCGAAGTAGAGCGACGGCATCTTGAGCACGAGCGTGAGGCTGCGCGTGAGCGCATAGCCCAGCGGCAGGCCGGCCACGATGCCGATCCCGGTGAGGATGATGGTTTCTTTGTTGATGTAGACGTGGACCTCGCCGTGCTTGAAGCCGAGGACCTTGATCGTAGCGAGCTCGCGCTCGCGCTCGGAGATGTTCGTGTTGGACAGCGTGAAGACCACGGTGAAGCTCAGCGCCGCAGCGAGCACGATGACCACATAGACCACGGTGTTTATGAGCGTGAAGGCGCTCGAGAAGTCGCGCACGAGCTTGGCCGTCGACGTGACGGACAGCAGCCGCTCGTCGCCGGTGAGCCCGTCGGCAAAGTCAATCTGCGCCGCGGAGTCGCCGTTCAGGTCGGCAAGAAGCCCGTTCTGCTCGCACTTCTTTGCGAAGCAGCGCTCGTAGGCCGACTCGCTCATGTACATCGAGTTGCCGAGGTAGTTGGTGACGACGCCGTTGACCTCGACGTTCGACTCGGCGAGGGTCGGGTCCTGCACGTGGACGATGTCGCCCGCGCCGAAGCCCAGCACCTGCTCGGCGCTCTTTGTGATGGCGCAGCCCGAGTCGTCGAGCGCGACCTCGGCGCCCGAGGCGTCGCCGAGCCCCACGTATCTGGAGGCGTCCACGCCGTCGGGGAACACATAGAGCGTCACGGACTCCGAGGCGTCGCCGTAGCTCACGGTGAGCTGGTCGATGCGGACGCGCTGCAGGTCGCGCACCTCTTCGCGGACACCGAGGTCGTCCGCGACGGCGTCGAGGTCGGAGGTGCTGCTCGCGGCCACAAGGTCGTAGCGGATGGCGCCGCCGTCCTTGCCGTACTGGCGCTCAGGCAGCGAGAGGACCGTGTCGCGGATGCCGAAGCCGCAGATGAGCAGCGCGACGCAGCCCGCGATGCCGAAGACCGTCATGAGGAAGCGGCGCTTGTAACGGAAAATGTTGCGCGCGGTGACCTTGTTGAGGAAGCTCAGGCGGCTCCAGACGGGGCGGATGCGCTCGAGCAGGATGCGGCTGCCGGCCTTCGGGGCCTTCGGGCGCATGAGCGAGGCAGGCGACTCGCGGAGCTCCTTCACGCAGGTCGTGGCCGTGGCGCCGACGATGCCGAGCATAAAGAGCACGATCGCCGCGACCGCGTAGACGGCATCGAGGTGGTAGGTGAACGCCGGCAGCGCGTACATCGTCGAGAAGATCGTGAAGATGATCGCCGGCAGCACGATGAACCCGACGAAATCGCCGATGATCCCGCCGATCAGGCACGCCGAGCCCGCATAGGCGACGTATTTGGACAGGATGCGGCCGCGCGGGTAGCCGAGCGCCTTGTACAGGCCGATGAGCCCGCGTTCCTCCTCGACCATGCGCGTCATGGTGGTCAGCGAGATCAGGATCGCCACCACAAAGAAGACGATGGGCAGCACCGTGCCCAGGACCTCGATGCACGAGGCGTCGGACTCGACCGATGAGTAGCTGGAGAGGCTGCCGCGGTCCTGCACGTACCAGGTGGGATCGTCGATGTCGGCGACCTTGGCACGGGCGTCGGCGATCTTTTGCGCGGCCTCGGAGCGCTTGGACTCGAGCGTCGCGCGGGCGTCGGCGAGCTGGGCGGCGCCGTCGTTGAGCTCGCCCTCCTTCTGGCGCAGGGTCGCGCGGGCGTCCGAGATCTGGGCGAGCGCCTTCGCGCGGTTGGCGTTGAGCGTGGCCTGCGCATCGGCGAGCTGGGCGCGGGCGGACGCGATCTGCGCGCGGCCGGCCTCGAGCTGCGCCCGTGCCGAGAAGAGCTGGTCGCGCTTGCCGGTGAGGTCGGCGAGCTGGGACTCGAGCCCGGACTTCGTCTGGGAGAGCTCAGCGACCTTGTCGTCGATGGCCTTGTCCGCCGCGTCGGCGGCCTGCTGCTTCGCCTGGGCGGTCGCAGTCTCCTCCGCCTCGGGCGAGAGCTGCTCCTTCGCAGCCTTGAGCTGGGTCAGCTGCTCCTGGAGCTGCGCGACCTGGGCCTCCGCCTGCTGGAGCTGCTCCTCCGGTGCGGGCGGGTCCATCTGCTTGAGCTGCTCGAGGGCAGCGGTCGCCTGTGCGACGCCCGCCTCGAGCGCCGTGACGTTGTCGTCGATGTGCTCGTAGTCGGGGACCTGGGAGCGGCCCTCGGCGAACTTCTTTGCAACTTCGTCTGCGGCCGCCTGCTCGGCCTGCGTGACGGCGGCCGCGCGCGTCTGGTCGGAGCCGGCGATCGCGATGCCCTCGTCGAGCTGCCGGATGCCGTCCTCGATCTGCCTGATGCCGTCCTCAACCTGAGCGATACCGTCCTGGACCTGCGGCTCGTTGGCGTCGATCTCGACGGCCTTCTGGTTGAGCTGAGCCAAGCCGGCGCTGATCTGCGCCTGCGCGTCGTCCATCTGGCGCACGGCGAGAGCCTCCTGGAGCGTGAGCTGCTCCTTGCCGTCCTCGAGCTGGGCGCGGCCGTCGTCGAGCTCGGCCTGGGCATCGTCGATCTCGCGCTGGCCATCGGCGAGCTTAGCGTTCGCCTCGTCCTCGGCGTCGTCGATGGTCGCGTTCGCGTCGGCGCGGACAGACTCGCCGCGGGCGCGCTGGCACTCCTCGCGAGCGTCGTCGACGCGCTTCTTTACATCGCTGACCAGGCGTTCGTACTCGTCGGAGTAGCACAGCGGCACCTCGGCGCCCTCGACGGAGAGGTAGGCCACGGTATAGACGTCGGCCTGCACGTTGTCCTTCGTGACAAAGAAGGCGTACTGCGCGCCGCCGCTCGCGCGGAACGACATTGTGCCCTCGCCCGCGTTGATGTCCTGCGGGTCGAGCACGATGGCGCTGATCCGGTATTCCTTGCGCGCGAAGATGGGCTCCGACTCGGCGTCGGCGGAGTCGTCGTCGAGGTCAATGGAGAGCTCATCGGAGCTGGAGTCGGATCCGGCCGCGTCCTTCTGGGCGTCGTCGCCTTCCTTGCTGCTCTGAGAATCGGAGTCCGCGGCGCTGCGGAAGGTCACGGCATCCCCCACCCCCACGCCCGTCTCCGCGGCATAGCGCCTGGTCACGGCCACCTCGTCTGCGCTCGTGGGTAGCTCGCCCTCGAGCACGCGCGGCTCGTTCAGGCCGTCGTCGGAAAGCGCGCGGACCTCGGCCTTTGAAGAGCCGGAGCCGACGGTCGTGTAGACGGTCTCGGTCCAGCCGCCCTCGGCGCGCTCCACGCCCTCGGTGCCCGCGAGCGCGGCGACGTCGTCGTCTGTGAGGCCGAGCGTCGACTGGACGCGCACGTCAAAGAGATGCTGCGCGTCGAAGAACTCATCGGCGGACTGCCGCAGGTCGAGGCAGGCGGCGCGCAGGCCCACGATCATCGTCACGCCCAGCAGGCAGATCACAGCGAGCGCGATGAAGCGCTTGAGCGTGCCGCGCACCGTGCGCAGGGTCCCGAGCGCGAAGGCGTTGCCCACGCGGCGCTTGCGCGCGCGGGGACCGCTCGCCCGGGGATCGTTCGCTCGGAGCTCGCGCGCGCCCTTCTTTCCTACGGCGGTCATCGGCTACCACTCGATCCGCGAGATCGGCAGCGGGCTCGCGTTCGTGGTCATCTGGGTGACTCGGCCGCTCTTGAAGCGGATGAGGCGGTCGGCCATGTCCGCCAGCGCCGCGTTGTGCGTGACGATGACGACGGTGATGCCGTCGCGGCGGCAGGTGTCCTGCAGAAGCTGAAGAATCTGCTTTCCCGTCTGGTAATCGAGCGCGCCCGTAGGCTCGTCGCAGAGCAGGAGCTTGGGGTTCTTTGCCAAGGCGCGGGCGATGGAGACGCGCTGCTGCTCGCCGCCGGAAAGCTGGGCCGGGAAGTTGTCGAGGCGCCCGGACAGGCCGACCTTGCCCAAGGTCTCCTCCGCGTCGAGCGAGTCGGGGCAAATCTGGGCCGCGAGCTCGACGTTCTCGAGCGCGGTCAGATTGGGGACAAGGTTGTAGAACTGGAAGACGAAGCCCACGTCCGCGCGACGGAAGTCCACGAGCTCGTCCTCCGTGGCGTCGCTGATGTCGCGGTCGCCGACGATCACGCCGCCCGACGTCGCGCGGTCCATGCCGCCGAGGATGTTCAGTGCCGTGGTCTTACCCGCGCCTGACTGGCCGAGGATCACGGCGAGCTCGCCGCGCTCCACCTGGAAAGAAGCACCGTCGAGGGCGTTGATCTTCGCCGTCCCCTCGCCATAGCTGCGCACGACGTTGCTGAACTCGATGTAGGGCATGGCTGCTCCGATGGCCGCGGTACCGAATCCGTATGAACGAAGTATAGGTTGAACCCGCCCCAGCTCCGCGCACTTATCGCCGCGCGGCCCCAATCCGCCCATCACTGGATGACAGTCATTGCGTGCAGCATTATTTGCCACCCATCAGCCGGTGACAGTCATTGCGTGATGGGTGTCCCAGAAAGCTGCACGCAATGACTGTCACCCAGTGTTGGTCGTATACTCGCTCGGGTTCGTTTGCGCTCGTAGGGGGAGTCATCTATGAAAAAAGGGCTGATCGCGCTCGCAACAGGCTCGTTTGCCTTGGGGTTTGCCGAGTTTCTCGTCATGGGGATCATCACGAACATCGCCGCCGGGGTCGGGGTGACGGTACCGGAGGCGGGCGGGTTCATATCCGCGTACGCCGTCGGCGTGTGCTTCGGCACGCTCATCCTCGTGTTCGGCCACCGGATCGAGCCGAAGCGCCTGCTCATGGCCTTCATGCTGCTGTGCTGCGCAGGCAACGCGATGGCGGCGCTCGCGCCCGACGCGGCCACGCTCACCGTGGCGCGCTTCATCTCGGGCATGCCCCACGGCGCGTTCTTCGGTACCGCGACCATCGCCGCCAAGGCCATGGCCGAGAAGGGCCGAGAGAACCAGGCCGTCGCCGTCATGGTCCTCGGCCAGACGCTCGCGAACACGCTCGGCGTCCCCTTCGGCACGCTGCTCGCCGGGCTCGTGAGCTGGCGCGCCGCTTTCGTCTTCGTCGCGGTATGGGCGTTGATGTCTTTCGCGCTCATCGGCAAGCTCGTCCCGCGCATCGGCGCCGTCGCAGACGCAGGGCTCGCCGGGCAGTTCCGCTTCCTCGCCAAGCCCGGCCCGTGGGTCGTGCTCGCCGCCGTGCTTTTGGGCAACACGGGGATCTTCTGCTGGTGGAGCTATGTGTCCCCCTGGCTCGAGAACTTCGGCGGCTGGGCCGCGGCGGCGCTGCCCGCGCTGCTCGTGCTCGCGGGGTCCGGCATGATCGTGGGCTCGCAGCTCGGCGGGCGCTGCGGGGATCTTCTGTCCCCGGGGCGCGCGGCGGCGATCGGCCAGGGCATCGCCTGCGCGGCCATGCTGCTCATCTTCGCGTTCTCTGGGAGCATGATCACCTCGGCGGCGCTGATGTTCCTGTGCTGCGTGGGGCTCTTTTTCCCGTCGAGCCCACAGCAGCTCGCGATGGTCGAGGTCGGCGCCGGCGGCGGCGAGATGATCGCCGGCGCGTGCGTGCAGGTCGCGTTCAACGGCGGCAACGCCATCGGCGCGCAGATTGGCCAGGCGGTGCTGAGCACGGGCGCCGCGTACAACGCGCCCGCGCTCGCCGGCGCGCCCATCGCCGCGACGGCCGCTGTCCTGCTGCTGGCCTACGCGCGCCTCTTCGAGCCAGCGTATCACCACAGGTAAACGCCTGCACTCCCCTACTTCCGGAAGAATGCCACCGCGATCGCGCCGGGGCCCACGTGGGTGCCGATAGTGGCGCCGACGCTGTGGACGGGCAGGTCGCCGCCGGGGAAGCCTTCCTTCCACAGCGCCTTCGAGTCCGCGATGTACTTTTGCAGCAGCTTGTCCGAGAGCCCCGCATAGCCGAGCGCCACGGGCATGCCGAAATCGATGCCGCCCGCGCGCTCGACCTCCTCGTTCAGCAGGTTGCGGCCGTTCTTCGAGCCGCGCGCCTTGCCGAGCATCTTCACCTCGCCGTCCTCGATGGTGATCGCGGGCTTAATGGACAGCAGCGTGCCCACGCCCGCTGCCGCGGCGCCAATCCTGCCGCCGCGGCGCAGGTACTCAAGGGTGTCCAGGAGCGCGACCACGCACACACGGTCGCGCAGCTCCGTGAGCTCGTCGGAGATCTCCACCGCCGTGCGCCCCTCGGCAGCCAGACGCAGCGCGTGCTCCACGAGGATCCTCTCGCCCACGCAGACGTTCAGGCTGTCGACCACGCGCACGACGGTCTTCGCCTCCGCGGCGGCGGTCATCGCGGACTGGCAGGTGCCCGAGAGCTTGGACGAGAGTGTGATGCACACGACGTCGTCGCCCGCGTCGGCCGCCTCGTCGAACGCCTGGCTGAACACGAAGGGGTTGACCTGGCCCGTCTTCGGCAGGTCGTCGCCCTCGACGAGCAGCTCGTAGAAGTGCTCGTGGCTCAGATCCACGCCGTCTGCGTAGGTATCCATGCCGAACATGATGGAGAGCGGCAGGACCACGAGGCCCTCGTGCTCGCCGGGCAGGATGTCGCTTCCGGAATCGGTGATGATGCGAACAGACATGGCTCTTCCCTCCCCGGGGCGTGGGCCCCGCGGTCGTTGGATTGCTGATTGGTTTGCTTGGATGGTCGCGAAGCGCTGCAAAGAAGCGCGCGGCGCTTATCTCGACATCGTCTTTAGCCGCTCGAGCACGGACTCCATCGACGAGTACATCGCCTGGCGCTTGGCGGCGGTGAGGCCGTCGCCCGCCTCGTCCACGATGCGGCTGATGATCTGGTCGACCTCTACCATCGCCGCCTTGCCCTTCTCGGTAAGGCTGATGGGGGCGCGGTAGCGGGCTCCCGAGGAACCGGCGGGGGCCTCCCCCACCTCGACGAAGCCGTCGGTGGTCAGGCGGGAGACCACGCGCGAGACGGCGGCGCGGTCGATACCGGCCAGGCGCGCGAGCTCGGCGGACGTGAGGCCCTCGGGGTGCTTGTCGAGGTTGTAGACGCACATCAGGTCGCCGGCGCGCAGCCCGAAGCGCGCGAGCTCGGCGGTCTTTATGCGCTGAATCTCCTTCTCGATCGCGGCGATCAGCCCGACAAAGCCCTCAAAACGATCCTCGACCACATTGCCTCCCCACGGCGCCTGCGCGGCGCGTCCTTCTTTGCAGGAACAACAATAACGGCACGTTTGTTGATAAGTCAACAGACGTGCCGTTTACACACATTTTTATGTAGCGGGCATGAAGAAGCCCCGCCCCGTGGCCTATCCCAGCTGCGGCTCCGCGAGCACCGTGCCCTCGGGGAACGCGCGGCGGAACACGAAGCGCGCGGCGGGGCCCGCGAAGAGCAGGTTCCACGGCAGCGCCATCACGAAGTTCCAGGGGATGTTGGCCAGCCACGTCGCCGGGACCATCGCGAGCGTGCCCGCGTGGAAAGCGCCCTCGAAAGCGCCATAGAGGCTCATGATGATGACCATCGGGAAGACCGTGCAGGTCGAGATCGCGAGCGTCATCGCACGGGGGCTCGACTCTCCGGGCGTCACGAGGTGCTTGAACGCAAAGCCCTTGGCAAACGGGCTCGCCACGAACCAGTCGCACAGCATGGCGAAGACGTACGCGAACGGGAAGCCGACCCACGCGTCGACGAGGACCCCGACGTTGAGGGCGCCCTGCTGGCGCGCGACGTTGTAGATGCTCATCCAGAGCACCATCAGGAAACACATGATAAAGGTGAACAGCAGGCTCTCGCGCTTGTTCTTGGGCATGGAAGAACTCTCCTCACACATAGAAATCCTGGCCCGGCGAGCGTGGTTCGCCCAAAAAAAGCCCTCGTCCACGGACCAGCGGACGCGGCCATTCTAGCGTGCGCGGGGCGTGTTTCGTAAGCGTTTACTTTGTGGAGAATCGCCGGTGCGCCGCAGGTCGAACGTGTAGGTTGGACCTGCGAAAATCACCAAACCGATGGCGTGCATAGAAGGGCGCGAGCCCATCGCAGGCCCCGAAGGAGCACCGATGCAAGAACTCAGCTCGCGAACCTCGCGGTTCACCGATTCCGTGATCCGCCGCATGACGCGGATCTGCATGCAGCACGACGCCATCAACCTCAGCCAGGGGTTCCCCGACTTCGACCCGCCGCGCGTCATCGAGGACCGCCTCGCCGAGGTCGCCTACAAGGGACCGCACCAGTACGCCATCACCTGGGGCGCGCCGAACTTCCGCGCCGCGCTCGCGGCGAAGCAGAGCCCGCGCATGGGCCTCGACATCGACCCGGAGACCCAGATCGTCGTGACCTGTGGCTCCACCGAGGCCATGATGTGCTCGGTCATGACGGTGACGAACCCCGGCGACCGCGTGGTCATCTTCACGCCCTTCTACGAGAACTACGGGGCGGACACGATCCTGTGCGGCGCCGAGCCGACCTACGTCGAGCTGCACGCCCCGACGTTCACGTTCGACGAGGCGGAGCTCGAGCGCGCCTGCGCGCGGCCCGGGACCAAGGCGCTCATCCTCTGCAACCCCTCGAACCCGTGCGGCCACGTGTTTACCCGCTCTGAGCTCGAGTTCATTGCCAAGCTCGCCCAGAAGTACGACCTGTGGGTGATCACCGACGAGGTCTATGAGCACATCGTGTACGCGCCGCACGAGCACATCTACTTCGCGAGCCTGCCGGGGATGGCCGAGCGGACGCTGTCATGCAGCTCGCTTTCCAAGACCTACTCGATGACGGGCTGGCGCCTGGGCTACGTCATCGCGCCTGCCGAGGTCATCGACCGCGCGCGCAAGGTGCACGACTTCCTGACCGTCGGCGCCGCCGCCCCGCTCATGGAGGCCGCCGTCGCAGGCCTTACGCTGCCGCAGAGCTACTACGACGAGATGGCCGCGATGTACACGCGCAAGCGCGACCTGTTCTGCGACGGTCTGCGCGACCTGGGCTTCAGCTTCACCGAGCCCGAGGGCGCCTATTACGTGATGGCCGACGTGAGCGAGCTCGGCTACGCCGACGACTACGACTGCGCGGTCGACCTCATCCGCAAGGTCGGCGTGGGCACCGTACCCTGCAGCTGCTTCTACGACAAACCCGAGCACCGCTTCGTGCGCTTCCACTTCGCGAAGAGCGACGAGGTGCTCAAGTCCGCGCTCGACCGCCTCGACGGCTGGCGCGAGAAGATGCGCGCGTAGCCCTCTACCAGCCGAAATCTGCCAAGCAGCGGTCGAGGTCCTCCTCGAAGGTCCCGAGCTCGATGCCCGCGGCACAGATCTTGCCCGATGCGAGGCGGAAGTCGCGCGGGCGGTCGGCGTAGGTGTCGCGGTCGGGCAGGATCAGCCGGTCGACCTCAGCCTCCGTGCAGCCGAGCCTCGATGCCACCAAGCGGGCGGTCTCGTAGGTCGTGAGCCCGTTCTGGCTCGCGAAGTGGTACGCGCCGCTCGGCAGCTCGAGGATCTGCGGCAGCTGCTCGGCGAAGCGCTGCGCGTAGGTCATGTTGCGGCGCTCGTTGACGCGAAACGCCGTGGGCTTGCTCGCGCGGACGGCCTTGAGCACGTTGCCGAGGATGTTCGGCGATGCCTTCACGCCCGGCATCGAAAGCCCGAACATCCAGCTGAAGCGCAGGATGAGGTAGTCGTCGACGTTCGCGCGAATCCAGGCGTCGGCCTCCATCTTTTGCCGCCCGTAGGCGCTCACGGACGCCTGCTCGTCGTCCTCGGCGTACGGCGCCACGCCGGGCGCGGCGTTGAAGCACTGCTCGGTCGAGATGAACACCACGCGCCGGCCGCGCTCGCGGCACACCTTCGCGATGGCGATGGCGGACTCGGTGTTCACGCGGTGCGTGAGCTCGGGCAGCTCCTCGCAGTGGGCCGTCGAAGCATCGGCGGCCATGTGCAGGCACACGTCGAAGTCCGCGGCGCGGAAGTACTCCTCGACCGCCTCGGGCGACGAGAAGTCCACGTCGGTGTGCGAGACGCAGCTGAACTCCAGTGCATCCGCGTTGTAGAGGCGCGCAAGGCTCGCGAGGTACCCGTGCGCGCCAGTGACCAGGACTTTCTTCTTCATAGCTCTGCTCCTTCTCGCAGGTTCGCGCGCCGATGGGGCGCGCAGATCAGGCTACCTCGCCGGGGCACGCGGCGTACGAGCGGATCACGCGGCAGTTGCCCTCGACCACGTAGCTGCCCGCGCTGGCGGGCATAAGGAGCGACCTCGTGCACGTGAGCTCGGCCGAGCCCTCGGCGCACGTCACGCGCGCGGCGCCTCCGACGCAGGACAGCACATGATACCGCCCATCGAGCTCTTGCTCCCAGCTGCCGCGAACGTCCGCCACGTCGGCGATAAAGAGGCGGTGCGTCACCCCGCGGCGGACGCTCGCGGGGGCCGCGGGGTCGTAGGCGCCCAGGTGGACGGGGTCAGGGCGGTTCTGCGTGCGCAGGACGTCGAAGGCCTTCCGCACATGGAGCTCGCGGCCGCGGCCCCAGTCGCAGATGCGGTAGGTGCAGAAGCCGAGGCTGCCGACCTCGACCGCGAGCACGCCCGCGCCGAGGGCGTGCAGGGTGCCCGCGGGCACGCAGACGAAGTCGCCCTCGGAGACGGGGACGCGGCGGCCGTACTTATCGCCGATCGTGTCGTCTGCCGCGGCCGCGCGCAGGGCATCGATGTCGTCGGTCTCCGAGCCCAGGATGATCGTCGCGCCGGGCTCGGCCTCCACGATGTACCAGGACTCGGTCTTCTCGTGGTCGTCCTCGTGCGCCTGGGCGTAGGCCTCGTCGGGGTGCACCTGGACCGAGAGACTCTGCGCCGCGCTCATGGTGATGATCTGGATGACGCCGTCGTCCGTGAGGTCGCCCATGATCTCCGCGCGGTGCCCGGCCAGGAGCTCGTCGAGCGGGGTGCCGTTGTACGGGCCTCCCTCGACGTCGTTCACGAGCCCGCGGTGGACCGAGACGTCGAACGACTCGCCGTACGCGACGTCGCCCTCGATGCCGCGCAGACGGTTGATGGCGCTGCCCGACCACACGGGCGAGATCAGGTTCGGTTTGAGCAGCAGCGGTCCCACAAGCGCCTCCTAGAGCTCGATGGTGTCCACGCCCTCGGCCGCCATGCGGCGACCGAGCTCCTCGATGATGGGCACGCCCGCGCTGCAGCCGATGCGCTCGGCGCCGGCGCGTACCATGTCGAGGAAGGCGTCCGCCGTGCGGATGCCGCCGGCAGCCTTAACCTTAACGCGGGCATCGACGTGCTCGCGCATGAGCTTCACGTCATCGACGGTGGCGCCGCCCGTCGAGAAGCCCGTCGAGGTCTTGACGAAGTCGGGCAGCACCTCGCTGGCGACCTTGCAAAGACCGAGCTTCTCGTCCTCGGTGAGCAGGCAGTTCTCGAAGATGACCTTGGAGGGGACACCGGCCTCGCGGCACACCTCGACGATCTGGGTCATCTCGTCGCGGATGTAGTCCCAGTTGCCTGCCTTGACCTCGGTGAGGTTGACGACGTAGTCGATCTCGTTGGCGCCGTTGGCCAGGGCGTCCTTGGTCTCGAAGACCTTGGTGGCAATGGTGGTCTGGCCCAAGGGGAAGCCGATCGCGGCGCCCGTGTCGATGTCGGTGCCGGCGAGCAGCTCGGAGCAGAGCTTAGACTGGACGGAGTTGATGGCGACCATCTTGAAGTGGTAGCGCTTGGCCTCGTCGCAGAGCTTCTCCATGTCGGCGCGGGTGGCGTCGGGGTGGAGGTTGGTGTGGTCGACGAGGCGCGCGAGGTCATCGAGGGTGTAGGGCTTCATGGTCTGGGCTTCTTCTTCCTTTTTTGGGGTTCGGCCCGCGTTGGCGGGCTCGGTCTGCCGCGGTGGTAGCATCGAAGCAATGGGCTTCTTATGTACGCCTGTATTGTAGTTATGTCCGTACATATAAGCAATACTATAGAGACAAAACGATTTTGATCGGCTGGAAAGACACATGACCACCCTCTACGACAAGGTCCGCGAGGACCTCCTGGAAAAGATCCGGACCGGTGCCTACCCCGAGGGCGAGACAATCCCCTCTGAGCCCGAGCTCGCGCAGATCTACGGCGTGAGCCGCGCGACCATTCGGCAGGCGCTGCAGATCCTCTCGGACGAAGGCTACGTCGAGAAGCGCCGTCGCCGCGGCACCATCGTGACGAAGCCCAAGGTCGACCAGAGCTTCACGCTCGAGGTCAGCAGCTTCGAGGACGCCATGCGGACGGAGGGGCGCCTGCCCAGGACCAACGTCATCCTGTTCCGCGCCGAGATCGCGAGCGAGGAGGTCGCGCGCAAGCTCGGGCTTTCGGGCAAAGATAAAGTCTACAAGCTCGTGCGCCTGCGCTACGTCGACGACCAGCCGAACGTCTTTGTCGAGAGCTACGTGCCGTGCGCTCCCTACCCCGGCCTCGACGGCTACGACTTCAACGAGGAGAGCCTGTACGCCGCGATGGACGCGTGCGGCGAGCCCGTGGCGAGCGCCCGGCGGCGTTTCGAGGCCATCAGAGCCGAGGGTGCCGCGACGACCCTGCTCGACGTCGAGGCCGGCGACCCGCTGATCCTCTTCCACACCATCGGCTACGACGCCGCCGGCCGCCCCGTCGAGTACTCCATCGCACGCTACCGCGGCGCCAGCAACTCCTTCGAGATCTCCGTCACTCGGTGACAGTCATTGCGTGCAGCAGTTCACGAAGCGTTTACAAAAAAGGGGTTGCGCGGCGGCGCTGCAGCGGAGTAAAGTGTGCCGCAAGCGCAAGAGATCACGAAGACCGCAGAGAGGAGCGCCCAGATGTCTAACTTCATGAACAACAACTGGTGGTGGCGCAACTCGAACTCGGTCGGTCGATCGTGAGTCTTGTCGCGCCATAGTTACGCGAACAGAAGGGCTCCCGGTTAGACCGGGGGCCCTTTTTTGTTCGTAAAACCCGGCAAACAGCCACAACGCAAAGGAGAAACACCATGTCCCAGCAGAACACCAACACCGCCGACACCCAGCAGGCCCGCACCGTCGAGTCCGTCGACCGCGGCAAGCTCGACCTCAAGGCCCTCACCCTCTACGCCATCCTGCTCGCCGCCGGCTTCGTCCTCAACATGACCGTCTCGAAGTTCTTCAGCGGCCTCACCGGCGGCATCCTCTCGCCCGAGTTCATCATCGCCGCCTTCTGCCTGGAGATACTCATCATCAAACCCAACATCGGGCAGGCCGCCGTCATCGGCCTTCTTGCCGGCGTCGTGATCCAGATCACGGCCTCCGTCAAGGGCCCCGACCTCATCGCCGAGCCCGTCGCCGCCGTCGTCATGGCGCTGCTCGTCTCGGCCCTCGGCAAGGGCGGCGCCAAGGGCGCGCTCCCGCTCGTCGGCACCTTCGTCGTGACCTGCATCTCCGGCCTCATCTACGCCGTCATCTTCGCCTGCCTCGTCCAGCGCAACCCTGCCCTCATTGGCGTCATGGCCCCGGTCGTCGCCGCCACGGGCGTCTGCAACGCCATCATCGTCGCCGCGCTCTTCGTCCCCATCAAGAAGGCCCTCAAGCTCAACGACTAGCGACAGTCCGGCACGCCTCAGGCAAGTAACTTCTTGCTACCATTGAACGCGCCGGTCCCTCAGCGGGCCGGCGCTTCTTCTTTACTAGAACCGCACCGCACCGACTGCATCAAATAAGAAATGATAAAAAGGGACTGTCCCTTTTTATCATTGGAAAGGCTCCGCGTGAGCGAGAAGAACACGATCATCGAGCTGAAGGACGTCTCCTTCGCGTACAGCGAGGGCGCCGAGCGCGCCCTCGACCACGTCGACCTCGCCGTGCGCGAGGGCGAGTTCGTGGGCGTCATCGGCCCCTCGGGCGCCGGCAAGTCGACGCTCGCCGCCGTGATGAGCGGCGCCATCCCCCACCACTTCAGCGGCCAGCTCTTTGGCGTGACCCTCGTGGACGGCCAAGACACCTGCGAGGTCACCCTCACCGACATCAGCCGCATCGTCGGCAGCGTCCTGCAGGACATCGACTCGCAGATGGTCGCCTCCGTCGTCGAGGACGAGATGCTCTTCGGCCTCGAGAACTTCGGCGTGCCGCACGACCAGATCGAGGACCGCATCCAGCAGACCCTCGCCACCGTCGGCATCGCCGACCTGCACGACCGCGAGATCGCCACGCTCTCGGGCGGCCAGAAGCAGAAGGTCGCCATCGCCGCGATCCTCGCGCTCGCGCCGCGCGTCCTCGTGCTCGACGAACCCACTGCAGCGCTCGACCCCGCGAGCTCCACGCTCGTCTTCGAGACGCTCCGCCGCGTCAACGAGCTCGCGGGCATCACCGTCGTCGTCATCGAGCAAAAGGTCGCCCTGCTGTGCAAGTACTGCGAGCGCGTGCTCGTGATGAGCGAGGGCCGGCTCGCCTTCGACGGCGAGCCGCACGAGGTGTTCGCCCACGCCCGTGAGCTGCGCCAGATGGGCGTCGACAGCCCTCGCGTGGCGAGAATGGCGAACAGCCTGGCCCAGAAGGGCATCCTTCCCGCCGGCGGGCGCCCGTGCCTGAACGTCCCGGAGGCAAAGGAGCTCGTGGCGGGGCTTGTGGCCGGGGCGCGCGGCGAGGCCGACGCCCGCGCCGCCGCGAGCGCAGAGCCCGCCCCCGCGGCGCCGGCCGCCGCCCACGTGCCCGCCCCGCGCCCGCAGGCCGAGGGAGCCGAGCCGGTGGTCGAGCTCGACCACGTGAACTTCGCCTATCCCAACGGCGGCGCGACCGTCGACGACCTGCAGATGCGCGTCTATCCCGGCGAGCTCGTGGGCATCGTCGGCCAGAACGGCGCGGGCAAGACGACCCTGACAAAGCTGCTCAACGGGCTTCTGCGCCCCGCGTCCGGCACCGTGCGCATCGCGGGCATCGACACCAAGGGCGTTCCCACCTCCACCATCGCCGCCCACTGCGCGACGCTCTTCCAGAACCCCGACCGGCAGATCTGCAAGGACACCGTGCTCGAGGAGGTCGCCTTCGGTCTCACGCTCCACGGCATGCCCGAGCCGGAGGCGCGCCAGAAGGCCGCCGCGGTCGCCGAGCGCTTCGGGCTGCCGCTCGACGAGTCGCCCTTCTCGCTTTCCCGCGGGCAGCGCCAGATGGTGGCCCTGGCCTCCGTCGTCGTGCTCGACCCCGACGTCGTGCTCCTCGACGAGCCCACGAGCGGCCTCGACTACCGCGAGTGCATGACCGTCATGGAGACGGTGCGCGAGATGGCCGGCCGCGGCTGCGCCGTGATCATGGTCTGCCACGACATGGAGGTCGTGAGCGACTTCGCGCAGCGCCTGGTCGTCATGGCCAACGGCCGCATCCTCGCGCGCGGCGAGGCCAGCCAGGTGTTCGCCGACGATGACCTGATGGCCGCGGCCTACGTCGAGCCGCCCCAGGTCATCGCGCTTTCCAAGGAGCTCGCGCGCGACGTCGACCCGGCGTTCGCGAACATAAGCGAGGTTTCCCAAGTCGTCGACCTCGTGGAGGAGATGGTCCGCCGTGGGTAGCGTCATCGATTACATCCCGGGCACTTCCCTTTTGCACAAGCTGAACCCCGTGACCAAGCTCGCCCTGGCGGCGGCGATCATCCTCGCCACCTTCCTCGGGGACACCTACGCGCTCCTCATAGCGCTCCTGGCGCTCACGTTCGTGCTCGGCGCCTACGCGCACGCGAACGCGGGCCTGGTGAGCCTTGCCAAGCTGATGGTCCCTCTTTCCGTCATCATGCTCGTGCTGCAGACGGCCTTCATCCGCACCGGCGCGGTCGTCTGCGCCTGGGTTACGGTCGACGGCCTGGTCACGGGCACGAAAGCCGCGCTGCGCCTGCTCGGCGTGGCCCTGCCGCTCATCCTCATGCTCAGCGTGACCAAGCTGAACGACCTCGCCAACGCCGTCGTCGAGGTGCTCCACGTTCCTTACCGCTACGCGTTCACCTTCACGACCGCGCTGCGCTTCGTCCCCGTGTTCAGCCAAGAGATGAACGCCATCATGGAGGCGCAGACCGCCCGCGGCGTCGAGTACGACACAAAGAACCCCATCCGCAAGCTGCAGCTCATGCTGCCGCTGTGCGTGCCCCTGCTCGTGAGCTCTGTGGGCAAGACGGACGCCACGGCCCTCGCCGCCGAGCAGCGCGGGTTCTACCTGCGCACGCGCGAGAGCAGCTACAAGCGCTACCCGATGGTCGCCGCCGACTACGCCGTGCTCGCCATCTGCGCGGTGCTCCTCGTCCTCGGCATCGCGTTCTAGCCTCAAGAGGACTGCCGCCGGCCTACGGCGTCGATTCGCCGCCAAGGCACCCAAGGGACGGGCACGGGCCCCGCGCTTTTGAGCCGCGGGGCCCGTGCCCGTCCCCTATCTCTGTGATTTGCCCTGGCGCAGCCCACCAGCACAAGCCATCTGACACAGCCCGCCTGGCGCAGGCCACGGACTGCTAGTGGAGGTACTGCGAGCCGATCGACTTCTCGTAGGCCAGGAGCGCGTCGGCGTTCTTTTTCTCGTAGTCGTTGAGCGGCGAGGGCATCGAGTCGAACTCCTCGGAGGAATACCGCGGCACGTACCAGGACTTTCGCGAGAAGTACCGCGCGAGGTCGGCGTTGCGGAACGCGCGGCCGTGGCGGGCGAAGATCTCGTTGCGGGCAACGTAGAGCTCCCAGTCGGAAAGCCCGCCGAAGTCGGAGCTCGAGTAGTAGACCTTGTCGCTGTTCGGGAGGATGTAGTCGGCTGAGTCGATGTGCTCGACCACGGGCTGGACGACCACGACCTTGGTCGGAGACGAGGCGTCGGAGGACTTGCTCGACGAGTCGTCCTTCTTCTCGTCCTTCTTGTCTTCCTTCGGCGCGGGCGGGTTGTAGGTGAAGCCGACGGCGTCCCACGTGCGGTCGGAGCCGGCGGGCGCGATGGTCACGGAGCGCGGCGAGGTCGAGCCGGCGGGGATGTTGGACTGGAAGGTGAGCTGGTAGGTGCCCCCGCCGTTGGACACGAGGTCGCGCACGGTCGCGGAAGCGTTGGAGCCGTCAGAGTCCTTCTCGGTGACCGAGAAGTCCGTCGCGGCGAGGCCGGAGGAGGGCTCGCCGGCGCCGTCGGTGATCCTCAGCGTCGCCACGACGGCGGGGCAGGCGGAGGCATCGTTACCGCTCACCTGGATCGTGAGCATGCTCTGGTCGGCTGCCTGCTGCTGCGCGGCCGAGTCGCTGTTGGCCTGGGCGATCCTCGGGATGACCACCGCGCCGCACACGACGCCGACGACGACCACGGCGGCGACCAGCGCCGCGATGACGGGCACGGGCGCGCCGCCCTTCTTTGCCCCCACGGGCTCGGCGGACTGGCCCGCAATGAAGGGCCTCTCACGCACGACGGTCGCGTCGGCCGCATCGTCGCCGACGGCCCCGACCTCGACCCTCGCCCCGCACTCGGGGCAAAAGACGGAGTCGTCCTCGATTTGCTTTCCGCAGCTTGGGCAGAACATCGTTGCTCCTAACGTAATGGGCGGCAGGGCCCGTGGGCAGCGTAGCGTGCCGCTCTTAGCGCGACTGGCCGTCGTGCGTGCGGGTCTCCTGATAATTAGCGAGGTAGGCCGCGAACTCCGGCGAGGTGTCCGAGTTGCCGTCGCGCCACGCCTTGTGGTCGATGATGGTGCTCTCGAACCCATAATACGCATCTATATAGGCGACGAGCCCGTCGAGCGCCTCGAGCTGGACCTTCGGGTAGTCGCCCGACCCGCCCACATGGACGATCTCGATGCCGACCGACCAGGAGTTCATCCCATAGTCGGGGTGCGTCGGGCCGATGGGCTGCGTGCCGAGCTTGTCGTCGCGGGACTCGTCCTCGACGCCATAGAGCGCGTTCTTCCCCGCGTCGCCGAACCCGGCGTGGTGCGCGATCCGGTCCAGGGGCACGCACTGGGCAATCGAGCCGTCCTTGCCCACGACGAAGTGCGCCGCGACGAGGTTGCCGTTCGATTCCCACCAGTCGATGGTGTCCGCCGGGGACGAGTCGCCCTCGGTATCGTGCAAGACGATGTACTTCTGGCAGTCGGCGGGCTTCGGGCCATGGTCGAGGTCTTCGTAGCAGCGCTCCGAGATGTGGAGAGAAGCGCGGAGGTCGTCGGCCAAGGACGCAGGGATGGGCGTTGCATCGGCTGGGTCGTCGCTCGCACCGCTCACATCATCTGCCTGCGCCTGGTTGTCCCCCGCATCGGGGACAGCATCCGCCGCGCGATCCTCGACGACCCCTTTGGACCCCTCGGGCGCAGGGCCGCTTCCCGCGTCGACGGCGGGCGCGGCGCACCCGCCGAGCGCGAGCGCCAAGGACAGCGACGATCCAATAGAGATCAGAGTCTTAACCTTCAACCGTTCTCCCCCCGTTGATGTGGGGCCCTGACCCAAAAGCCCGCCGCAATTCTCGCGCTTCTTCTTGCCGCGAAAAGCGACCGCCGCAGGCGCCGTGCCGCCGGTGCCGGCCCCAGCTCGGCGCCCTACGCCGTGAACTCGCAGGTCGCTGGATCGAAGCCGTCGCCCAGGCGACCGGCGCAGAAGTCGACGCACCATTGGCGGCTGAAGCCCCCGCAGCCCTCGTCTCGCCGGACGGCGTTTGCCGCGGCGAGCTCCTCGGTGTAATCCGCGAGCGAGTAGGTGCTGAGCTCCGGGCCGAAGGCCTTGTGCGTAACGAGCGGCGTGATGCCCGCCGCCGCAACCGAGCACTTCCCGCCCGAGAAGCCGAGCGTCACGTGCCCGAGCGCCCCGACCATCCCATCCATGCGTGCCATCGTGGACACGAAGTTGCCGAGCGACCAGAACACCGGCACGCGCTTGCCCTCGGGCCCCTCGAGCCATTCGAAGGGCTGGATGACGTGCGGGTGGTTGCAGAACACGGCGTCCGCTCCGAGATCGACGAACTTCCTCGCCCAGTACGTCTGCACCCCGTCCGGGCCCTCGGCGTACTCGGTGCCGCAGTGCGGCGCGCAGATGATCGCGTCGGCGCCTGCGTCGCGCGCGGCGGCGAAGTCAGCCTCCACGCGGGCGTCATCGAGCATGTTCACGCACCACGGCGCGTCGCTGGGCAGCGGGATGCCATTCGTTGTTGATGTGTAGTTGAGCAGCGCGATCTTGCGGCCCGCGCGCTCGATCATCGGGACGGCGCGGGAGGCCTCCTCGGTGTCCGCGATGCCCGTGACCACGATGTCCGGGAAGCGCGAGCGCCAGTACGAGAGATCTGCCTCGATGCCCGGGAACCCGACGTCCAGCGCATGGTTCGACGCGTGAAGCGCCGCGTCGAAGCCAGCCGCGACCTCCGCGTCGGCAAACTCCTGCGGGCTGTTGAAGCACGGGTAGCCGGAGAACTCGAACGACGTCCCTCCGAGGATCGTCTCTTGGTCGAGCATCGCCACGTCGAGCGCCTCGATGATGGGCTTCACGTGCTCGAAGATCCCGTCGTAGTTGCGCGAGCCGTCCTCGGCCACGCCCGACTTCCAGACCCAAGTATGCACGAGGATGTCGCCCACCATGCCCACGGTGACCTGCGCGTCCTTTGAGAGCGAGGCGTCGGTCTCCGAGCCGGCGCCTCCGGCCGCGTCGACGCCGCGATCATAGATCGTTTCTTTGGCTGCGGGCGCAGGACCGCCCGCAGCAGACGCCCCGCCGGAGCACCCCGCGAGGCCCGCGGCGCCCATGCCGGCAATGAACGCGCGGCGAGAGAGGTTCTTGGACCAGATCCCCATTGCATCCTCCATCGTCGTGCGAGCTCAGGGACGGGCGTAGATTTCGCGCTGATTCTTTGCCGCTAAATCCGTGCCCGCCCCGAATCAACGGTCTAGAAGTCCGCGTTGCCCACGGTGCGCGGGTGCGGCAGGACGTCGCGGATGTTTTCGACGCCGGTGAGGTACATGACCAGACGCTCGAAGCCCAGGCCGAAGCCGGCGTGCTTGCAGCCGCCGTAGCGGCGCAGGTCGAGGTAGTACTTGTACTGCTCCGGGTCCATGCCGAGCTCCTGGATGCGGCGCTCGAGGACGTCGAGGCGCTCCTCGCGCTGGGAGCCGCCGATGATCTCGCCGATGCCGGGAAC
>QAKZ01000023.1 GCA_003150175.1 Coriobacteriia bacterium
GAGGTCTGCATGCAGATGCTGCGCGCCCGCCTGTACGAGATGGAGCTCGAGCGCCAGCAGGCCGAGCAGGGTGCCGAGCGCCAGAGCCAGATCGGCCACGGCAACCGCTCGGAGAAGATCCGCACGTATAACCAGCCGCAGGACCGCGTGACCGACCACCGCATCGGCTTCAACAGCACCTACAACGCGGTGCTTTTGGGCAGCGGCCTCTCCGACGTGATCGAGGCCCTCGCCGCCGCCGAGCGCGCCGAGAAGCTCGCCGAGCAGGTCTGATCCTCTTTCCATAGTTCATAGAAGCAAGAAGGGCGGGCGTCTGCGGGCGCCCGCCGCGTTTTAGGGAGAAGCGCCATGGAGCAGGGAACGCAGAAGGTCGAGGACTTCGAGCTGGGCGAGCCGGCGCTCGTGTGCCGCTGGCGGCTCGCCGGCGGGCGCCTGCCGCTCGAGAACCGCCACCTGCGGGCGCTCGGCGCGCGCGTCGTGGTGGGCCGCGCCGTGTCCACGCAGCTCATCAGCTGGGCGAAGCAGCACATCGAGTGGACGCTCGCCGACGGCTCCGCGGCGAACCCCGACGGCGTCCTCATGCTCGTGATGGACGCCGAGGGCCGCGCGGCGATGTCGGTCGGGCCCTACGCGCCTCTTTGCCGCGTCGATGCGGTGGCCCTCGCCGAGCGCGCCGCCTCCGCCGAGCGCGAGGCCGCCGAGACGGGCGTCGCGCCCGAGACCCTGTGGGCCGTGCGCGACGGCGCCCTCGTGTGGGGCGCGCGCGACGGCGCGGCGGCCCACGGCGCGGCGAGCCTCGTCGTCGACCTGGCCCGTACGCTGGGCATCGAGGTCTCGCGCGACGAGGGGCTGTTGAGCTCCGTCGCGGCGGGCGACCTCCCCGAGCAGGTATTCCTTTGTAGCGACGAGCACGGCGTGGTGCCTGCCTCTGACGCCGACGGCGATCTCGTGGAGCGCTTTGCCGCCGGCTACGCCAAGCTCCTCTCCGCAACGAAGTCGCGCTAACTCAGCGCCCACCAACACTGGGTGACAGTCATTGCGTGCAGCATTCTGGGACAGACACCGCGCCAGGGCACTAGGCGAGCTGGAAGCTCCAGGCACTCGCGGCCTCGGAGGCGACGGTCGAGAGGTCCCAGGTCTTTTGGCTCCGGGCCCAGCTGTTCGAGTCGTGCACCACGGCTTTGCCTGCCTCGTCGAGCTTCTCGACAACGATGAAGTGGCCTGAGCTGGTAAAGTGCCCCGGGTTCATGATGCAGATCACCGGTCGGCCGGCCTTGAGCTCGGCGCGCAGCGCGGACTCGCTGGGGGTCAGCTGCTTGCCGTAGAGCCCGAGCTTACCGGCCCCGACCGTCATCAGGGACCAAGAAGTGCCGCTCTGGTCGGTCGAGTACCCGCACTCCGTCGCGAACTCGGCCATCGCGGCGGGGTCCTTGTCATCCTTGCCGGTGAGGTCGGCGTAGACCATGCTGAGCGCGGTGGGGCCGCACCCCTGGTGGCGCAGGCGGCCGCCGGAGTACGTCTCGTGCGACCACTGCGGGTCGATCTGGTACAGATACGGCATCTGGCCGCGCTCCCACTGGTCGCGCGGCGTGCTCGACGGCTCGACGAGGTCGTGGGCCGTCTCGGTCGCGGCCCCGGCGACGGCCTGCGCGGCGACCTGCGCGCCGGAGGTCGCCGCGGCGTCGAGGGCGGCCTGGCGCTCGCTGAGGATGCACCCGCGGACGTTGAGCACGACGACCAGCGCCGCCGTCGCGCCGGCGAGCGCGAGCGCGCGTTTGGGGTAGCGACGGCACGCGGGCACGGCCCAGCGCACGAAGGCGACGATGCCGTGCCACAGCAGGTGGGCGAGGGCAAGAAGCCCGCGCCCCGCTAAGCAGAGTCCGCGCCAGAGCAGGTGCGCGACCTGACCGGCGACGCTCGCGGCCCCTGCCGCAGCGGCAGCGCGCCTGCCCGCGTCGACGCGCCCGCCGGCGCCCCGCCCCGCCGGCGCCTGCCCGGAGCGCTGCGTCCTTCTTGCCGCGCGCTGCGCGCGCCTCGCGTCGAACTCGTCGTCGCGCACCGGTCCGCCTCCCTTTGGCTCCCGAAGCCGCATCACATGAACGTTTGAACAGGGCAAACTATACCATCGCGGGGCCCTCGACCGATGGGCGGACGTTTGCGTGCCGCCCGCCGACCGAACATAATGTAAACACGGCGGGAACGTTTAGCATGATGTTCGGCCCAAAGCGGGCCGGTCGTGCGGTCAGGAGGTGCCATGCGCAACGTCGGGGTTCGCGAAATCAGCCGTAGAACGGGGTTTTCTCCCGCGACGGTCTCCAATGCGCTCAACAATAAGCGCGGTGTAAACAAGGACACCGCCGAGACCATCCGCCGCATGGCGAAGGAGCTCGGCTACGAGCGCTCCGAGCACCTCGACCACATCCGGTTCGTCCTCGCGCGCAAGACCGGCAAGATCCTCGACGAGGGCACGTTCCACCCCGGCGTCATCGAGGGCGTCGAGCGCGTGGCGGCCCAGCTCAAGCTGCAGACCACGTTCACCACGATCGAGCTCGGCAACCGCGAGGCCGCGGCCAAGCAGGCCTTCGAGATCACGCACGACATGAGCAACGGCATCGTGCTCCTGGGCACCGAGATGGCCGAGGAGGACTACGTGCTCTTCCGCGACCCGCAGGCGCCGCTCGTCGTCGTGGACGGCTGGTCCGACCGGCTCTTCTTCGAGTCCGTGGTCACGCAGAACGAGAACTCCGCCTTCCGCGCCGTCACCTACCTGGCCGAGCACGGCCACCGCCAGATCGGCTACATCGCGGGCGACTACCGCATCAAGAACTTCCCCCTGCGCGAGCGCGGGTACCGCCGCGCCATGCGCGAGGCCGGGCTGACCATCGACTCCAAGTGGCGCGTCGTGGTGGGCACCACCGTCAACACCTCTTACGACGCGATGAAGGAGTGGCTCTCCGCGAACCCGCCGCTCCCGACTGCCTTCTTTGTGGAGAATGACATCATGGCCCTCGGCTGCATGAGGGCGATGACCGAGCAGGGCATCCGGATCCCCGAGGACGTGAGCGTGGTCGGCTTCGACGACCTGCCGTACGCGAGCGTCTGCAACCCGCCATTGACCACGGCGCGCATTCCCAACCGCGAGATGGGCGAGATCGCCACCCACCGCCTGATGGAGCAGATCCGCGAGCCGCGCGACTACACCTGCGTCACGCACCTCTCGACGACCTTCGTCGAGCGCCAGTCCGTCAAGTTCCTCCAGCCGTAGTCGCCGCCCGCCGGCCTGCGCTCCCCGCCGCCGCGACCCCGCCGCCGCGACCCCGCCGCCGGCCCGCGCCCTTCTCGCCCGCCACATTTGTGGGGTGATTGTCGAAAACCCCGCGATTCCCGCCCGGCACGCTCGCTTTTGCACAGGGTGTGCAATACTACCCAAGCTGTGTAAAAACCGACGAGAGGATCGGATGGCCAGCTGCGTCATAAGCACCGACCGCCGAAGCGTCCGTACCCGCGCCGCGCTGCGACTCGCGCTCGCGCAGGAGATCGACGCCACCGGCGACCTTTCGCGCGTGACCGTCACCGCCGTGACCGAGCGCGCCGGCGTGACCCGCCGCACCTTTTACTCCCACTTCAAGGACATCCCCGACCTTGTGACCCAGATCGAGGACGAGACCCTGGCAGACCTCCGCGTCCACGTGGAGCAGATCGCCGCCTGCCACCTCGGTCACCTTGCCGAGTCGTTGCGCTCGGCCGAGCCCGCGCCCGGCTCCGAGGGCCTGCTGCTCGCCGTCCAGGAGCGCGGAGACTACCTGCGGCCGCTGCTCGGCGACGGGGGAGACCCCGCCTTCGCCGAGCGCCTCAAGCGCATGGCCTACGACGCGGTGGTCGGCCGCGCCCTCGACGGCATCGACGTGCGCGCGGTCGGCGCGTTCTTCGACTACTACCTCACCTTCGCCATATCCGCCGAGGTCGGCGTGCTCTTGCGCTGGCTCGAGGGCGGTATGCGCGAGTCCGTGCCCGCTATGGCGCGCCTCATGACGGCCCTTATGTTCGTCCGCCCGGGCGACCTCTACGGCAAGCCCATCGACTTCGACATCCCCAGCTTCGCGCTGGCCATCAAAGACTGCGAGGAGAGCAACAATGTCCGATAAGACCGCCGCGTCCATCAAGGCCGAGAAGGCCGCCCGCCGTCCCCTCGAGCTCAAGCAGGACGGCGCCGAGCTCAGCCCGGCCCATCCCTACGACCTCAGCTACGCGCACCTGCGCCTGGGCATCGACGTGGGCTCCACCACCGTCAAGCTCGCCGTCATCGACGACAACGACAACCTCATCTACGCCAACTACGAGCGCCACCACACCGATGTGCGCGCCACGGCCAAAGAGCTCTTCGTCCGCGCCCAGCGCGTGATCGGCGACGCCCCGATGCGCGTCTCGATCACCGGCTCGGGCGGCATGCTGCTGGCCAAGTGGCTCGGCCTCGAGTTCGTCCAGGAGGTCATCGCGTCCAAGCGCGCCGTCGAGACGCTCATTCCGCAGACCGACTGCGCCATCGAGCTCGGCGGCGAGGACGCGAAGATCATCTACTTCGACAATGGCATCGAGCAGCGCATGAACGGCACCTGCGCCGGCGGCACGGGCGCGTTCATCGACCAGATGGCCTCCCTTCTCCACACCGACGCGTCGGGCCTGAACGAGCTCGCCAAGGGCGCCGAGCGCATCCACCCCATCGCTTCCCGCTGCGGCGTCTTTGCAAAGACGGACGTCCAGCCCCTGCTCAACGAGGGCGCGCGCCCCGAGGACGTGGCCGCCTCGATCTTCCAGGCCGTCGCCAACCAGACCGTTAGCGGCCTCGCCTGCGGCCACCCCATCCGCGGCTACGTCGCCTTTCTCGGCGGCCCGCTCCAGTACCTCAGCGAGCTGCGCCACCGCTTCTACGTCACGCTCAACCTCGACGACGAGCACATCATCGTTCCCGAGAACGCGCACCTCTTTGTCGCGACGGGCGCGGCGCTGGCCGGCGAGTCCCAGAAGCACGTGACCTTCGCCGAGGTCATCCGCCTGCTCGAGGACCTCAAGGACACCCAGGGCTCCGAGGTCGAGCGCTTGGAGCCGCTCTTTGCCACCGAGGACGACTATCGCGAGTTCAAGGAGCGCCACGACAAGCAGGTCGTGCCCAAGGGCGACCTCGCGAGCTACCACGGCCGCGTGTTCATCGGCATCGACGCCGGCTCCACCACGATGAAGGCGGCCGTCGTCGGCGAGGACGGCGAGCTCCTCTACACCTGGTACGGCAACAACAACGGCGACATCCTCGGCACCGCGCGCAAGATCACCGACGACATCTACGACAAGATGCCCGCCGACTGCACCATCGGCCACGTGACCACCACCGGTTACGGCGAGCAGATCCTCATCGAGGCCCTGCGCGCCGACTCCGGCGAGATCGAGACCGTCGCCCACCTGCGCGGCGCCAAGGCCTTCATCCCCGGCGTCGAGTTCATCCTCGACATCGGCGGCCAGGACATGAAGTGCCTGC
>QAKZ01000019.1 GCA_003150175.1 Coriobacteriia bacterium
GCGCGCTCGAGCAAGTCGGAGATGTTTGCCTTGACCTGCGCTTCGTTTACTCCGGCAAGCGGCTCGTACGAGACGGACGCGTCTTCTTCCTGGCCGATGGCCGTCCAGTTGCCGGCCACCTTGGCGAAGCCGAGCGTCGCCTCCTTGGTCGCGCGGACCGAGTCGTTCTCGTAGGTGGCCTCGACCGTCGCCGTTGCGTAGGCGGAGGCCCCGAACTGCGCGTTCGCGGGGTCGGAAGCCGCGCCTGCGCGTTTCGCGGACTTGACCTTCACGTCCTTGAGCGCGAGCTCGCCGGTGCCCACGCGGCGAGCGTCCCTGCCGACGACGTGATCGTCGCCGATGCCCGGACGCGCGTCATCGCCCCCGTCTATAACGGAGGTAAATGGGGAGACCCCGACGAGCTCGCGCTCAAGGACGTGAAGGTCAAGTCCGCGAAACGCGCAGGCGCGGCTTCCGACCCCGCGAACGCGCAGTTCGGGGCCTCCGCCTACGCAACGGCGACGGTCGAGGCCACCTACGAGAACGACTCGGTCCGCGCGACCAAGGAGGCGACGCTCGGCTTCGCCAAGGTGGCCGGCAACTGGACGGCCATCGGCCAGGAAGAAGACGCGTCCGTCTCGTACGAGCCGCTTGCCGGAGTAAACGAAGCGCAGGTCAAGGCAAACATCTCCGACTTGCTCGAGCGCGCCGAGCAGGGGATGCACGACACTTCGGGCGCAGGCTCCGCAAGCGGCTCCGGCACAGACTCAGCAGGCGCGGACACGAACGCAGGCGGCGGCATCGGCGAGCTCAGCCTCGCGGGGATCTACGCCGACGGGAAGCTCGAGGTCGCATCTTCCGACTTCGACGCCGACGCGAAGACCGACGTCGTGCGCCTACACGCCGAGAAGGACGGCGCCTTCGACAAGCGCTCCTGCGACATAGAGGCGACCTTCTCGTTCCGCTCGGTCAACGGCCTGTGGGAGATCACCGACACCAAGGTGCCCGCCGATGCCAAGGCGCGCGACTTCTCGCCGCTCATCGGCACGTGGGAGGGCACGTTCCAGACGCAAGAAACGGACGGCGGCAAGTGCCTGGCCGCGGCCGAGGCGCCGCTTGTGCTCACCATCGCCGCGCAGGAGGGCAAGGGAGCGGTCGACGGCTCGGGCTCGCAGCTCACCGGAAGCATCGATGTGCTCGCGCACTTCCATGCGCAGCCGTCCCGCGACTCGAAGTCCGCCGACGGCGACGAGGCGCTGCACGGGGTCGCGCTCACCGCGGGCTACGCCGGCGACACCGCCGAGAAGGGCCTCTCGTTCACCGGGACGCTCCCCGACCAAGCGGGCGGCAAGGTCGACGTCGAGCTCGACTTCGGCCCCGGCGGCGACGCGACGGCCGCGGTCGCCAAGGTCACGACGAGCCACACCCGCACGTCTTCGTTCCTCTTTATCCCCTACTCCGAAACCGCGATGTACACCGACACCTACCTGCTCAGAAGGAAATAGAAAGAGGCCCGTCGTCGACGGGTGGCACGACCGGCGGCCCCAATGACCGTTACCGGCGCACAAAAAGGGCCCCGAGCATGACGCTCGGGACCCTTCGCGTTGCCATGAAGCGATGCGCTACTCGGCAGCGGCCTCGGTCTCGGCGGGAGCGTCGGCAGCCTCGGCCTCAGCGGCGGGAGCCTCGGCGGCAGCCTTGGCGGCCTCAGCGGCGGCCTTCTTCTCGTACTCAGCGGCACGAGCGGCCTTGGCGGCAGCCTTGGCCTCAGCGGCGGCCTTGCGGGCGGCCTCGGCCTCAGCGGCCTTGGCGGCCTTGGCGGCCTTGGCCTCCTGAGCCTTCTTGAGCTGGGCAGCGGCGGCGCCACCGAACTTGTCGGCGAAGCGCTGGACGCGGCCGCCGGTGTCGACGAGCTTCTGCTGGCCGGTGTAGAACGGGTGGCACTTGTCGCAGAGGTCGATGGTCATCTCGGGCTTGGTCGCACGCGTCTTCCACGTGTTGCCGCAGGTGCAGCGAACGGTGCACTCCACGTAATTCGGGTGAATACCTTGCTTCATAGCAGGACTCCTGTTCGTCGGCCCTGGTTCCGACCAGGGCAGGGGTTTTGTCCTGGTTGTGGCCAGGACGGTCAAGCTTTTCGAGTTTAACAGAACTCTCGCCGAGCTGTTCGAACGTTCTATGGAGATTTGCGTTACAGTTGGCGGGTAACGAGGGTCGCCGCGCGGCGGGGCCCGCACTTCCGGCCCGTCGAAAGGTCCCCAGATGTTCCTCGCCATCGATGTGGGCAACACCCAGTCAACGCTCGGCCTCTTCAACGAGGACGGGACCCTGGCACACGGCTGGCGCATGGCCACCGCCGCGACCGACACCTCGGACATGCTGCACGCGCGGCTCTACGGCTATTTCGCCAAGGACGGATTCGAGCTCGGCGACGTGACCGACGCCGCCGTGGCGAGCGTGGTCCCCGCGCTCCAGCGCGCCTGGCTGGTCTGCCTTCGCGAGCAGCTCGGCTGTGAGCCATTGGTGGTCAGCGCCGCCTCCGACTACGGGATGCCCGTGGACATGCCCAACCCTGCCGCCGTCGGCGCCGACCGCATCGCCAACGCCGTCGCCGCCATTCAGGCCTACGGCGCGCCCGTGATCGTGGTCGACTTCGGCACCGCGACGAACATCGACGTCGTCGACGAGCGCGGCGCCTACCGCGGCGGCGCCATCAGCCCCGGCCTCATGCTGAGCGCGAGCGCGCTGTTCTCGAAGGCGGCCAAGCTCGCGAGCATCCCCGTGGTCGCCCCGGCCCGCGCGCTCGGCGACACGACCGAGACCGCCATGCAGTCCGGCCTCGTCATTGGCGCGGCGGCACAGGCCGAGGGCCTCGTCGCGCGCATCAAGGCCGAGATCGGCTGCCCCGACGCGACCGTGGTGGGCACCGGCGGGCTCGCGCGGACCGTGAGCGCCGCGACGAACCTCTTTGACGCGATCGACCCCGACCTCACCCTGCGCGGCATCCGCGAGATCTGGCTGCGCCAGACAAAGTAAGAAGAAAGAAGCCCGTCCTTCGCGCAGGTGGAGGTATCGCCCGCAAGGCGCGTGGGCTTTAGGGCGATACGGGCTTCTTTCTTCCCTGTCGACGGCGGCGTCGAACGAAGCACGGGCTCACGGGAATCCGGCAGCGTCGGTAATCCTGCACGGAAGGCACAGTCACCGGAACCCGGGACCGTCGGTAATCCCGCACGGGTTTTCCGGACCGTCGGTAATGCGTGCGCGGGAATCCGGGAGCGTCGGTGCCGACACCCCTGAATTCCCGTGCAGGATTACCGACACTCCCGGATTTTGGTGCGGGATTACCGACGCTGCCGGATTCACGTGCAACGCCTACAGAATCGCAGGCTAGAGCGCGCGGACCGAGGCCTGACCGGGGGCGATCTCGACCTCGCGGCCGTCGAGGAGCTTGACGGTGACGCGGCCCCAGATGTCGATGCCCGCAAGGCGGCCCTTGCAGGCGATGGTCCCGTCGCGGCGCACGACCTCGACGGGCTTGTTCATAAGCAGGCAAGCGTCGAAGTAGTCCTCGAGCACCGCGGCAAGAGGCCCGGCCTTGCTGCCGGCGGCGACGGCCTCGGCCCAGGCGTCCACCCGCGCGGCTGCCGCGTCCATCGCGGCGTCGTCGGCGGCATCACCCTCGAGCTCGCAGGAGACATAGACGCCCTCGTCGTCGTAGCCCGCGCGCGTGGCCACGTGCGCCAGCGGCGCCCCCGCGTCGCCGACGACGTCGTGCGGCCACGCGACATGCGCGCCCATGGCCTCCGCGGCGCCGAGCGCAGCCACGAAGGGAACGCCGTCGATGAAGCCCATCGGCACCTTCGGCCGCAGAATCGCAGCTACACCCATGAGATCTCCCCCAGGTCGGAGGTCACGGCGCCCACGCGCTCCTCGCGCGGGGCGACCTCGACGCCGCCGTGCTGCAGGAAGCGCACCGGGTTGTGCATCAGGTCCTCCATCGGCACGATCACGTAATCGCGCTCGCCCAGGCGCGGGTGCGGCAAGGTGAGCTTGCGGCCCTGGTGCGCCTCCCCCTCGACCCACACGAGGTCGCAGTCGATGATGCGCGCGGCATGGCCGGGCTTCTTTGGGTCGCGCTCGACGTCGTGCTTGCGGCCGAGCTGCTCCTCGACCTTGAGCAGGTGCCCCATGAGCACGAGGGGGTGGAGCTCGGTGCGGATCTCGGCCACGCAGTTGGCCACCGGCGTGGCGATGCCATAGGCCGGCTCGGTCTCATAGGCATGGCTCACGTTCGCCACGCAGGTCAGCGGGATCTGGTCGATGAGCTGCACGGCGCGCGTGAGGTTGGCCACGCGATCGCCCACGTTGGAGCCCAGGCTCACGAAGCCTTGGCGCGGGTCCTTCTCGGTGACGGCCCAGTACGCGTTGACGGCCTGCGCGCAGCCGGCGACGTCGTGGACGCGCAGGATGCGCGCGCCGTTGGCGACCCCCGCGATGCAGATGCCCTGTGTAGCGGCGTCGCGGTCCGCCGCCGTATCCACGCCCGAGACGGCGCCGACGAAGCGCTTGCGGCTCACGGCAGTGCACAGCGGGTAGCCCATCGAGACCATCGAGCGCGTGGCGCGCTGGATAACCACGTCCTCGTCGGCGAACTTGTCGAAGCCCGGGCCCGGGTCGATGCAGATCCGGTCGCGCGAGACGCCCGCCCGCATGAGCACGCGGGCCTGGTCGCCGAGGAAGCCCATGATCTGGCGCATGATCGCCGCCTGGTCGGGCAGGGTGAAGCGGTGCTGAGAAACGCCGCCGCCCATGGCGAGCGCCGCCGTCGAGCGGGCAGGGCGCGAGTCGTCGAGCTGGACCTCCTTGCGCGTCGTCGCCGGACGCGTGCCAAGACCGGCCTTGTTCCAGTGCATGACGATGCAGCCGCACTCGGTCTCGGCGGCGACCTCGACCATCTTCGGGTCGGTGAAGCCGGTCACGTCGTTGATGATCGCGGCGCCCAGGCGCGCGCAGATCCTGGCGACGTCGGCGTGGCGCGTATCGACCGAGACGACGGCCCCCTCGGCCACGAGCGCGCGGACCACGGGGACGATGCGGCGGGCCTCCTCCTCGCTGGCGACGGGGCGGTGACCGGGGCGCGTGGACTCGCCGCCCACGTCGATGATGTCGGCGCCCTCGTCAAGCATCTGCAGGCCGTGCGCGATGGCGGCCTCCGCGTCGAGGTTCTCGCCGCCGTCCGAGAACGAGTCCGGCGTCACGTTGAGGACGCCCATGATGCGCGGGCGCGCGAGGCTGATCTCGTGTTTTCCGCAGCGCCAGACGGCGCGGTTCTCCCTGAGCATGGGCGCTCCTCTTTGCATCGAATCGGGTTGTGGGTCGGGTCAAACAAGCCAATTGTACCCGCTGGGGGGCGCGGCGCCGGCGGGCCGCGGGCAACGTCCTCAGAAGTCGAACGCCCGGGCGATGTCGCAGGCGCACACGAGGTCGGCGGCGCGGTCCTGCGGCGTGGGCTGCTTGTTCACGATGGCGATGTGATCGCCGCGGAAGTACTGCACGAGCCCCGCGGCCGGGTACACCACGAGCGATGTCCCGCCGATGATCAGCAAGTCGGCGTCGGCGATGGCCTCGATGGCGCCCTCGACCACGTCGTTGTCGAGGCTTTCGCCGTAGAGCACGACGTCGGGCTTGATGAGCCCGCCACACTCGGGGCAGTGCGGCACGCCCTCGGCGTCGTCGTGCGAACGGTCCAAGATCCACTCGGCCGAGTAGACGGCGCCGCAGCGGCGGCAGACGTTGCGATGCACCGACCCGTGCAGCTCGAATACGTTGCGCGAGCCCGCCGCCTGGTGCAGGCCGTCGATGTTCTGCGTGACGACGGCGGTGAGCTTGCCGGCCGCCTCGAGCTCGGCGAGCTTGCGGTGCGCCTGGTTGGGCTTGGCGTCGAGCGCGATCATGCGCTCGCGGTAGAACTCGTAGAACTCCGCCGTGTGCTCGCAGAAGAACTGATGGCCGAGCATGGTCTCGGGAGGGTACTTGAAGTGTTGGTGGTACAGGCCGTCCTCGCTACGGAAGTCGGGGATGCCGCTGGCGGTCGAGACCCCCGCCCCGCCAAAGAAGACCACCTTCTGCGCACCATCGATATTTGCCTTGAGCTGGGACGCGGCCTTCGCCGGGTCCGTGATCGCATGTGTCATGCGCTCCTCCTCGCGCTCGTGCCTACATCTGAGGAAGTATAGGTCGTGCGCGCGGAGGGTTTGGGTACATACTGTTTGTTGACTCTGATTCGAAAGGTGGCATGCGCCGTGGAGAACGCCGCAAAGAAGCTCGAAAGCAACGTGACCGACTGCGCCCTCGTGTTCGAGGGCGGCGGCTACCGGGCGGGCTACACCGCGGCGATGGCGAACGTGCTCCTCGCCAACGGAATCTACTTCGACTACGTGTGCGGCGTAAGCGCCGGCGCGAGCAACACCGTCGACTACCTGAGCCGCGACCAGAAGCGCACGAGGGACGCCTTCGCCTCGACCGACTGGGTGAGCGGCCACGTCGGCCTGCCGTCGATCGCCCACGGCACCGGCTACTTCGACGCCGACGCCATCTACGAGGGCGCCGTCGTCAACGGGACCTTCCCCTTCGATTGGGAGACCTTCCGCGCGAACCCCGCCGGCTTCGGCCTGCAGGCCTTCAACCGCGACACTGGCCGCACGGTGCGGTTCGGCCGCGACGACGCGACCGAGCTCATGGGCCTCATCGACTTCGTGCGCGCGAGCTCGACGCTGCCGGGCATGATGCGGCCCAAGCCCATCGACGGGCACGTCCTCTACGACGGCGGGCTCGGGCAGGGCGCGGGCATCGGCGTGTGCATGGCGGAGGCCGCCGGGTACGAGAAGTTCGTCTTTTTGGCCACGCGCGAGAAGGGCTACCGCAAGACCGAGCCCGCGCCCGCGGAGGTCGCGGTGATCAAGCGCGCCGCGGCCGACTACCCCTACCTGCGCCAGGCGTTGCTCACGCGCTGGGAGCGCTACAACGCCGAGCTCGACCGCGTGGAGGGGCTCGCCGCCGAAGGGCGCTGCCTGATCATCTACCCCGACCACATGCCGGTGAGCAGCACGACGGTGAGCCCCGCCAAACTCGAGGCTTCTTACCAGATGGGCTGGCAGCAGGCGGTGCGCGACCTGCCGCGCGTGCGCGAGTTCGTCTTTGGCGACCGCGACGCCGGCCCGCACGGCCCCAACGGCTGGGACGGCTACATCACCATCGGCTAGCTCGCCCGGCGTGGATTGGGGACTCGGATGCAAAAGAGATTCGTTTCTTGGAACGTCAACGGCCTGCGCGCCGTCGTAAAGAAGGACCCGAGCTTCGCGGATGTCTTTGCCGCGCTCGACGCCGACGTGTTCGCAGTGCAGGAGACCAAGCTGCAGGCGGGCCAGCTCGAGCTCGACCTGCCGGGGTACACGCAGACCTGGAGCTTCGCCGATCGCAAGGGGTATTCCGGGACGGCCGTGTTCAGCCGCGAGGAGCCGCTGCAGGTCGTGCGGCAGATCGGATGTGCGTGCGCCGACGACGAGGGGCGCGTCTGCGCGCTCGAGTTCCCCGGGTTCTGGTTCGTCGACGTCTACACGCCCAACGCCAAAAACGAGCTCGCGCGGCTGGACGAGCGGCTCGAGTGGGACGGCGCCTACCGCGAGTTCCTCGTGGGCCTCGCCGCCCAGAAACCTGTGGTGACCTGCGGCGACTTCAACGTCGCACACGAGGAGATCGACCTCAAGAACCCGAAGTCGAACCGCGGCAACGCCGGGTTCTCGGACGAGGAGCGCGCGAGCTTCGGGACGCTTCTGGACGCCGGCTTCACCGACACGTTCCGCGCGCAGCACCCCGACGCCACGGGCGCCTACAGCTGGTGGAGCTACCGCTTCAACGCGAGGAAGAACAACGCCGGCTGGCGCATCGACTACTTCCTGGTGAGCGACGACGTCGCCGACCGCGTGGTCGATACGAGCATCCACGACGAGGTCTTCGGCAGCGACCACTGCCCTGTCGAGCTCGTCATCGACCTGTAGCAGCGGCCCGGGGCGGCCTCGGGGCGGCTCGCGGCCTGGGCCGGGGCCGGGGCGCGGTCCTCTACCTCGACAGGAGCGAGAGGAACTTCTGGGCACTGGAGCAGGCGACGAGCTCCGCCGGGAAGTCGATGGACTCGAGGAGCTCCTTGGTCTTCGGGTAGACGCCGATGGAGGGCGCGATGTGCGCGTCCGAGCCGAAGCTGACCATGCAGCCGAGCTCCGCGCAGCGGCGCGCGACGTCCTCGCAGCGGCGCAGCGACTTGCGGATGTTCGAGGGCTTCGAGATGCTCGTCTCGTTGATCTCGATGAGCTTGCCGAGGTCGCGGGCGGCCTCGAGCACCGGGTCGAGCTCGAAGTCGACGCCCGAGCGGCCCACGTGCCCGAGGATGAGCACCTTCGGGTCCTGCAGGACGTTGATGTACATCTGGGTGTTCTGCGCGCGCGTGGCCTCGTCGCAGAAGTCGGAGCGGTGGATGCTCGCGATCACGTAGTCGCAGGAGTCGAAGCACTTCTCCTTAAGGGTGGACTCGCGGCGCGGCTCCTCGGTGATGTTCTCGTGCACCGGGATGTCCCAGCCAAAGAGGTGGCCCTCGGTGTCGACGATGTCGGCCTCGCAGCCGTGCAGGAGGCGCACGCCCATCCACTCGCGCGGCCAGACGGTCGTGTTGATGAAGAACTGGAAGTTCTTCAGAGTCTGCTCGTTGAAGAGCATGCACGAGAAATGGTCCGTGATGCCCAAGAGCTCGAGGTTCTGGGCGGCCGCGGCGCGCACGTCCTCCTCCACGGTCGAGTAGGCGTGGCGCGAGAAGAGCGTGTGCGTGTGCACATCGCAGGCGATGCGAATCATGGGTAGGCCTCCAAGCTGGCGTTTATCGGCCACCATTGTAGGTCAGGCGACAACGAAGGACGGGCACGAACCTTCCGGCGCGTTTTCCCGGAAAGCCCGTGCCCGTCCACAAGTCGCCGTCGGCCAGAAGCGCTACTTCGCGGAGGGCTCCACGACGAGGGTGTCCTCGTAGTCGGAACCGTAGGTGTCCTTCAGCGTCTTCTCGTAGTCGGAGTGGAAGAACTTCTTTGCGCCGAGGTCGTTGAGCTCGTTGTTGACCCAGTCGAGCAGCTCAGAGTTGCCCTTGGCGACGGCCGGGGCGATGGTGTCCTTGTCGCCGAGCTCGTCGATGCCCACGACGTACTCGTCGCTGCCGGAGGCCTTGGCGAAGGCGATGACCTCGGTGTTGTCGTTGGCCCAGACGGCGTCCTTGTTGTTCTCGAACGCGGTCTTCGCGGCGGCGTAGGTGTCGTACTTCTCGAGCTTGAGGTCGGGGTTGTGCTTGGTCAGATAGGTCTCGGCCGTGGTGCCCGAGATTACGATGACGGTACGGTCGCCCACCTGCGAGAGGTCGGTCACGACGTTGTCCTTGTGCGAGACGACACCGAGGGCGACGTTCATGTAGGGCTCGGCGAAGTCGACCTTCTCGGCGCGCTCGTCGGTCACGGTGAAGTTGGCGAGGATGAGGTCGACCTTGTTGGTCTCGAGGTACTCGACGCGGTTGGCCGCCTCGGTCGAGACGAACTCCACGTCGACGCCCAGGTCGGTGCCGATCTGGCGGGCGAGTTCGACGTCATAGCCCTGGTACTCGCCGTTCTCGTCGACGAAGCCGAAGGGGCTCTTGTCCGAAAAGACGCCGATGACGATCTTGCCGGAGTTCTTGATGTCGTCGAGGGAGCGGAAGCCAGACTGGTTGGAAGCGCCGGAATCGGAGCCGGAGTTGCCGCTGTCGGTAGTGGCGCTGATGCTGCATCCGCCGAGGACGATGGAGCCCAGAAGCGCGACGGTGGTCGCGGCGGTCGTGAGGAAGTGCCTACGGGAAATGCTGGTTGCCATGATGTTCTCTCCTTGTGGTTTTGCCGCGACGCTTTGGTCGCGCGGCGCTTTGCAATGGCGTGGATGAGTAGAGCACCTAATTCCTAGCGGAACAATAGGAATTAGTGTTACGAAATGAGGTCTTTCGGAAAACACTGCGTCTACCTGCGAATATATGGAATTCAGGCTTTTCGATAATGAGTTATCGCAAAATACGTTGCATCTTCGCGACTACGCGAGCGTGCTCAAAATGCCGGCCGCGTAAATGAAGTCGCAAAAATAAACGACTTAATTTGGAATCGTCGGGTATCAGGGTTGTTTTGAGGCTACTTTTCAAGGAAATCGACCTGCGATACTCCCCGACTCCACATTAAGTCGTTTATTTTTGCGACTTCGCGACATGCCTTCCGCTTGTCGCCCGTGTTACGAAGCCGACAATCCTTAATTCCTAGCCGTAAGATAGGTTTATAGTCGCCCTCACACAAATGAGGGGGTTTGTTTTGGACTTGCCGGCAATGGCGGAGTACCTTCCGCTGTACAAAGACGCGGCGTTGCTCACGGTGGGCATCGGCTGGGCGGGCATCGCCGGGTCGGTCGTCATCGGTCTCACGGCCGCGTTCGTGATTCACTTCCGCATACCCGTAGCCCGGCAGCTCTGCCGCGCTTACGTGGAGCTCTTTCGCGATACGCCGCTGCTCATCCAGCTGTTCTTCTTCTACCTCGGCCTTCCCCGCTTCGGCCTCTCCATAACGCCGCAGCTTTGTGGAGCGCTCGGGCTGGCGCTCCACGGCGGCGCCTACATGGCCGAGTCGTTCCGCTCGGGCTTCGAGTCGGTCGAAACTATCCAACGCAAGAGTTCCCTCGCGCTTGGCCTTACCAGCCTGCAGGCCGCCCGATACGTCATCCTCCCGCAGACAGTAACCCTCGCCTTCCCGAGCTTCGTCGCCAACGTGATCTTCCTGCTCAAAGAAACCAGCGTGTTCTCGGCCATCAGCCTCATGGACCTCATGTTCGTGACCAAGAACCTCATGGGCCTCTACTACCGCACGACCGAGTGCCTGCTTATGCTTGTCTTCTTTTACCTGGCCATCCTCCTGCCCGTAAGCATCGTCGGCAGCGTCATCGAGAGGAGGCTGCGCTATGCAAGCTTTGGGGATTGACGTCCTGTTTAAGGGAACCAACCTGCTGCGCCTGCTGCAGGGACTGTGGATCGCCGTGCAGATCAGCGGCATCAGCGTGGCGCTCTCGCTCGTGCTGGGCGTGCTCGTGGGCATCTTTATGATGTGGCAAAACACGGTGGCGCGCGCCGTCAGCCGCCTCTACCTCGAGATTGTCCGCATCATGCCGCAGCTCGCCCTTCTGTACATCGTGTTCTTCGGGGCCACGCGCGTGCTCGGAGTCAACCTCACCGCCGAGTTCTCCGCCATCATCGTCTTCACCTTCTGGGGCACCGGCGAGATGGGCGACCTCGTCCGCGGCGCCCTTGCGAGCACCCCGCGCCACCAGTACGAGAGCGCCGCCGCCCTCGGGCTCACCCGCGCGCAGTCGTATCGCCACGTCATCATCCCGCAGGCCATCCGGCGCCTCGTGCCCGCCGCGATCAACCTCATAACGCGCATGGTCAAAACCACGTCGCTCTGCTCATGATCGGCATCATCGAGATGATGAAGGCCGGCCAGCAGATCATCGAGGCCAACCGCATGACCTCGCCGAACGCCGTCTTCGGCGTCTACGGCACCATCATGCTGCTGTACTTCGCCGTGTGCTGGCCCATCAGCCTGCTCGCGAACCACCTGTCAAAGAAATGGAATTAGGGGACCGAATATGAGCAACAAGAAGGACGTTCTGCTCCAGGTCGAGCACCTTCACAAGGCGTATGGCGACCACGTTGTCCTCAACGACGTCTCGCTTGAGGTCGAGCGCGGAGAGGTCATCGTGATCATCGGCCCCTCGGGCTGCGGGAAATCGACCTTCCTACGCTGCCTGAACGCACTCGAGCCCATCCAGGGCGGAAAGGTGTCCGTGGCAGGCAAATCCGTCGACGGCAGCGAGCGGGACCTCGTTGAGCTGCGGCAAAAGGTCGGCATGGTGTTCCAGAGCTACGACCTCTTTCCCCACATGACCGTGCTCGGCAATATCACGCTCGCCCCCATGAAGGCCCGCGGGTTGGCGCGGGAAACGGCCGAGGCGCAGGCGCGGGCGCTGCTCGAGCGCGTCGGCCTCGCCGAAAAGGCGGACAGCTATCCCCGGCAGCTCTCCGGTGGCCAGAAGCAGCGTGTGGCCATCGCCCGCGCGCTCGCCATGGAGCCCGAGATCCTGCTGCTCGACGAGGTGACCGCGGCGCTCGACCCCGAGATGGTGCGCGAGGTCCTCGACGTCATTCTCGACCTGGCCCGCGAAGGAAAGACGATGCTCATCGTCACCCACGAGATGCAGTTCGCGCGCGCCGTCGCCGACCGCGTGCTCTTCTTCGACGGCGGCGGGATCGTGGAGCAGGACATCCCCGAGCGCTTCTTTGCGCACCCGTCCACGGAGCGCGCGCAGCGCTTCCTCAACACGTTCGAGTTCGACGCGGTCCGCAAGCACAACGCATAGCCGCGATGCATAGCAATAAGAGCCAGGCTCGAAACACCAACTCGAGCCTGGCCCTTATTTATGGTCTAGCTACGGCCTACGGCTGCGCATTATTTCTCACGGCGACGTGCCTTCACGCCTAGGGCGATCGCGGCGGCTCCCCCGGCAAGAAGTGCCGGCGCAGCCGCGAAGCTCTCGTCGCCCGTCTGCGGGACGCTCTTCTTTACCTGTTTCTTTGCGGGCTTGTTCGTTGTGTCAGACGGGGTGTCCTTCTTGACCTCCTCGGACGGAGTCGCAGGAGTCCCGGGATTCTTGGTCCACTTGCCGTAGAGCGTCATGGAGCCGGTCAGGGGCGTGCCGTCGACCCACTGGGTGGTGCAGGCATCGTCGGTGAACCAGCCAGCGAAGGTGTAGCCATCGATGCCCTTCTGGACCTTGGCAGTGTAGGGAGCGTAAAGCTCGAGCTCAGTATCGGCGTCGGGGACCTTGGCACCCTCGGGAGCGTCGCCGACGTACTTGTAGTCGACGCTCACAAGACCGTGTGCCGCCTTGAAGGCAACCTCGCCCTCGTACGTCCTAGGCTGGGCCGCCTCAACGTACTTGGTTTCGCCGTGAGCGGACCAGCGAGAGTCCTTCCCGTCAACGTACCAGCCGTCAATCGTGTGGCTGCAGCCTCCAAAGCCGGCAAGAATATCCTTGTGGGTATTGCCGATGGTGATTTTGCCACTCTTCTCGACATAAACGTCGTCGCCGGCAAGAGCAGCGTTGTTGTTTTCGATCACGGCGGAATCGGGAAGCGTAAGGCTAGCGCCCGAACGGACAACAACGCCGCCGCCCATCTGGGCGAGGTCCCGCTTTGATGCGCAATTCTCCTGAGATGCATCGTTGCCGGTAACCATAAGGCTGGAACCTTCGGCAAACGTCGCCTGGGCACCGCTGTCAAGGAAGAGACCCGTGACCTTGTTGCCCGTGATGGAAATACTGGAGGCTGAATCGACATCGAGCGTCGCGTTGGCCTTCATCAAGCGCATGCCGGCATTCCAGTAGCTCGTGCCCTTGGTGCCGGAGATCTGAACGTTCGCGCTCTTGAACTCGCCCTTGCCGGTGAAGATGATTCCCGTGAGACCGTTGTTGCTGGCCGTAACCGTAGAGCTATCGATGGTGAGGTTACCTGCAGAAAGGCCATGAGAGCCGTTGCCCGAGAAGTCAACCACGGAATCGTTCTTGATATTGAAATGCGAGCCGTTCGAGCCGTTACCGGTGGAGTTCACGACGTTGACATAAGAGCCGTCAATCGTGGCGTAGAAAGTGCCCGTGAAGCCAGAACGGTTGTGGTCGGAGGTGTAGGTAGAGCCTCCCGTGATGTTCACGTTGTAGCCACCGTCACCACCGTCCCATTCGAGGGCGTCCTGCTTGTAGTTTTTAATCGTGAGGTTCGAGCCATTCGTAATGTTCAGCTTGTTGTTGCTGCAGAAGTAGATGGCATGCACGTTGCTGGCGGTATCGGTGCCGTCCATGGTAAGCGTAGCGCCATCGAGCGTGAGCGAGGCATCCTTGCTCGCGCACACAGACATCCATTTCCACTCGTCGGTATACGGAGTGGAGCCGATGCCGTTCATAGTCACGTTAACGTTCTTGAACGTCAGCGCCTTACCCCAAAGGGCAATGCCCTTGTCGTTGAACTCCAGCGTGTTGCCATTGCCGTCGATGGTGAGATTCTTGCTCAGGTTAAGGCCGGCGGTCTCGGCTTTCTTGCACAAAACGATGGTCTCACCATCCTTGGCGGCAGCAACAGCCTCGTCGAAAGTCGCATAGCCGGTCTCGCCAATCTTTGCCACGGGATTGGCAACGGGAGCCTTCGCCTCGGGAGCGGCGGCCGACTCGTCGCTCAGGGCAACGGCGGAGACTGCAGAGACGACAGCGTCATCGCTGGGCGCGGCGTCAGCATCGGCGGCAGCGTCGTCAGCAACGTCGGCGGCGGGATCCTCGGCATCGGCGGACTGGGTAGCGGCGGGAGCTGTGGCGGTCAGCTCGTCGGCGTTCACCGTCGCGGGAGCGAGGGCGCCCAGAGATGCGACCAGGCCCGCAGCGATCACGGCAGCGGCTGCGCTCGTACGGTTCATCTTCATTTCCTCTCCTTTTGACGAGCGACGGCGCGCGTAGACGTCGAGCCGCTTTTAGAGTCGTAATTGCTTGTTCTTTTGCAAAAGGAGCTGAAAGTGTGTCCTCAAGGTTGATTGTTTTATGTCTCAGATGCACGAACTGAGGGTTCGGTTTTCCTGGAGCATCGAATTGATTATTTGAGAGGAGTAGTCGGATAGCCGTGAACAAATAAACCAGTTCGAGGTGAAAGCCGGATTCCATTCGGCCAGGAATTTCAATTCGAATGTCCGTGTGGGTATCAACAATTACTCCCGGGGGTATTTTTTCTAATTACGATTTATATTTATAGATATTTTGGCATTCATAGTATTTCCACATTTATTTCTTACCCCTCTAGCTTGATTAATGTGGAATGTACCCCCTCCTTTTGAATTTCCTTCTTGTAACTCCAATACTTATTCGTCTGCGTCAAACAGTCTTCGGAGTGGAGTTAGAATGTGTAATTCTACCGGGAGGAATACACGCCTCTCGTTAAGCCCTTCTCAAAAACAAATCCTGCGGCACATAGCCGCTTCTGACGATGACAAAGGCATTTCGATCAGCAAGCGTGAGCTTGCCGAGCAGCTTGACTATTCCTTCGCCACGATTGAAAACGGTCTTCGCGTTCTGCGCGTTAAGGGCCTTGTACGCGCCAAGGCGGAGCACAACGACGATGGCGGTCAGGTTGCCAACCTCTACCGCCTGACGGCCATATGCAGGCGAAATCTCACAACTCTGCTCGGGGGCGCGCCCGCCAATCCGCGACCGTAGGGCTCGCTCTCGCCAAACTCCCGTATACGGCATGCTTCTCTTCCCCGCGCGCAGGCGCCGTGAAGGCTTCACGACTTGCGGGGAGGACGCGGAGACGCACGGCGGGGTCTCGCAGCAACCGCCGGCGGCTACTCAAAGAGAACCGGGTACTTCTTTCGGACAGCAGCGGTCAGCTTATACGCATTGGCGACCTGACCTCCCGCGTTCGTGAACCGGGGAACGGAGTTGATAAGCTTCCTGTGGCGCAGGTCGGCAACGAGGCGATCCACGGTTTTTTCGCTCTTATGTAGGTATTCAGCGATTTCGCGCTTGGTAAGCGACACTGCGCCATTGTCGGACTGTCGCTCGACGATAAGCGCAAGAATCCGGCGCTGGGTCGGGGTGAGGTGGTTCGGGCCCTTCTTTCTGCCCGCCTCCATCCACTTTGGCCATCTTTCCGGAGAGAAATCCGCGCAAGGCTCATCGACATTTTGCAGAGATTCGTCAACAGGGGCTATGTCAGGTATCGCACCTTCTTCATGCGGACTCATATCCATCCCCCATTCTCTTGCAACAGCACATGCCATATGTGCTTTTTTACCCTTTAATTAGGTAAACAGCAATATGCGAATTTTAACGTGTATCCCCCTATTTTTACAACTCATGGCAAAACTCGGGACTGCCCTTGGTTTTATATTTTGAAAGATAGTGTGTCTGCCAGTGAAAATGGGAGGGGCACCTCGTCATTTAGCTCAGAGGATAGCAGGTAGTTGCGACAACAACTCAACATTGAGGAAGAATTCGGTCAGCGGGGGTACAAGATTCCTAAAACCACAAGAAAAGGGAGACGAACCGCGCGTGATCGCAATTCGTCTCCCCGGTGACTTTATTGGTCCCAACCCGAAGCTAATTTGCAAGAGCCGGGTCTTCCGGTCAGAAAAAACGCCACATATGATCGAGTGGCCCAGAACCACGGCCCAGGTCGAGATGGGCCAGCAGGCAACCTTCGAGGTACTTCTTTGCGTCTTCGACGGCAGAGGGCACGTCAAACCCTTGGGCGAGTCCGCAGGCGATCGCGGACGAGAGCGTGCAGCCGGTGCCATGCGTATTCGGGTTGTCGATGCGCCCGGCGCGAAGCCAACAGACGTCACCCTCGGGCGTGGCGAGCACGTCGTTTGCGTCATGGGCACCGTGCCCGCCCTTGACGAGAAACGCGCAGCCAAAGTGGCGGGCAAGCGCCTTTGCCGCATGCTCAGCGTCAGCCTCCGAGGCAATCCGGTACTCCTGCCGAGCCACACGGCCCAAAAGCACCTCCGCCTCAGGGATATTCGGCGTCACCACGGCAGCCATGCCAAAGAGTTCTTTGGAAACGGCGCCCTCATCCGCGAGCACAGCGCCGCTCGTGGCCACCATAACCGGGTCGACGACGATGTTGCAGGCACCATGCGCGTGCAGCCGGTCGACGACCGCGCGGGCGACGTCACCGGACGGGATCATCCCCACCTTAACGGCATCGGGCACGATGTCGGCGAACACGGCGTCAATCTGCGCGGCGACCATCGACGGCTCTGTGCCGGCGACGGCAGCCACCCCCATCGTGTTCTGCGCGGTGAGGGCGGTAACGGCGGTCTGGGCATAGAGGCCCAGCGCCTCGATGGTCTTTATATCCGCCTGGATGCCCGCGCCGCCCGAGGAGTCGGAACCGGCAATGCTCAGGACCGACTTGGGGCGGCGCGGGCGAGACGGGACCGCGCCGCTCATCGCGTGACGACCTTCGCAAGCTCGTGCGCAAGCTCAGCCGACGCGCGGCGGCAGTCGTCGGCAGCGAAGATCGCCGAGACGACCGCTCCCCCGGCCACGCCGGAGCCCGCGAGCTCATGGGCGCTCGCCGCGTCGACACCGCCGATCCCGACGACGGGAATAGAGACCGCATCGCAAATGCGTCGCAGCTCATCCATGGTGACGTCGACGGCATCGGGCTTGGTCGGCGTAGGGTGCAGGGCGCCCACGCCCAGGTAATCCGCGCCGGCGGCCTGGGCTGCGAGCGCCTCGTCCACCGTCTGGGCGCTTACGCCCACGATGGCCTGCTCGCCCAGGATGCGGCGGGCCTCCGCACAGGCCATATCGGACTGGCCCACATGCACGCCGTCGGCTCCCACCTCCGCCGCAAGCGCCACGTCGTCGTCGATCACGAACGGGACGCCCGCCTCGGCGCACACCGCCTTGAGCTCCCGGGCAAGAAGTGCCGCCTCGTCATGGCCCGCGTTCTTCTCGCGAAGCTGGACGAAGGTGACACCACCCTCGATTGCCTCGCGCACGCAGTCGGCAAGGCTACGGCCCCGCAGCCAGGCGCGGTCAGTCACGGCGTAGAGCAGCATCGAGCTGCGGATGTCCTCGGCAGACCACTTGCCGCGGGCACAGGGGACGCCTTTCTTTGCGGCAACCATTACGCGACCTTCTGCACGAGGGCTCCGGCGGCGAGCTTCTCGCCCGTCATGTTGTAGAGCGCGTCGAGCAAATACGTGCGGAAGCTCCCGTTGCCGTCGAGTTCGCCCATGCGGCCGCCGGCGATCTGACCGGCAAGGCCCATGGCGGCAACCGCGGCGACGGCGGCCTCGAGCGCGTCGTCGTGAGCCACGAGGAAGGCCGGCGCGATGGCCGAGAGCATGCAGCCCGTGCCCGTGACCTTTCCCATGACGGGAAGGCCGTTGCGCACGGCATACGCGCGGTCGGCGTCGGCGACGAGGTCGATCGCACCGGTGACGGCCACGACGCAACCGGCCTTTGCCGCAAGGGAGCGGGCGAAGGCTGCCGACTCGGTAAGGTTCGCGTCGGTCACGGCATCGTCGGGGTTCGCGTCGACGCCACGCGTAGCGGCGGCAGCGCCTGCAACGGCCTTGATCTCGCTCATGTTGCCGCGCAGGAGCGTGACCGGGAGCTCGTCCAGAAGCGCGCTCGCGGTATCCGTGCGCAGGTCTGAGGCGCCGGCGCCGACGGGGTCGAGCAAGATTTTGTGGCCGAGCTCGCCGGCGACCTTGCCGGCGGCATGCATGCCCTCGATGGAGCGGCTGTTCAGGGTGCCGATGTTCAGGTCGAGACCGCCGCAGATACGCGTGATCTGGGCCGCGTCGGCGGGCTCATCGCTCATGATGGGGCTTCCGCCGATGGCCAAAAGCGCGTTGGCGCAGTCGTTGACGGTCACGTAGTTGGTGATGCAGTGCACAAGCGGGCAAGAGGCGCGAACCTCGTCGAGAGCGGCGCCCACGAAATCAAACTCGGTCATTATTTCTCATCCTCTCCAAGGTCGATGGTCAGGCCCTCCATGATGCGGTTGACGGTACGCGCAGCGCACATCTTTCCGCACATCGTGCACGTCCCGTCCTCCGAGGGCGGCGCCTGGGCCAAGATCTCCTGCGCGCGCTCCGGATCGAGGGCGCACTCCCACATGCCGTCCCAGTCCACACGGCGGCGGGCGGCGCTCATCTTGTTGTCGATGTCGCGGGCATGCGGGACGCCCTTGGCAATGTCGGCGGCGTGGGCGGCGATGCGCGTGGCCACGAGGCCCTCGCGGACGTCGTTGGCGTCGGGGAGCCTCAGGTGCTCGGCGGGCGTCACATAACAGAGCCAGTCGGCGCCGGTGCTTGCCGCCGCAGCCCCGCCGATAGCGGCGGTGATGTGGTCGTAGCCAGGCGCGATGTCCGTCACAAGGGGCCCGAGCACGTAGAACGGGGCGTTGTGGCACAGGCGCTTCTGGAGCTTCATGTTTGCGGCGACCTCGTCCAAGGCCATGTGGCCCGGGCCCTCGACGACCACCTGGACGCCGGCGTCCCAGGCGCGCTTGGTGAGCTTACCCAGCTCGACGAGCTCCGCCACCTCGGACGCGTCCGTGGCGTCGTAGGTCGAGCCGCCGCGGCAGGCGTCGCCCAGGCTGATGGTCACGTCGTACTCGTGGCAAATCTCGAGCACCTCGTCGAAGCGCTCGTAGAAGGGGTTCTCCTTGCCGGTGGTCATCATCCAGCCGAACAGCAGGCTTCCGCCGCGCGAGACGATGTTGGTAAGGCGGCCCGTCTCCATGAAGGTGTCGAGCACGCGGCGGTTGAAGCCGGCGTGGATCGTCATGAAGTCGACGCCGTCCTCGGCGTGCGCCCTCACGACGCGCAGCAGGTCGTCGCCGGTAAGCTTGACGAGCGGGGTCTCGAGATAGCCGATCGCGTCGTACATGGGAACGGTGCCGACCATCAGCGGGGTCTTCTCGATGAGCTGGCGACGGAACACGCGCGTCTTGCCGGAGTTGGAGAGGTCCATGATGGCGTCAGCGCCGAACTTCTCGGCGATGGCGACCTTCTCCCACTCCTGGGGCGCATCCTGGATGTCGCCCGAGATGCCAAGGTTGACGTTGACCTTCGTGCGAAGGCCCTCGCCCACGCCGCAGGCGTGGAGGTTCGGGTGGTTGATGTTTGCCGGAATCGCGATACGGCCGGCGGCCACGCCCTCGCGGACGAACTCCGGGTCGCGGAACTCGTCTTTGGCCACTTGCGCGATTTGTGGGGTGATCTCGCCGCGACGTGCGGCATCGATCTGCGTCATACGCACTCCCTTCGTCGGAATTGCCCGCATCAGGTTCAAGGGTCGAGCGGCTTGGGGTCGCTCCTCTCAGCCGGGCCGTATGTCCCAGCTCCCCTGGACGATATGCAGTTGTCGAGACGGACTATACCACGCGCCCGCTATTTCAGCCTGCCTGAATTGGCAAGAAGAACACTCGCCACCTCAGACGGGCTGGACCGGCAGGCTGGACGGACAATCTTGGCTTGTTGGCGCTTACTTGTACGACTCGGCGAGCTTCTTCCAGGCGGGCATCGAGTTGACGATGGTGTCGCGGCTCACGCAGTAGCCGACGCGGACCCAACCGGGGCAGCCGAAGGAGTCGGACGGCACAGGCAACAGCTCGAACGACTTCGCGCGCTCGAAGAACGCGTTGGCGTCGGGCTCGAGCGCCTTGACCCACAGGTAGAAGGCGCCCTGCGGCTCGATGAACTCGTAGCCGAGCGCCGAGAGCCCCTCGGTGAGGGCGCGGCGGTTCTCGGCGTAGGCCTCCACGTCGGAAGGCTCGTCGATGCAGTCGATCACCACGCGCTGGAAAATGGCCGGGGCGCAAACGAAGCCCAGCTTGCGGCCAGCGCCGGCGACCGCGAGCACAAGCTTGTCGTGATCAGGGTTCGTGTTGGGCACGAGCACCCAGCCGATGCGCTCGCCGGGGAGGCTCAGGCTCTTGGAGTACGAGTAGCAGACGATGGTGCGGTCATAGATCGAGGGCACCCAGGGCACCTCGGCGCCGTAGGTGATCTCGCGGTAGGGCTCGTCGGCCACGAGGTAGATCTGCGTGCCCAGGCGCTCCTCGGCAGCGGCGAGCGCAGCGGAGAGGTCGCGGAGGTTCTGCTCGGCGTAAACGGAGCCGACGGGGTTGTTCGGCGAGTTGATGACGACGGCCTTCGTGCGCTCGGTGATTGCGGCGGCAACGGCATCGACGTCAATCTGGAAGGTCTTGGTATCGGCCATGACCTCGACGCAGGTCGCGCCGGCGGTCTCGATCCACACACGGTACTCGGGGAAGTACGGCGCGATCACGATGACCTCGTCGCCCGCGTTCACCGTCGCGTGGAAGGTGATGGACAACGACGCCGCGGCGCCGCAGGTCAGGTAGACGTCGCCGGCAGCGTAGGAGGTATCGAAGCGACGGTTCAGGCTCGCGGCCACGGCCTCGCGAGCGACGGGCAGGCCGGGTGCCGGGGTGTAGCCATGGAGCTGCGTGGGCGGCAGCTCGAGCGAGCGCTCGATGGAGGCGCGCACGGCATCGGGCGCGGGGATGGACGGGTTGCCGAGGCTGAAGTCGTAGACGTTCTCGGCGCCAATCTCGGCCTTGCGCTGCGCGCCGTACGCCGCGATCTCGCGGATCGACGACTTCTGCGCGCCGTAGGCGTAGCTCTTCTCGTTGATGCTCATGGTTGCCCCCATAAATAAGTAAGGTGTCGTGGCCTCGATTTTACTCTGGCGCCAATAGGAGGACGGGCGCGAAATCAGCGCGCAACCGCGTGCCGATCCCGCGCCCGTCCCCAAGCCGATGCCCGTCTGCGGAGCAGGTTATTTCTTCTCGCTGGCCTCGTACTCGTCCCACGTGCCGTTCAGGAGCGCGTCGACGGCGGGGCCCTCGACGGTCTCGCGCTCGAGCAGGACGCGCGCCATGGTGTCCATCTGATCCACGCGGTCGGCCAGGACCTCGCGGGCACGGTCGTGCGCCTCGCGCATGATGCGCTCGATCTCGTCGTCGATGCGCTTGGCGGTCTCAGCGCTGAAGTCGTTCTTCTGCGCGTAGTCGCGGCCGAGGAAGACCTCGTGCTGCGCCTCGCCGAAGACCTGCGTGCCGAGCTCCTCGCTCATGCCGTAGCGGGTGACCATCTCGCGCGCCAGCTTGGTCGCGCGCTCGAGGTCGTTGCTCGCGCCGGTTGTGATGTCGTCGCAGAAGATCTCCTCGGCCGTGCGCCCGCCGAGCAGTACCGCGATCTGGTCGAGCATGCCCTCGCGCGTCTGGAGGAAGTGGTCCTCCTCGGGCACCTGCATGGTGTAGCCGAGCGCCTGCCCGCGCGCGATGATCGAGATCTTGTGGATGGGGTCGGAGTTCTCGAGCACGTGGCCCACCATTGCGTGGCCGCTCTCGTGGTAGGCGATGGTCTTGCGCTCCTTCTCGGTGATGACGCGGCTCTTGCGCTCAGGGCCGGCCATCACGCGCTCCATGGCCTCCTCGACCTCGTCGGGGCCGATGCAGGCGCGGCGACGGCGCGCGGCCAGGAGCGCGGCCTCGTTGCAGAGGTTCGCCAGGTCGGCGCCCGTGAAGCCCGGGGTGATCTTGGCCAGGCGCTCGAAGTCGACGGACTCGGCGAAGGGCTTGTTCTCCGCGTGGACGCGCAGGATCTTCTCGCGGCCGCGGACGTCGGGGCGGTCGACCGTCACGCGACGGTCGAAGCGGCCGGGGCGCAGCAGGGCCGGGTCGAGGATGTCGGGGCGGTTGGTGGCGGCGATGAGGATGACGGCCGAGGAGTCCTCGAAGCCGTCCATCTCGACGAGGAGCTGGTTCAGGGTCTGCTCGCGCTCGTCGTGCCCGCCGCCGAGGCCGGCGCCGCGCTGGCGGCCGACCGCGTCGATCTCGTCGATGAAGATGATGC
>QAKZ01000081.1 GCA_003150175.1 Coriobacteriia bacterium
CCCTCGCCCCTCCCGCAATCTAAGGAGAACCAATGACCCCCGCCTCCAAGCCCTCGCCCATCCGCCGCGGCGTCTGGGCGGCGCTCATCGCCCTGTGCCTCGCCAACCTCGCGGCACACCTCTTTGCGCAGCAGTTCCTGCCCGACACCGTCCCCATGCACTGGGGCGTTAGCGGCGCCGCGGACGGCTGGGCTCCAAAGCCCGAGATCATCATCCTCGCCGCGCTGCCGGCAGCGCTTCTTGCCCTGTTCTGGTTCGTGCCGCGCATCGATCCCAAAGGCCAGGCCTACGAGCGCATGGGCGGGGTCTGGCCCGCCTTCGTCGTCGGGTTCACCCTGTTCATGTGCGTGATGACGTGGATGCCCGAGGCCACGGTCTTCGGTTGGATTCCCGCCGCGGGGGTCGGCTCGGTGGGGACCGTCGTCTGCTGCCTGATCGGCGTCCTCTTCATCGGGCTCGGCAACTACCTGCCGCGCGTCAAGCAGAACTACACCTTCGGCGTAAAGACGCCCTGGGCGCTCGACGACCCGGACAACTGGCGCCGTACCCAGCGGTTCGGCGGCGTCTGCTTCGTCGCCATGGGACTCGTGATCGTGGCGTTCGGCTTCCTCGGCCCGGCACTTACGAGGGAGGCCGCCGTCGCGGTCCTTCTTGCCGTCGTCCTTTTGCCCTGCGTCGCGATGTACGTCTACAGCTACCTGCTCTGGCGCCGCCGCGCCGCGCGGTAGCTCGGCAATCGGCGGCCCGCCCCGCGAAACAACGTGGTTTCTCAGTTAATTGAAGGTTACCCCCGCCCGTGGCGCCCTCGGCGGTCCCCGCGATGGCGTATCCTTCCGAACGTGCGCGTAACTTTCTCGCATTAGGTTGCAAGGGGGAGGGGAATGGGTCCCCTCCGGTTGCGCGGCACGGAAGGGGTCTCACACCAAACCGGAAGGAACCGACATGACTGACCTTTCTCGCCGTAATTTCCTCAAGCTATCCGGCCTCTCGACGCTGACCGTCGCGGGCGCCACGTTCCTCACCGGCTGCGGCCCCGCCGCACAGAGCTCCGACGCCAAGTCGGACGCCAAGGCCGATTCCTCCGCCTCCGGCTCCAAGGACGCCGGCAAGCTCGGCGACGGCAAGACCCTGCGCGTCGGCATGGAGGCCGCCTACGCCCCCTACAACTGGCAGGAGTCCAAGGAGTCCGACACCACCATCCCCATCGAGAACGTCTCGGGCGCCTACGCCGACGGCTACGATGTCCAGATCGCAAAGAAGATCGCCGAGGCCCTCGGCATGGAGGCCGTCGCGGTAAAGATGGAGTTCGGCGCCCTCGTCGACGCCCTGTCCAACGGCCAGATCGACATCATCTGCGCCGGCATGTCCGTGACGCCCGAGCGCGCCCAGTCCGCCGACTTCACCGACTCCTACATCGACGACGAGGTCGTCATCGTGGTCAAGAAGGACTCCAAGTACGCCGGCGCCTCGAAGCTCTCCGACTTCACTGGCGCCACCGTCCTCGGCCAGAAGGACACCTTCTACGACGACCTGATCGACGAGATCCCCCAGGTCAACCACCTGACCCCGGTCGCCACCGTGCCGCTGGTCGTCGACGGCATCGAGAACGGCACCTGCGACGCCATCACCTTCTCGTCGATGTCCCTGCCCAAGCTCCTCAACAGCTACCCCGACCTCATGAAGGTCGAGCTCGAGGACGGCCAGGGCTTCTCGGACCCCTCCAACCCGGACAACGCGGCCATCGCCAAGGGCCAGGACGCCATGCTCGCCAAGCTCAACGAGATCATCGGCGGCATCTCGCAGGAGGATCGCCTCAACATCTGGCAGGACTGCATGGACCGTCAGCCGGAGTAGGCTCACAATCAAATCAGCGTTTCTCGGGGCAGGGAGCACATCCCTGCCCTTTCGGCAATTCGGACTAAGGAACTAAGGATTCATATGGCATCTGCAACCGCCCGCTTGGCGAAGTTCGTGAAGGAGGACCACCGGTACGTGCTCCTGGGCACGTCGGCCGTCGCCTTCGTCGGCATGCTGCTCTCGAGCTCGCCCCGTCCCGCGATGAGCTTCCTGGCTAACGCCTTCACGGTCGAGCTCGTCATGTATTACCTGCTTGTGGCCTGGCTCGTGGTCTCGGCCGTGGGGCTCGTCCTCAAGCTCACCCACTGGAAGACCTACGCGCAGGAGTCCCCGCTCGCCAAGCCCGCCGCCGCGACCGCGCTGCGCGTCGCGAGCTACGTGGTCTGGGCCTGCACGGCGATCCTCTTCGTCGACCGCGCCGTCATGGGCTTCGCCTCCGCTTGGGCCGCCGCAGCCGTGGCGACCTCGATGCCGGACGACATGCTCACCCAGATCCTCTATATGTTCCAGCAGGGCAAGGACACCTACCTCACGGGCGCCCTCACCACCATCGAGCTGGCCGTCTTCGGCACGATCATCGCGTTTTTCCTGGCGCTTCTCCTCGCCGCCGTCCGCATTCTCGAGATCGACCGCTCCGACAACGACGCCGTCCGCTTCCTCAAGAAGGTCGGCGTCGGTTTCGCGAAGGTCTACTCCACCGTGGTCCGCGGCACCCCGATGCTCGTCCAGGGCGTCATCGTCTACTACCTGGGCTTCAACATCGTGAGCGGCTTCGGCCTCTCGATCACCGAGGTCAACGCACTTTGGACGCGCTTCATCGCCGGCCTCGTGGTCATCTCGCTCAACTCGACCGCCTACATGATGGAGGTCCTGCGCGGCGGCATCGAGTCCGTCGACAAGGGCCAGATGGAGGCCGCGCGCTCGCTCGGTCTCTCGCAGTGGCAGGCCATGCTCAAGGTCGTTTTCCCGCAGGGCATCAAGTACGCGATCCCCGGCCTTTCCAACGAGCTCGTCATCAACATCAAGGATTCGTCGGTTCTCTCGGTCATCGGCGTGTTTGACCTTGCGTTCGCCGCGAGCACCGTTGCCGGCATCTACTACAAGCAGCTCAACGCCTACCTCGTCATCGCCGTGTTCTACCTGATCATGACGGCGTTCGCGTCGTGGCTTCTGGGCAAGCTCGCGGCCCGCCTCGACGTCAAGGCCGAGCCCGTGGGCAGCACGTCCGACGCGCCCGTTGCAAAGAAGGCGGAGGCATAACCATGGCTAACGAGAAGTACGCGAAGATCGCCGCGGCTGTCGCGGGCCAGTCCTACGAGGCTCCCGCCGAGGCCGCGCCCGTGGCCGGTGCCGCTGGCACCGCCGCAACCGCTGCCGCGACCGCCGGCGCCGAGCCCGTCATCCGCGTCGAGGGCCTGCGCAAGTCCTTCGGCGACCTCGAGGTCCTGCGCAACATCGACCTTTCGGTCATGCCCGGCCAGGTCGTGACCATCATCGGCGCCTCGGGCTCCGGCAAGTCGACCCTGCTGCGCTGCCTGAACCTGCTCGAGACCCCCGACGCCGGCCACGTGTGGTTCCGCGGCGCCGACCTCGCCGCCGACCACGTCGACGTGAACAAGCTGCGCGAGAAGATCGGCATGGTTTTCCAGGGCTTCAACCTGTTCAACAACATGAACGTCCTGGACAACTGCACCCTCGCGCCCGTCACGCTCAAAAAGATGTCCAAGGCGGAGGCCGAGGACGTCGCCCGCAAGCACCTCGCCGAGGTCGGCCTCTCCGACTTCGTGACGGCCGACGTCACGCGCCTCTCGGGCGGCCAGAAGCAGCGCGTCGCCATCGCGCGCGCCCTGTGCATGCAGCCCGACCTCATGCTCTTCGACGAGCCGACCTCCGCGCTCGACCCCGAGATCTCCGGCGAGGTCCTGAACGTCATGCGCGACCTCGCGTCCGACGGCATGACGATGGTCGTCGTCACCCACGAGATGGAGTTCGCGAAGAACGTCTCCGACGAGCTCGTCTTCATGGACAAGGGCGTCATCGCCGAGAAGGGCGACCCGCACAAGATGTTCTCCAACCCCGAGCATCCCCGCACCCGCGAGTTCCTCGCCCGCTACCTCGACTAATGACGAAAAGGGACAGTCCCTTTTCGTCATTTCAGTTCCCTTGATAGCCGGTGCCCGTCGCCGGGTATATTCCTCCTCACCTATATCGACGGGGTGGGGAGGCGTTTTTTATGCCGAGAATTGCGCGCGCGAAAGCCGAGTCGGGGTTCTACCACGTGATCGCCAAGGGCAGCGGCGGTCAGAACTTGTTCGAATGCGATGAGGACTACCTCGCGTTCTTGTCATACCTGTCGAAGAACTGCGAGAAGCTCAGCGCGCTCGTTCGCGCATATTGCCTCATGACCAACCACGTCCATCTGCTGCTGGAAGACCACGACGATCGCCTGAGCGAGGTCATGAAGGCGACCATCACGAGCTATGCCCTGCGCTTCAATAGCCGTGCTGGCCACATCGGGCATGTCTTCCAGCAGCGCTTTAAGAGCCAGCCTATCGAGGATGAGGGCTATCTGCTCCAGGCGGTCCGCTACATCCACAACAACCCCGCGAAGGCCGGGGTTTGCCCTGCGAGCGAGTATCGTTGGAGCAGCTTCCATGAGTACGCGTCCGGCGTCTCCGCGGTCGCGGACACCTCGCTCATCCTCGACATGTGCGGCGGCGTCGACGGGTTTCTTGACTTCAGCGTCGCCGCGGAGGACGGCGGCTACCGGTTCGCCCAGCGTTCGCGCATCTCGGAGGCGCAGGCGCGCGAGGTCGCGGGGCAGGTCCTTGGGAAAATTGCCCCGACGGACGTCAAAACCCTGGGGCGGGAGAGCCGCGATGCGCTACTCTTTGACCTAAAAGACGCCGGTCTTTCGGCCAGGCAGATCAGCCGCCTGACCGGTATCGGCCAAAACACAATCGCCCGGGCCCGATGACGAAAAGGGACAGTCCCTTTTCGTCATCCCGCCCAAAATGACGAAAAGGGACTGTCCCTTTTCGTCATCGAGGAGGTAAGAGATGCAGGACGGGTTCGTTAAGGTCGCGGCGGTCACGCCGGAGGTGCGCGTCGCCGACGTCGCGTTCAACGTCGAGTCGTGCGTGGCGGCCGCCCGCCGCGCCTGCACCGAGGACGGCGCGGTGCTCGTCGTGCTGCCCGAGCTGTGCCTTACCGCCTACACCTGCGAGGACCTTTTTTGGCAAGACAACCTCCTCGCCGCCGCCGAGCAGGGCCTCGCGGACTTCGCGCAGGCGACCGCCGACCTCAACGCGCTGCTGCTCGTGGGCCTGCCCGTCCGCGTGAACGCCAAGCTCTACAACTGCGCGGCCGCCGTGGCCTCGGGTACGGTCCTCGGCATCGTCCCCAAGCGCTACCTGCCCACCTACAACGAGTTCTACGAGGGGCGCCACTTCGTCAGCGGGACCACGGACGTCGTGCCCATCGACATCGCGGGCGCCCTCGACGTGCCCTTCGGCACCTCTCAGCTCTTCACCTGCGAAGAAGTGCCCGAGCTCTCCGTCGCCGTCGAGCTCTGCGAGGATCTCTGGGTCCCCGAGCCGCCCTCGATCGCCCATGCGAAGGCGGGCGCGACCGTCATCGCGAACCTCTCGGCGAGCAACGCCGTCGTCGGAAAGGCCGACTACCGCCGCAGCCTCGTGTCCGGCCAGTCCGCCCGCCTGATCTGCGGGTATATCTACGCGAGCGCGGGCGCCGGCGAGTCGACGCAGGACGTCGTGTTCTCCGGCCACGACCTCATAGCCGAGAATGGCCGTGTGCTCGCGGAGGCCAAGCCCTTCGGCGACTGCCGCGCCGTCACGGAGCTCGACGTGCGCCTGCTCGCCGCCGAGCGCCGCCGCATGTCGACATTTGATGTCGTCGCGAGCCCCGTCCAGCGCGCCTACCACGTCTCGCGCTTCTCGCTCGCTGAGCAAGAGACGCGCCTCACGCGCTACGTCGACCCCCAGCCCTTCGTTCCCTCCGATGCCGCCCGCCGCGCCGAGCGCTGCGAGGACGTTTTCAACATCCAGGCGCACGGCCTGGCCAAGCGCCTGCAGCACACCCACGCGACCCACGCCGTCATCGGGATCTCCGGCGGGCTCGACTCGACGCTCGCGCTCCTCGTGACCGCGCGCGCCTTCGATTTGCTGGGCATCGACCGCTCGGGCATCATCAGCGTGACCATGCCGGGCTTCGGCACGACCGACCGCACCCACGACAACGCTACGAAGCTCACCGAGTCGCTCGGCGCCGACCTGCGCGAGGTCAACATCGGTGACGCCGTGCGCCTGCACTTCTCCGACATCGGCCACGACGAGTCCGTCCACGACGTGACCTACGAGAACTCCCAGGCCCGCGAGCGCACCCAGATCCTCATGGACATCGCCAACCAGGAGGGCGGCATGGTCATCGGCACGGGCGACCTCAGTGAGCTCGCGCTCGGCTGGGCCACCTACAACGGCGACCACATGAGCATGTACGCCGTCAACGCCAGCGTGCCCAAGACCCTCGTTCGCCACCTCGTCCGCTACGTGGCCGACACCTGCGGAAACCCCGAGGAGTCCGAGGTTCTCTACGACGTGCTCGACACGCCCGTCTCGCCCGAGCTGCTGCCCGCCACCGGCGACGGAAAGATCAGCCAGAAGACCGAGGACCTCGTCGGCCCCTACGAGCTGCACGACTTCTTCCTGTACGAGGTTCTGCGGCGCGGGACCTCCCCGCGCAAGGTCTACCGCCTCGCGCGCTACGCCCTGGGCAAGAAGTACGACGACGCGACCATCCTCAAGTGGCTGCGCGTCTTCTACCGCCGCTACTTCGCCCAGCAGTTCAAGCGCAGCTGCCTGCCCGACGGCCCCAAGGTCGGCTCGGCGGCCGTCAGTCCCCGTGGCGACCTGCGCATGCCCTCCGACGCCTGCGTCGCCCTCTGGCAGTCCGAGCTCGACGTGCTCGACTAGCGGCTGGCGGCCGGCAGCCTGCGGCGGCCGGCCCATCGGCTGCGCGTCAAACCCGCCACATCGGTAACCAAGCGCTCCGCGGCCCCGCCGCGGGGCGTTTTTTTCGCCGCAACCGCCCAATCCGCGCGCCCCACAACCTCGGGTTTCTTCCCAGCAGTCACATAATCTAAGTGCCGCCTGTGAGATTTTTTGAATTCAGGTGGTATAACCCCCGCCCTCTGGGTATTATTCACAGCGTTGGACAAAGCGCCCGGCCCGAAGCGGCGCGCGGGCGCACTCAAAAGGAGGAAACACCATGACTCTGAAGCCTCTCGGCGATCGCGTTCTCGTCAAGCCCGCCCCCAAGGAGGAGAAGACCGCTACCGGCCTCTACATCTCCAGCGGCGCGCAGGAGAAGCCCCAGCGCGGCGAGGTC
>QAKZ01000083.1 GCA_003150175.1 Coriobacteriia bacterium
AGCTGGTAGAAGGCGTGCTGGCCGTTGGTGCCCGGCTCGCCCCAGAAGACCTCGCCGGTGTTAGAGACGACGTCGGTGCCGTCCCAGCGCGTGGACTTGCCGTTGGACTCCATGGTCAGCTGCTGGAGGTAGGCCGGGAAGCGGTGCAGGTACTGATTGTAGGGCAGCACGGCGTGGGTGCCGAAGCCAAAGAAGTTGGAGTACCAGACGTTGATCATGCCCATGAGCGCGACGACGTTGTCCTCGAGCGGCGTCTGCTGGAAGTACATGTCGAGGTCATGGAAACCCTGGAGGAACTGCTGGAAGACCTCGGGGCCGTAGACGACGATGAGCGAGAGGCCCACGGCGGAGTCGACGGAGTAGCGGCCGCCGACCCAGCTCCAGAAACCGAAGGCGTTGGACGGGTCGATGCCGAAGTCGGCGACCTTGTCGAGCGCGGTGGAGACGGCGACGAAGTGCTTCTTGATGGCCTCGGCGTTCGCGGCGTCGGAGCCGTCGATGGCGCCCTGGGCCTTGAGGGTGTCGAGCAGCCAAGTCCTGACCTCGCGGGCGTTGGTGAGGGTCTCGAGCGTGGTGAAGGTCTTGGAGACGACGATCACGAGCGTGGTCTCGGGGTCGAGGCCGCGGAGCTTCTCGGCCGCGTCGTTGGGGTCGATGTTCGAGATGTAGCGGCAGTCGATATCGGCGTTGGCGTAGGGGCGAAGGGCCTCGTAGACCATGACCGGGCCGAGGTCGGAGCCGCCGATGCCGATGGAGACGACGTGCTCGATCTTCTTGCCGGTGACGCCCTTCCACTCGCCGGAGCGGACGCGCTCGGCGAAGGCGAACATGCGGTCGAGGACCTCATGGACGTCGGCCACGGTGTCCTGGCCGTCGACGATGAACTTGCCCTTGTCGGAGGCGGGGCGGCGAAGCGCGGTGTGGAGGACGGCGCGGTCCTCGGTGGTGTTCAGGTGCTCGCCGGCGTACATGGCGTCGCGGCGCTCCTCGAGCTTGACGGCACGCGCGAGGTCGAGCAGGAGCTTGACGGTCTGGTCGTTGACGAGGTTCTTCGAGAGGTCGAAGTGCAGGTCGCCCATGTCGAAGGAGAACTTGGAGACGCGGTCGGCGTCGGCGGCGAACTCCTCCTTGAGGCTAAAATGCGCCTTCATGTCGGCGGCGTGGTCGGCAAGGGCCTTCCACTCGGCGGTCTGCGTAGCGTCGATCGGTGCGGCGATGGTTGCCATGTGCGAGTCCTCCCTGGGAGTCAAAATCCACGGACGGCACTATTTTACGCCTGGACGGCGCATGCGACTATGCGATTAGCGCATGGCAAGAAGGGCCCACCGGCCCAGCCAGGAAAAATGACTGACAAATCAGACAGGCTGGAAAAGCGGGCGGCTAATACGGCTCGCCCAGGGGCGGGATGCGCTTGAGGCGGGCCCACATCTGCTGCTTGGCGCGCGGATCCGCCAGCGCATCGGCGAATCCGCCCAGGTTGAGGACGCGCATGCCGCAGAGCTGCACGACGTAGCCGGGCTCGAGCATGGCCTCCTCGAAGCTCTCGATGATGGTCAAGTCCTCGGCGTACGCCTCTCGCAGCGCTGCCGCCGCCGCGTCGTCGCAACAGACGAGCGTGGCCGGGTCAAGCGCGCAGACGGCCTCGCGCAGCAGGGGCGCCGCGAGCGCCTCGCCCGCGTCGTCGCAGGTCAAAAGCCACTCCCAATCCTCCGGCGCATACCCGAGCGCCTTGAGGGAGGCCTTAAGCGCCGCCCCGTCGGCGCCCAAGAAGGGCTCCGCGCCGGCGACCTCGTCGGCCGTGCGCTCGCCTTTGGCCACAAGGATCGGGCTCATGGCGTTGCCCCCGGCGCGCACCCCGCGCGCGGCGAGGCCGTCCAGCTCGGCGGTTGTTTTCTGCGCGCAGGCCTCGCGGCGCTGATCTGCTGCGGATGTCATCGGGTCCCTCCTGGATAGGTTGCACCACAACAGTGTAATTCGGGTATAAGTCGCTACAAGAAAAGTCCCGCGGACGCGCTGCGCCCGCACGTGATTCCGGAGGAACCGATGGCAGTACAAGAGATTCAATCCGAGGAGCTCGCGCAGATCCTCGCCAATGCCCAGCACCCCGTGCTCGTCGATTTTTGGGCGCCGTGGTGCGGACCGTGCCGTGCGCTCGGCCCCGTTGTCGAGGAGGTCGCCGGCGAGATGGCCGGCGAGCTCGACGTGTACAAGATGAACGTCGACGACAACTACGACTTCGCCATGAAGAACAAGATCGTCTCCATCCCGACGGTCATGCTCTTTAAGGACGGCAAGGTCGCGCATCGCATGGTCGGCGCCCTGCCCAAGGCGGCGCTCGTCAGCGAGATTCGCGCGCACCTGTAAGGCAAGGCTCGATGAGTGGTCTACAGAAGCAGGTAAAGGACACGACGCGCTCGATGGCGGGGCTCGCGCGCAAAAACGCGCTTCTTTTGGTCGCGCTCGTCGCGGCGCTCGTGTTCATCTACCTGCTTGAGGAGGTCGGCGAGGGCGAGATCATGAAGCTCGACACCCTCGCCTACCGCTTTTTTGTCGAGAAGCTCCGCAGCGACCCGGTCACCTCGGTCATGAAGGGCTTCACCGGCCTGCTCGACATCCCGGTGCTGCTCGTGATGACGCTCATCGTGACGGCGTTCGCGCCCGGAAAGGCGCCGGGCCGCTGCGTCGCCGCCAACCTCTTTGGCGCGCTCGCGCTCAACGTCGTGCTCAAGCAGATCGTCCAGCGCCCGCGGCCCGACGGCTTCCGCCTCATCGCCGAGTCCGGCTACAGCTTCCCCTCGGGCCACTCGATGGTCTCGATGGCGTTCTTCGGGCTTCTGGTCTGGATGGTGTGGACCTACGAGAAGGACAAGACCATGCGCCTGGTGTGGTGCGCGCTCTTCTCGCTCGTCATCGTGATGGTCGGCGTGAGCCGCATCTACCTGGGCGTCCACTACGCGAGCGACGTCCTCGCCGGGTTCTGCGTCTCGCTGCTTTGGCTCGTGTTCTACACGAAGGTCGTTGCCCCCGCGTTCATGGCCCAAGAGGCATAGGAGCAGAAGCGCTTCTTGCCATCCGGCTAAACGGAAACGAAGCCCGCCAGATCCAAGGGGTCTGACGGGCTTCACGCATTACTGGATGCTCGCGGCTACTCGCCGAGGGCGATGATCTCGGCGGAGAGGACCTCGCCGGTGTCCTCGTCGCAGATGATGCGGCCCATCGAGGGCTTGGAGCGGCGCGGGTAGGTCGGGCTGCCCGGGTTCATCACGAGGGTCCCCGTCCACTCGTCGCGCGTGACGAACGGCGTGTGCGTGTGGCCGCAGATGGCGACGTCGCACTTGAGCAGGTTCAGGCGCTCGCGGTAGTGGACGACCTGCCAGCGCAGCCCGCTGCCAAAGAAGATCTTGCGCGCCTTGACGGTGGGGCCGTAATCGTTCGACCAGTCGTTGTTGCCGAGGCACGCCCGCACGGGCGCGATCATCTCGAGGTGTTGGAAGTCGGACGGCGAGCAGATGTCGCCCGCGTGCACGATAACGTCGGCGCCCCGCAGCTGCTCAATCAGCTCCGGGGAAAGAAACCCGTGCGTGTCCGAGATGATGTCGTATCGCGTGGTCGACAAGTCGTCCTCCCCTGCCCTAGAGGCCCAAGGCGCGCTTGAGCGCAACGACGCGGCGGCGAGAGACGCTGATCTTCTTGCCCTCGATGCCGTTGATGCCCAGCTGCAGGATGCCCGAGCTGATGACCTCGACGTCCTCGACGTACTCGAGGTTGACGATGTAGCCGCGGTGCACGCGGAAGAACCCGTGCGGTGCGAGCTTCTCCTCGAGCTTGGCCAGGCTGATCGTCGAGAGGAACCGGTCGTTGTCGGTATAGATGCAGGAGTAGTCGTCCTTGGCCTCGATGTAGCGGATCTGGTCGATGGGCACGAGGACCTTGCGACCGCTCTTCACCACCGGGATGCGCTCGACGGAGGAGTGGGCCTGGGCCGCGGCGGGCTCGGCCTTGGGGGCGCGGGCCTCGACCTTGTCGAGCGCGAGCTCCAGGCGGTCGGACTCAACGGGCTTCATGAGGTAATCGACCGCGTCGACGCCGAAGGCCTCGACGGCGTACTCGCTGTACGCGGTGACAAAGACGATCGCGGGCGGGTTCTTGAGCTTGTGGAGCGCCTCGGCGAGCTGCATGCCGCTCGTCTTTGGCATCGAGATGTCGAGGAACATGACGTCGGCCTTGGCCTCCATGAGCTTCTCGACCGCCTCGCGGGCGCTCGAGGCCTCGGTGATGGACTCGACGCGACCGGTCTCCTCGAGCAGGAACCTTAGCTCGGAGCGGGCAGGGGCCTCGTCGTCAACGATCATCGCGCGCATGCAAAAACTCCTCTGAACGGGCCACCTAAACGCAGCTACTAAACGTTTGAATGTTACTCTTTCGTGACATTTGTCGCAAGCCCCTTCGCCGCGCCGCAGAGCCTGACGGTGACGCAGGTGCCCTCGCCCGGCCTCGAGACGACCTCGACGCCGCTGCCGGGCTCGTAGAAGCGCTCGACGCGCTCCATGACGTTCTTGAGCGCCATGCCGGCGCCGCGCTTCCGACCGCTGCCCACGGGCGTGGGGGCGGGCTTTTCCTGCCCATCGCCCGGCTCGAGGAGTCGGCGCGCCGCCTCCTCGGTCATGCCGAGGCCGTCGTCGGCGACGGCGATGAGCACGTCGTCGCCGTCGGTCACGGCGTGGATGTCGATGGAGAGGGGGCCGGTGTCGCGCATGGCGTGGCGCACGGCGTTCTCCACGATGGGCTGCACCACGAAGGAGGGGACGAGCAGGTCGTCGACCCCTTCCGTCAGGTGCTCGGTCTCGATGATCCGATCCTCGCCGAAGCGGGCCTTCTCGATGGTGAGGTAGCGGCGGGTCTGCTCGAGCTCCTGCGAGAGCGGGATCATGCCCGACTCGGAGCTCTCGAGCGTGTGGCGGTAGAACAGCGAGAAGTCGCGCAGCAGCGAGCGGGCGCGCATGGGGTCGGTGCGGCACAGCGACGCGATGGTGTTCAGCGTGTTGAAGAGGAAGTGCGGGTTGATCTGCGCCTGCAGCGCCTTGACCTCGGCGCGGGCCGTGAGCTCGGCCTGGGCGTCGAGCTCATAGGACGAGAGCTGGGTCGACAGCAGCATGCCGAGCCCACGGGCGATGGCCAGCTGCGTGCGGTCCATGTCGCGGTCGTGCGAATAGTAGAGCTTGATCGTGCCCACGGCCTCGTCCTGCACGACGAGTGGGACGATGACGCCGAACGAGTTGCCCGGGATCGCGATGCCGGCGGCGAACCGGCGCGGCTCCTGCATCTCCTGGTCCATGGCGTAGAACGTCTCGGTCCGCTTGGACTTGAGCACCTCACGCGTGGGGCGCGAGTTCTCGTCGCCCGGAGCGTAGGCCACGTTGAAGCTGCCATCGTAGGCGAGCACGCGGTTCGCGTCGGTGATGGCGACGCCGGCCGCATTCGTCTCGGGAAGAAGGAGCGCGCAGATAGCCTGGGCGTTCTCGGGCGTGAGGCCGCCGCGGAGGTGCTCCAGGGTGTTCGTCGCCACGCGCAGGGTTCGCTCGGTCGCCTGCGAGCGCGTGTCGTCGGGCGTGAGGTTGATCGAGCCGGCGCCCACGATGACGGCGGCGGCGAACGTGCCGGCGATGAGGCAGGGCAAGACCTTGGCGAACGCGAGCCCCCAGGCGAGGAGGCAAAGCGAGATGACCCCGCCGACCGCGAGGACCATGTCGGCGCGGTGCGTGGGCGGGTACCCGTTGGGACGAGGCATCGGTTACAGACCTCCCGTGGATCCGGGGTCGGGGACGGACAGCGCGATGCCCGAGAGCGGCGCGTCGGAGGGCTTCTGCGCCGGGCTCAGCGCGGCGCGGCCGCAGACGTCGCCCGTGCGCAGGATGGCCGCCTGCAGGTAACGGTCGTCCCAAATGGCGGACATGACGCCCGGCCAGGTCATCGAGAAGCTCAGGTAGCGCGAGGCGTTCTCGCGGGCGAACTTATCGGCGTCACGGATGCCCCTGACGATGATGCGCAGGTAGGCGAGGCGATCCGGGCCGGCGACGAGGCGGCGCAGCGCGGTGCTGCGCACGCGGGAGCGCACCTGATCGCACAACCACGGCGCCGGGTACGGCATGAGCGACTCCGGGGTGATGGTGCGCAGGTCGCGGCGGGCGTTGAGCACCTCGAGCTTGCGGTACTCGTAGAACCAGCGGTACACGTCCTGCATAAAGACGGACGCGTCGGAGGCGGTCTCCTCAGGCGGGCAGAGCCGCACGCACCAGTCGTTGTCGAACCAGCAGTCGAGGCCATGGCTGCGCAGGTTGAGCACGTAGTCGAGGTCGTCGCCGCGGGTGATGTAGGGGTCGAACGGGATGCGCGTGTACGCCTCGGCGTGGATCGCGCAGCAGCCGCCGCACATGTGGTTGGAGCGCGTGACGCGGTTCTTGGCCTTCTGGGCGCGCTCCATGACCTTGTTGAACTGCGGCGCCTTGGTCCAGTAGCGCTCGGTCCAGCTCTTTGTGGGGTTCGCGTAGGGCGAGCCGTCCTCGTCGATGAAGAAGCCCGACTTGGCGAGGATCTTCAGGTCCTGCCGCGTGTAGGCGGAAAGCCCGAACACCGCCTTCGAGAGGAAGTCCGGGTCCTCGGCGACCTCGTCGTCGTACATGAAGACGGCGACGTCGTGGCCGAACACGCACGCGACCGCGAGGCCGAGGTTCTTTATGGCGCCGTAGCCGCGAAGCGAGACGGCCTCCCCCGCCGCCGAGGGCACGACGCGGCCGACGGCGGACATGATGCGCTCGCCCTCCTCGGGCCCGACCACGAGCGGGTTCAAGTCCGGGTGGGAGCGGCAGATGCTGTTCACGCGGGCGCGGGCCGCCTCGCGGCACGACTTCGGCGCCACGACGAGCACGGCGACGCGCAGGACGCCGCGGACCTGCTCGAGGGACGCCAGGCAGCTCTCGAGCTCGGGCAGGGGCTTATCGATGGGGGTGGTGTAGTCGTAGACGCCGCGCTCGCCCAGCTCGCCGGGCTGATTGCCCTCGGCCCAATAAGAAGGTATGACAATGATGGGGTTCACGCGGTCTTGTGCCCAATCTGCGAGCGATGGTCTACAGGCTGGCCAGGCGCTCGGGGCGCTCGGCGCTCAGTGTTAATATACCCCCATATCCAGGCGGGCGGGCACCGCATCCCACCTCGCCCGCTTTTGAATAAGACGACTGCAACAATCGCCCGGGCGCCGCGCTCGCCGGCGGCGGGCTTTGGAGGTATTTATGGGCGTTCGCTCGATGTTGGCATGCGCTGCGGCGGACGTGGCCCACTGGGGCCTCTCTTCCGTCCTTCGCCGCGGCGGCGGGAACATCCCCGGCGTCATCGCGCTGAAGCTCGACCCGGGTATCATCGCGGACCTGGCGGCCGGGCTCGACGGTTCCATCGTGGTCACCGGCACGAACGGAAAGACGACCACGAACGGCCTCATCGCCGACGGCCTGGCCGCGGCCGGCTTCGACGTGGTGTGCAACCGCGCCGGCAACAACATGCAGACCGGCATCGCCGCCGCCATGGTGGCGGGGCGCCGCGGCGGCGCGACGTCCGGCAAGAAGGCCTCCCGCGGCCGCTTCGGCGCCTTCGAGTGCGACGAGCTCTACACCGTCCGCGTCCTTCCACAGCTCAAGCCCCGCGCGCTCGTGCTGTTGAACCTCTTCCGCGACCAGCTCGATCGCTACGGCGAGATCGACCACACGCAGGAGGTCATCGCCGAGGCGCTGCGCAGGTCGCCGCAGACCACGCTGATCTACAACGCCGACGACCCGCTGTGCGCCGCCGTCGCCGCGCGCGTGGACAACCCGAGCCTCGGCTTCGGCATCGACGAGCCCACGGGCCTCGAGGCCGACCGCGTGAGCGACTCCAGGTTCTGCGCCATGTGCAACGCGCCCCTGGACTATGAGTACGTGCACTACGGGCAGCTCGGCAAGTACCGCTGCCCCAAGTGCGGATGGTCGCGCCCCGAGCTCACATACGCCGCGCGCGACGTCGAGCTCAGGTGCGGCAACCAGGGCGGGTACTCCTGGGACGTCTGCGGGCCAGATGGCTTCCGCCGCCGCGTGAAGACGCGCTACAACGGCCTTTATATGGTCTTCAACGTTACCGCCGTCGCCGCGGCGCTCGAGTTCGCGGGCGCCGGCACGGACGCCCTCGACGAGGTGATCTCGCGCTACGAGCCCGCAGGCGGCCGCATGAAGACCTGGCACGCGCTCGGCCGCGACGTGGTGAGCAACCTGGCGAAGAACCCCGCCGGCTTCGACCGCATGATCAGCGAGGTCCGCGCGGCCGACGGGCGGCTCATGGCCTTCTTCCTCAACGACAACGACGCCGACGGGCACGACATCAGCTGGATCTGGGACGTCGACTTCGAGAAGCTCTGCGAGCTCGACCTCCAGCGGGTCTTCGTCGGCGGCACGCGCCGCAACGATCTGCAGGTGCGCCTCAAGTACGCGGGCATAAACGCGCAGCTCATCGATGGCATCGAGGACGCCGTGCGCGGCTGCTTCGGCGCCGACGCGTCTCTTCCGCTGCACTCGGTGGCCAACTACACCGTGTTCCCTCAGGTGACGGCCGACCTCAAGCGCCTCGACGGCACCGAGCGCCCCGAGGGCACGCGCGCCGCGATCGCGCCGAAGGCCCGCGTGAACCTCGGCTGCTACGCCGACGCCGGCATCCGGGCCGAGCAGCTCGGCCGCCCGCTGCGCATCGTCCACCTGTACCCCGACGCGCTCAACCTCTACGGCGACGGCGGCAACATCGCCTCGCTGCGCCAGCGCTGCGAGTGGCGCGGCATCCCCGTGCACGTCGACCGTGTGCTCATGGGCGAAGCGCTCGACCTCTCCGACGCCGACGTCGTGCTTCTGGGCGGGGGCGCGGACCGCGACCAGCTCGCCGTCTGCAAGGAGCTGCTGGCACAGAAGGAGAAGCTCGCCGCTTACGTCGAGTCCGACGGCGCGCTGCTGGCCATCTGCGGCGGCTACCAGCTGCTCGGCCGCTTCTACATGATGGGCGACGAGCGGGTCGAGGGCCTTGCCGTCATCGGCGCCGAGACCCGCAGCGGCGACGGCCGCATGATCCACAACGTGGCCATCGACTCCCCCGTCGCGTCATCGCCCATCGTCGGCTTCGAGAACCACGGTGGCCGCACCTACCTCGACGACGGCGAGAAGCCCCTCGGCACGCCGCTCGTGGCCGGCACCGGCAACAACGAGTTCGACGTCGGTGAGGGCGTGCTGCACAAGGGCGTGGTGGGCACGTATTTCCACGGGCCGATCCTGCCCAAGAACCCGCAGGTCGCAGACTGGCTGATCGCGCATGCGCTGCGCCGCCGGGGCATCGAGACCGAGCTCCCCGCCCTCGACGACTCCTACGAGGACGCGGCCCACGACGTCGCGCTGGCCATCGTCAAACGCGGCTAGGCCGGGCACATAGCCTCGATAAGGGCGCAGGCCCCGCACACCGCGGGCCCGCGCCCTTCTTTGTATACGAAGACGAGGCCGCGCAGCGGCTCGGCGGCCTTCGCTGCCCCGCCGGCGGACCTTACAAAACCGCAACCGGGCCGTAAGGTGATTCGATGGCAGCCAAGGGGCCGCTGAGCGAGCATAGTTCCCGACAAACGTCGATCGAAGCCCGTGGGCGAGGCTCGCGGCACGTGAGGAAGGATCGCCATGGGTAATCACTTCAAGCCCGCCCAGGGGACGACGAGCAAAAGGACGACCGCCGCCCGCCGGGCCCCGCAAGGGACCGTTCTCTCCGTCCAGCACCTCGAGAAGGTCTACGGCAACCGCGGGCGCGGCGGCGCCGGCGCCACGACGCGCGCCCTCGCGGACGTGAGCTTCAACGTCGAGGCCGGCGAGTTCGTCGCCATCATGGGCGCGTCGGGCTCGGGCAAGTCGACCTTACTCAACTGCGTCTCTACCATCGACTCCGCCACGAGCGGGCACGTCTTTGTCCACGGCACCGATGTCACGGCGATGCGCAGCGGCGAGCTCGCGCGCTTCCGCCGCGATCAGCTCGGCTTCATCTTCCAGGACTCGAACCTGCTCGACACGCTCACCGCACGCGAGAACGTGGCGCTGCCGCTCACCATCGCGCGCACGCCGTCTAACGAGACCCTTGTCCGCGTGGACAAGATCGCCCGCCACCTGGGCATCGAGCAGACGCTCGACAAGTACCCCTACCAGCTCTCGGGCGGCCAGCAGCAGCGCGTTGCCGCGGCGCGCGCCCTCGTGACGAGGCCCGCCGTCATCATGGCCGACGAGCCCACCGGCGCGCTCGACTCGAAGAGCGCCCGCGTGCTGCTCGAGTGCCTCGAGCAGATGAACCGAGAGCTCGCCTCGACCATCCTCATGGTCACCCACGACAGCTTCGCCGCAAGCTTCACGGGTCGCGTGCTCTTTATCCGTGACGGCCGCGTGTTCACCGAACTGCGACGCGGCGACGCGAGCCGCCGCGCGTTCTTCGACCGCATCATGGAGGTCGTGGCGATGATGGGAGGCGAGGGTTCCGATGCTCTGTAAGCTCGCCTGGGGCAACGTCCGGCGAGCCGGCCGCGACTACCTCATCTACCTGCTCACGCTCACGCTGGGCGTCACCGTCTTCTACGCGTTCAACACCATCAGCATGCAGGTCGACCTCGTAGGCATCGCGAGCGACGCCGAGGGCGTGGCGACGATGCTCGGAAACATCCTGGGCGGCCTCACCGTTTTTCTCGGCGCGATCATGGGCTTCCTCATGGTCTACGCGAACAACTTCATCATGCGCAGGCGCAATAAGGAATTCGGCCTGTACCAGGTCCTCGGCATGAGCCGAGGTCAGGTGGCGCGCATCATGGCCCTGGAGACCCTCATCGTCTCGCTCGCCGCGCTCGCGATGGGCATCGCCCTGGGCGTGGGCCTCTCGCAGCTCATGGTCTTCTTCACGGCCTCGCTATTCAAGACGCAGGTCGCGAACTTCCGCTTCATCTTCTCGCCCGAGGCGCTCGGGCTCACCGTCGAGTGCCTCGCCGTGATCTTCGCCGTGACGCTCGTGTTCAACCTGCGCGTCGTGGGCAAGTCCCGCCTGACCGACCTCATGAGCTCGGGTCGGCACAACGAGCAGGTCAAGACGCGCAACCCCTGGCTCTCGGGCGCGGTGTGCGTGATCGGCGGCGCGCTCATCGGCACGGCATACGCCCGCCTCATTCGCGACGGGCTTCCCATCACGGCGACGGGCAACGAGCTCGCGAGCGCGACGACGCAGTTCGGCATCACCACGCTCATGGTGACCGTGGGCACTGTGCTCTTCTTCTTTGGCCTCTCGGGGCTTCTGCTCAAGCTCTTCCAGATGGCGCGGGGCGTCTACTGGCGCGGGCTCAACGTCTTCACGCTGCGGCAGCTCTCGGCCAAGGTGAACACCGTCTCGTTCTCGATGGCCGTAATCTCGATGATCCTCTTCCTCGCCATCACCTCCGTTACCGCAGGCATGTCGATCGTGAGCGCGATGATGGGCGGGCTCGAGCGCTCGAACCCCGTGGACTTCAGCCAGACCCTCTGGTACAACGGCGCAGAGTCTGACGGGACGTCGGCAGACGGCACCCCCGTGAGCTACACCATGGTCGACGCTCCCCTCGACCTCGCGGCCGAGTACCAGGCCATGGGCATCGACCTTGGCTCGGTGAGCGACTCGACGGTCCAGCTCGACATCTACTATCCCCAGACCAAGCAGGAGCTGCTCGATGCGAATGCGCCCGCCAGTCCCCTGCGCCTCCGCGAGCTTGGCAAGCAGGCGGGGGCCACGTTGCCCGCGGGCCTGGAGAACTCGGACGTGGAGAGCCACGGGCTCTATGTCCTCAGGGAGAGCCAGCACAACGCACTTCTCGCCTACCGCGGCAAGCCCCAGGTAGACCTCGGCAGCGATGGGTACCTCATCAGCTGCGACATGGGCGAGTCCATCTCAAACTACTACGACAAGATCCTGGCGGCAGGGGTTCCCGTGCGCCTGGGCGGCCACGAGCTGCGCCCCGCGGAGAAGTCCGTCGACGTTGCGAACAGCGCGATCGCGGACTCTGCCATGGGCTCGAACCCCGGTACTCTCATCGTACCGGATGAGGTCGTGGACGACGCTGACCTGTACCCCTCGTTCTCGAGCCTGCTCGTCAACTACAAGCGTGGCGTGAGCGTCGAGCAGGGTAACGCCATGCTCTCCAGCCGCACCGGCACCACCAGCAGTGAGGTCAGGGAGGGTGCCTCGGTCCCCGCATTCTGGGGCGCCTCGGTCACGCGCAGCGAGATGTTCTCCCAGATGAACTCCATAAACGGCACCGTGAGCTACCTCGCCATCTACATCGGCTTCGTTCTCGTGATAGCCTGCGCGGCGATCCTCGCGATCCAGCAGCTCTCGAGCGTGTCCGACGCCGGGCGCAGCCACCGCGTGCTCTCCGAGCTCGGCTGCGACATGGGCCAGATCACGCGCTCGGTCCTCGCGCAGCAGGCGGTGTTCTTCCTCTTCCCCCTCGCGGTGGGCGCGGCGCACTCCGTCGTGGCGCTCAAGGTCGTCATCGACCTCGTCAAGACCTTCGGCGGCCTCACGATCAGCGGCATGGTCGGCGTCACCTGCGCGATCTTCCTCGCCGCATACGGCGGCTACTTCCTCGTGACCTTCGCGATGAGCCGCGGCATCGTGCGGGAGGCGATTCGGGCGCGCAAGGGCGAGTAGGCACGCCGCGCGCAATGAGGCACTGCAAATAAGCGCTGCTCAGGGGGGTCGGCCACAGGGCCGACCCCTTTTTTCTCGCTTCCGCCTCCGCTGGCCGCGCCTCTCGCTAACCCTCGAGATAGTGCATCTTGTTCGCGGGGAACCCGAGCGTCACGGCAAATCCCTCGCCCTCGGCGGAGTCGACGGAGACCTCCACGCCCATCTTGGTCGCGAGGCGCCACACGAGCCATAGGCCCAAGCCGGTCGAGTGCTTGTGGGAGCGGCCGTTGTCCCCGGTGAACCCCCGGTCGAAGACGCGCAGCAGGTCGGCCTCGGCGACGCCGCAGCCGTTGTCCCGCACCGCGAGCTCGACGCGCTCGGAAGCCAGGCCCTCGTCGACGAGGCGGGCGTCGAACCACACCTGCGGGCCGCCCTCGGCGTCCGCCCTCGCGTAACGCGCGCTGTTCTGGAGCAGTTGCCCCAGCATGAAGACGAGCCACTTGCTGTCGGTGAAGACCGGAAGCGAGAGCCCCTCGCCCAGGCGCGGCGTCACCTTTGCGCCGATGAGCAGGCTCGCGTTGGCGCGAACGGCGGCGCTGACGATCTCGCGGAGCTCGTACTTCCGCACGAGGAAGTCGCGGTCGAGCGTCTCGGAGCGGGCGTAGAAGAGCGCTTGCTCGATGTAGCCCTCGACGCGCGTGAGCTCATCGCCGACGGCGCGCAGACGGGGCACAAGGGAATCGTAGCCTGGGGCCTCCGAGCCGGCGGCGCCGACCGACGACAGAATCGGGGCCTCCTCCTCGAGGTTCGCGAGCGCGAGGCGCGCCGCCGTGATGGGGCTCTTGGCCTCGTGCACCCAGGTCTCTACGTAGGCGCGGTACTCCTCGACCGCGCGGCGCTGCTCGGCGACCTCGTCGGCGGCCGCCTTGGAAAGATCCACGATGGCATCGGACGCCGCGCGCGCCTCCGCGCCGTGCGGCTCCGCCATGAGCTCGCGAGCGGCGCGGACCGCGTCGGGCGAGTCCTTGAGGGACTCGACCGAGCCCCAGAACTCCCGGTCGCGCCGATAGCCGATTCCGAGCGCTAGGGCGGCCGCAAGCGCCACGAGCGCGAGCACCAGCGCGACGAGGTCAGCTGAAGCGGACGTGACGCACAGCACGAGCGCAAGAAGCCCCTCGAGCACCAAAAGGACCGCGAGCTGCGGCACCCGCGAGCGGATGTAGGCCCCCGGCCTCACGGGCGCACCGCGTAGCCCTGGCCACGATGCGTGACGAGGTAGTCCTTGACACCGATCCTGGCAAGCTGCGATCGCAGGCGGTTAATGTTGACGGTGAGGGTGTTGTCGTCCACGAACGCTTCGGAATCCCACAGCTCACGCATGAGGTCCTCGCGCGAGACGATGGCGGGCGCGCGGCGCATGAGCAGCGCGAGGATGCGGACCTCGTTCTTCGTGAGCTCGACGGAGCCTTCCGCCGCGGAGGCCGTCGACCGCGAGAGATCGAGCGAGATGCCGCCGTGCTCGAGCACCGATCGCGCCGCCCCGCCGCCCGCGCGCCTGAGCAGCGCCGATATGTGCGCCAGGAGCACGCGGGGGCTGTAGGGCTTCGGCACGAAGTCGTCCGCGCCCAGCGTCATGGCCACGACCTCGTCGGCCTCGGTCGTGCGGCTCGTGAGCACGATGACGGGCACATCGGAGCTCGCGCGCAGCTCGCGACAAACGAGTTGGCCGTCCGTGCCCGGCAAGGTCAGGTCGAGAAGCACGAGGTCCGGAGCGGCGGCAAGGGCGAGCTCCGCGGCGCGCGGAAAATCCTCGCAGGCGCCCGTCTGATACCCTTCGCGCTCGAGCAGGCGAATGAGCTCGGCACGGATAGGCTCGTCGTCCTCTATCACATAGATCTTCGGCACACGTCGCTCCTTCGCGGGTTCATCCCGGATCGGTTCCTTCAGAGGCTCCTCAAGCTTCCATTCTCCCGCATCAGGTGACCACGATGCCGAGAAAACCGCCCTTCGTCGGTGCCATCCGCTGTCGAAGCCGCTCTCGGCCCAACTCGTCCGCAGCTCAGCCGCCCTCGAACCAATCGCCCGAAGCGTACAAAGAAGGCCCGCCACCAGAAGGTGACGGGCCTGGAAGAACTAGCTTAGGCGATGATTACGCGTCGGCGTACATAGCCTTGAGCTTGAGGAGGTGCTGGTAGCGAGCCATAGCGGCGTCCTCGTTCTCCTTGAAGAGCTCCTTGGCGCGCTCGGGGAAGGCGCGGACGAGGCGGCTGTAGCGAGCCTCGTTCATCAGGAAGTCCTGGTAACCGCCCGCCGGCTCCTTGGAGTCGAGCGAGAACTTCTTGCCAGCCGGGGCGGCCGGGTTGAAGCGGTAGAGGTTCCAGTAACCGCAGTCGACGGCGCGCTTCATCTCGAGCTGGCAGTTCTTCATGCCACCCTTGATGGAGTGCATCTCGCAGGGGCTGTAGCCGATGATCAGGGACGGGCCGTCGTAGGCCTCGGCCTCCTGGATGGCCTTCAGGGTCTGAGCGGGGTTGGCGCCCATAGCGACCTGCGCGACGTAGACGTAGCCGTAGGTCATGGCGATCTCGGCGAGGGTCTTCTTCTTGGTCACCTTGCCGGCGGCAGCGAACTGCGCGACCTGGCCGAGGTTGGACGCCTTGGAAGCCTGGCCGCCCGTGTTGGAGTAGACCTCGGTATCGAAGACGAAGACGTTGACGTTGTGGTTCGAGGCAAGGACGTGGTCCAGGCCGCCGAAGCCGATGTCGTAGGCCCAGCCGTCGCCGCCGAA
>QAKZ01000022.1:0-4970 GCA_003150175.1 Coriobacteriia bacterium
AACTACCACTTCCCGACCATCAAGTCCTGGTGGCTGCACGTCTGGGAGCGCGTCTCGGCCTACATCAAGAAGGCCGGCACGATCATCTTCGCGGCCGCGGTCGTGGTCTGGTTCCTCTCTAACTTCGGTTTCGCGACCTGGGACGGCGGCAACGGCGCCTTCGGCTTCCTGCAGGGTATGGACGGCGCGGGCGACGACTACATGGACTTCTCGCTCCTCGCGGCCATCGGCGGCTTCCTCGGCATCATCTTTGCCCCTCTGGGCGCCGACACCTGGCAGGCGACCGCCGCTTCCATCAGCGCGCTCATCGCCAAGGAGAACCTCGTCGGAACCTTCGGCGCCCTCTACGGCCTGGGCGACGCCACCGAGAACTCCGTCAGCATGTGGCAGGGCTTCGCGGCCATGTTCACCGACCCGCAGGGCGTGCTGCACGCCGGCGCGATGTGCGCCTTCGTGGCCTTCAACATGCTCGACGCCCCGTGTTTCGCTGCCATGGGCACCATCCGTCGCCAGATGGACGACGCCAAGTGGTTCTGGTTCGCCATCGGCTACCAGTGCGTCTTCGGCTGGGTCGTGGGCCTGATCATCAACCAGCTCTGGGAGCTCTTTGTCCTGGGCAACTTCGGGTTCTGGACCATCGTCGCCTTCGTGCTGTTGGCGGGCATCCTCTTCCAGCTCTTCCGGCCCACGCCCAAGTGGGACAAGAAGGACGACAAGATCCTGACCGACCTCACGCAGGAGGCCGCCTAGCCCCACAGGTCCCCGGGGGCAGGTTCCGAGGAACCGGCGATCGTGTGAATTCGGGGACCGCGATAAGCGCTATCGCGTGATGGCGAAGGGGCAGGCCCGCTCGCGCCGTGCGGCGAGCCTGCCCCTTCTTCTTTAGCGGAGCACAGGGAGATGGTTGGGAAATGATCAGCCTCACGCAGATACACGAGAAGAACTCCGCCGCCATCGGGCTTAGGGCGGCGTCCTCCGATGCCCCCGCCTGCCGCCCCGACGTGCTCGCGGCGGGGACGGGGGAGGGGGTCTCCCTCGCCCGCGTGCTCGCCGAGCGCGAGCCCGCGCTCATTCGCGTGTGCCGCGGGGCTCTCGCGGTGGGGGAGGGCGTCCGGCTCTGTGTCGGCGAGGCGCTCCTGTGGCCCGGCGATGTCCCGGTGCGCGTGGCCGACGCCCCGGTGCAGGTCCTGGTCGTGAGGGGCCCCGAGAGCGACGGCGTGCTGTCGGTCTATGCCCGCGATACCTTCATGTGTCGCGCCTTCGACGACGTCGCCGTCGCGTGGCTCGCGGGCGACGCCGCCGCCACCGCGTCACGCTCGGGCGAGCTGCTGCGCCTGGCCCGCGACCCGCTCGATGCGCACCGGAGCGCGCGGGGCTGCATCGCCTACGGCGCGCGCTTCGCGATGGGCGAGTCGATCGACGCGCCCAAGACTATCCCCGAGCTCGCCCAGGCGTGCGGCACGTCGCCCACGGTGCTCAAGGAGTCCTTCCGCAGGGAGTTCGGCCTGCCGGTCTACGACTGGTACCGGCGGCTGCGCATGCTGCGCGCCTCCGAGCTCCTCGCCGGCGACCAGCACGCCGTCGGCGAGGTCGCGCGGCTCGTGGGCTATGCGAACGCGAGCAAGTTCGCGCGCGCCTTCGCCGACTGCATGGGCGTCGCCCCGAGCGCGTACCGCGCCGCGTGAAGCGGTGTTAGCCTCGGCTCGTCCGAATGGAGCTAGGCGTTTATCTGCGGCGACGCGGGAAGATAATGGTTGTGTAATCGATTTCACCAAGGTTTGGAGAACAACATGAAGAACGGTTGGTTCGTTGCCATGGGCGCCGCTGCCGCGGGCGCCGTCGCGGGTCTTGCCAGCACCGGCGTGCTCCACAAGGCCGCCGTCGCCACCACGTGCGCCGGCATGAAGGTCGCCGACGCCGTGACCGCCGAGACCCAGTCCATCGTCGACGACGCCAACGACGTCGCCGCCGAGGCCCGTCGCCAGGCGAAGATCGACGCCGCCGTGGCCGACCGCATGGCCGCCGTGGAGGCCGACATCCGCGCCGAGGTCACCGCCAAGGTCGACGCCGAGGGCGCCGAGGCGTAAGGACATGGTCTTCGACATCGCGTCGGAGCTCCCCGGAAGGATCCGCCTGCGCTGCGGCCGCAACCTCTTTACCGAGGCCGAGGCCCGCGGCGTCGCGTACCTGCTCATGGACCTCGACGGTGTGCGCACCGCCGAGGTCCATCCTTCTGCCGGCTCCGTTCTCATCTCGTTCGAGCCGCCCGCCCGCGAGTCGGTCCTCGCGGCCGTCCGCGGCCTCGACCCCCTCACCCTGCCGTCCGCCGAGGTCGGCCTGGACGACGCCGCCGGCGCGCTCGAGATCAGCCTCGAGAACAACCGCTTCCAGGTCGAGGTGGGCAAGCTCGTGTTCTGGCGCGCGGCCAAGCGCGTGCTCCTCCCCATGCCGGTGCGCGCCGTGCTCACCTGCCTGCGCGCCGTCGGCTATGCCGCCGAGGGGCTGCGCCACCTGCTCGCCGGCGAGGTCACCGTCGAGGTGCTCGACGCCACCGCCATCGTCACCTCTTGCTTGCGCCGTCAGTTCGCGGAGGCGGGCACCATCAGCTTCCTTTTGCAGCTCAGCGCGCTTATGGAGGATCACGTGCAGTCGCGCGCGCACCTCGCGCTGCGCAGCGGGTTGGTTGTGCGCTCCGAGAGCGTCTGGGCGGTCGTCGACGGCGAGGACGTGCGCGTCCGCACCGAGGATGTCCGCCGCGGCATGGTGCTCCGCCTGGGCGCGGGCCAGGTCCTTCCCGTTGACGGAACGGTCGCCGAGGGCGAGGGAGAGGTCGACGAGTCCTCGATGACGGGCGAGTCCGCCCTCGTGCGCAAAGAGAAAGGCTGCACGGTCTATGCCGGCACGGCGCTTTCCGACGGCGATCTCAAGGTCCTCGTCACCGCGCCCCCGGGATGCTCGCGCATCGACGGCATCGCGACCCTCGTCGAGGAGTCGAGTGAGCTCAAGGCGGGTGCCCAATCGCGCGCCGAGCGCCTGGCCGATGGCCTTGTCCCGTACAGCTTCCTCGCGTTCTTCGGCATCCTCGCGCTGACGCGCAACCTCAACAAGGCCATGGCCGTCCTCATGGTCGACTACTCGTGCGCAATCAAGCTCTCCACGCCCATCGCCGTGATGAGCGCGATGGACGAGGCCTCGCGCCGCGGCGTGACCGTGCGCGGAGGCAAGTACCTCGAGGCCCTGGCCGCGGCCGACACCATCGTCTTCGACAAGACGGGCACCCTGACCAACGCCACCCCCGCGGTGAGCCGCGTGATCAGCTGCTCCGGCGCGACCGAGGACGAGCTTTTGTGCCTCTCGGCATGCATCGAGGAGCACTTCCCCCACAGCATGGCGCGCGCCATCGTGGCCGAGGCGCAGGCTCGCGGCCTCGTGCACGAGCACGAGCTCCACGCCGAGGTCCGCTACGTCGTGGCGCACGGCATCGCCACCTTCGTGAACGGCGACGAGGTCTGCATCGGCAGCGCCCACTTCCTCTTTGAGGACGAGGGGGTCCTGAAGCCCGAGGGGCTCGACGAGCTTCTTTCCAGCGAGGCGGGCGCGTCCTCCACGGTCTTCGTGGCAAAGAACAAGAGCCTGCTGGGCTGCATCTGCATCAGCGACCCGCCCCGCGCCGAGGCCAGCGGCGTCCTGCGCGACCTGCGCGCGCTCGGCTTCACGAACCTCGTGATGATCACGGGCGACTCCGAGGCATGCGCCGCGCATATGGCGGGCGAGCTCGGGCTCGACGGCTACTACGCGCAGGTCCTTCCCGAGGACAAGGCGACCCACGTCCAGCGCCTCAAGGACGAGGGGCACACCGTGGTCATGGTCGGCGACGGCATCAACGACTCGCCGGCGCTCGCGACCGCGGACGTGAGCGTGGCCATGTCCGACGCGAGCGACATCGCGCGCGCCGTCGCGGACGTGCTCGTGCACGACTCCTCACTGGAGTCCCTCGTGACCATGCGCGTGCTCGCGAGCCGCCTCATGGCCCGCATCCACGGCGACTACCGCTTCATCGTCGGGTTCAACTCGGCGCTGATCGCGGGTGGCGTGGCGTCCGTCATCCCCATCACGACGGCCGCGTACCTGCACAACGCCTCGACGCTCGCGATCGCGGGGCTGAACACGACGCCGCTGCTCGACCGGCCGCACCTCGAGCATCACCGGTAGGGGAGACGCAGGCAAAGAAGGGCCTGCTCAACCGGCGACTTTGGCCGTGGTGAGCATATAGAGACGGGCGCGGGCTTTCCGGTGTATTTCGGGGAGCCCGCGTTTTCTTTGTCGGCGGAGCCGCTCGCGTCCCCGGTCCGCTTTTGCTTCTGGTTTGTGTTGGTTATGTGTTAGCCAAGGTTTACTATTCAAGTTAACCGTAGTGAACTTATTCTATTTACAGCACACGATGCGCCGCGCGCGAATCCCCTCTCGTCAGCGGCACCACCGGAGGAGCGAGTGCCCCCACACGAGCTCCGGCATGGCATCCGGGCAGCATGATGTTTTCTTCGCCACGAGCAGTAAGCGGCCCCTCTCCCCGCGCCGGCTCCAGGCAAAGGCGACGCCGCCGGTCTCCCAGGGCTGGCGGCGTTTTTGCGATGACGAAAAGGGATGACGAAAAGGGACAGTCCCTTTTCGTCATTTTTATCGCCGGGGCGCCGGCGGCGCGCGCCTGCCCTCTTCGCGCCCCTCCGTGCTATCTTGACGAGGCGGAGCACGAGGCGAGGGGAGGCTCTTTTGCCGGGAGAGATCGACCATATCGAGGTGCGCGGCGCGCGCGTCCACAACCTCAAGGACATCGACGTGGACATACCGTTGGGCGAGGTCGTGGGCATCGCCGGCGTCTCGGGCTCGGGCAAAAGCTCGCTCGCGCTCGGGGTCCTCTACGCGGAGGGCTCGCGCCGCTACCTCGAGGCGCTCTCCACCTACACGCGCCG
>QAKZ01000022.1:8469-50827 GCA_003150175.1 Coriobacteriia bacterium
TACGCGGAGGGCTCGCGCCGCTACCTCGAGGCGCTCTCCACCTACACGCGCCGGCGCATCTCGCAGGCGGGCAAGGCGAGCGTCGACGACGTGCGCTACGTCCCCGCGGCGCTCGCGCTCCATCAGCGCCCCGTCGTTCCCGGCGTGCGCTCGACCTTCGGCACGTCGAGCGAGCTATTGAACAGCCTGCGCCTGCTCTTCTCGAGGGTGGGCAGCCATGTGTGCCCGCACTGCGGCGCCCACGTGCCGCCGACCCTGAACGTGGCCGCCGAGCTGCCGATCACCTGCCCCGAGTGCGGAAAGAAGTTCTTTGGCCCCGGCGCGGAGGACCTCGCCTTCAACAGCGGCGGGGCCTGCCCCGCCTGCAGCGGCACGGGCATCGTGCGCGCCGTTAACCGCGCGGCGCTCGTGCCCGACGAGGACAAGACGATCGACGAGGGCGCCGTGGTGGTCTGGGGCAGCCTCATGTGGGACCTCATGAAGCAGGTCTGTGGCGCCATGGGCGTGCGCACGGACGTGCCCTTCCGCGACCTCACTCCCGAGGAGCGCGACATCGTCTTCGACGGCCCCGCCGAGAAGCGCCACATCCTCTACCGTTCAAAGAAAGGGGACGACTTCGCCGAGCTCGACTTCACCTACTACAACGCGGTGCGCACGGTGGAGAACGCGCTTTCCAAGGCCAAGGACGAGAAGGGCCTGAAGCGCGTCGAGAAGTACCTCGTGGAGTCGCCCTGCCCCGACTGCGGCGGGACGAGGCTCTCCGCCGCGGCGCGAGGCCCGCTCGTGCGCGGCATCAACCTGGCCGAAGCCACGGCCATGACGCTCGACGAGGCGGTGGCGTGGGTCGCGGGCGTGCCCGGCAGCTTGCCCGAGGCGATGCGCCCGATGGCGACCTCTATCTGCGACTCGTTCATGGAGACGGCACGTCGGCTCCTCGACTTGGGGCTGGGGTACCTCTCGCTCGACCGGGCGGGCTCAACGCTCTCTACCGGCGAGCGCCAGCGCGTCCAGCTCGCGCGCTCGGTGAGGAACCGTACCACGGGAGTCCTCTACGTGATGGACGAGCCCTCGATCGGCCTGCACCCCGCGAACATCGAGGGTCTCCTGGGCGTCATGCGCGACCTCGTGGCCGACGGCAACTCCGTGGTCATGGTCGACCACGACACCAAGGTGCTCCGCGCGGCCGACCACATCGTCGAGATGGGCCCCGATGCGGGCGCCGGCGGCGGGCGCGTGGTCGCGCAGGGGAGCGTGGCCGAGGTCGCGGCGGACCCCGCCTCGCTCATCGGGCCTTACCTCGCAGGCGGCGCGCGCGTCTCCGCGCGCCCGCAGGCGAGCGACGATGACATGTTTGACCTGGGGCGTATCCACCTCGAGTCGAGCGGGTTGCATACCGTGAGGCCCTTCTCGGTGGACGTGCCGCGAGGGCGCCTCGTGGCAGTGACGGGCGTCTCGGGCTCCGGCAAGACGACCCTTGTGCTGGAGACGCTGGTCCCGGCCCTTCGCGCCGCGGCCGCCGGCGAGGCTCTGCCCGAGCATGTGCGTGCGCTCGAGGCGGACGGGATCCGACGGGTGAACCTCATCGATGCCACGCCCATCGGCGTCAACGTGCGCTCGACCGTGGCGACCTATTGCGGCGCCCTCGACGACCTGCGGCGCGCCTACGCGCGCACCGACGCGGCGAAGGCGGCGGGCCTGAAGGCGGGCGATTTCTCGTACAACACGGGGAGCCTGCGCTGCCCGACCTGCGACGGAACGGGTCAGATATCGCTCGACGTCCAGTTCCTCCCCGATGTGGACATCGCCTGCCCGGATTGCCGCGGTAGCCGCTATGGGGCGCGGGCCGTGGGGATCCGCCGCGCCGAGAAGGGCGGCGGGCGGAGCGGCTCAGGCAAGGGCGGCGCCGGCCCCGAAAGCCTTAACGGCTCCGAAAGCCCCGCAGGCCTCAGCCTGCCCGAGCTTCTTTCCCTCTCGGTCGACGAGGCGCTGCCCCATGTGGCTGACATCAAGCGCGCGCACGCAAAGCTGCAGACCCTGCACGACCTGGGCCTGGGCTACCTCACGCTGGGGGAGGCGACGCCCGCGCTCTCGGGCGGCGAGGCTCAGCGCCTCAAGCTCGCGAGCGAGATGGGCCGCGGGCAGGCCGACGCCGTCTTCGTCTTCGACGAGCCCACCATCGGCCTGCACCCGCGCGACGTCGCCGTGCTTCTCCGCGTGTTCCAGCGCCTGGTCGAGCAGGGCGCGACCGTCGTGGTCATCGAGCACGACACGGACTTCATCGCCAACGCCGACTACGTCATCGACATGGGCCCCGACGGCGGCGAGGCGGGCGGGCGCATCGTCTCGTGCGGAACGCCCACGCAGGTCGCGGCGGACCCCATCAGCCTTACCGGCCGCTACTTATGACGAAAAGGGACAGTCCCTTTTCGTCATCATGAGAAAAATGACGAGAAGGGACTGTCCCTTTTCGTCATCCGAGCAGAAGCGCCGCGTCGAGCGCCGTGACCACGACGCCGATCGCCACGAGCGTCGCCGTGAGCGGCCGCGAGTTGGCGTAGCGGCCCATGACCTTGCGCGAGCTCGTGAGGCGGATCAGCAAAAACACCGTGACCGGCAGCTGGAGCGAGAGCAGCGCCTGGCTCCACACGAGCCCGGCGAACGCGTCCTCGACACAGAGACATGCGGCGACGGCGCCGGCGAAGCACAGCGCGACGCCGATCGACGAGTGCCGGTCGTGGATGTCGTACTCCTCACCGAACATCCCTGCCGTGACGGTGCCCGCCGCCATCCCCGCCGTCACGCTGCTGGAGAGCCCCGCGAACAGCAGCGCCACGGCGAAGATGACCGAGCTTGCGGGCCCGACGATGGGGGAGAGCGTCGCCGCGGCGGCCGCGAGGTCTTCGACGACGACGCCGCGCGAGAAGAACGTCGTGGCGGCGAGGATGACCATCGCGGAGTTGATGGCCCAGCCGATGCCCATCGAGAAGAGCGTGTCGAGAAGCTCGTAGCGCAGCCGTTCCTCCACGACCTTTTGGCCGCGGCCTTCGAAATGCATCGACTGGATGATCTCCGAGTGGAGAAAGAGATTGTGCGGCATGACCACCGCGCCGAGGATGCTCACCACGGTCGCCGTCGAGCCTGCCGGCATGCTTGGGGTGGCCCAGCTCACCGCCGCTCGCGGCCAGTCGACCTCGACCATGGCGAGCTCCGCCAAGAAGGACAGCCCCACGACGCTCACGAAGGCGATGATCCACCGCTCCGCCTGCTTGTACGAGCTCGTGAGGAGCATGGTCATCGATGCCGCAGCAACCACGACGCAGCCGAAGCGCAGCGGCAGGCCAAAGAGCATCTGGAGCGCCACCGCCCCGCCCAGCACCTCGGCCATCGCCGTGGCGACGCAGGCCAGGTAGGCGGTGCCGAGGATCGCCCGGCCAAGGAGCCGGGGGAGAAAGCGGCTCGTCGCCTCCGCGAGGCACATCCCCGTGGCGATGCCGAGGTGGGCGGCGTTGTGCTGCAGGACGATGAGCATGATGGTGGAGAGCGTGACGACCCACAGCAGCGAATAGCCGAACTGCGAGCCTGCCGCCATGTTCGACGCCCAGTTGCCGGGGTCGATGAAACCGACGGTTACAAGGAGCCCAGGGCCGATGTGGCGCATGATCTCCAGGCCGCCGTGGCCGCCGGTCTTCTGGGCGCCGAAGCGCTCTTGTATATGTTCAAGTAATGAGGTTCTGAGCATCGCGGTTCCTTGCTCATGGGGTCGTTTCGGCGCCGAAGCGGGAGGCGCCGTAAATCAGCGTTGCGAGATTGCGTCACAAAGAAGCCTCACAAAGAAGCACCGCCCCCTGCTCGAGAGGGCAGCTGCGGCCTGCGGTTTACTTCTTTGCCTTGCCTTGGTTCGCCACGGCGTCGATCTTTGCCGCGATGGTCGCCGGGTCGCCGATGTAGCGCTTGTCGAGCACGTTGAAGCCGGCGTCGAAGGTGTAGACGAGCGGCACGCCTGTGGGGATGTTCACCTTGAGGATCTCGTCGGGAGTGAGGTGCTCGAGCTTCATGACGAGCGCGCGCAGCGAGTTGCCGTGCGCGGCGATGAGCACGCGCTTGCCGGCGAGCATCTGGGGGCGGATCTGGTCCTCGAAGTAGGGCCAGGCGCGGGCGATGGTGTCCTTGAGGCACTCGGTGTAGGGGAGCTCGTCGGGCGCGACGTCGCGGTACTGCTCCTGGGCGTGAGGGTCGCGCTCGTCGCCGGGCTCGAGCGCAGGCGGGCACACATCGAAGGAGCGTCGCCAAATGAGAACCTGCTCATCTCCGTGCTCTGCCGCGGCGTCCGCCTTGTTCAGACCCTGCAGCGCGCCGTAGTGGCGCTCGTTGAGCTTCCAGGACTTGATGACGGGGAGCCACTCGCGATTCATCTGCTCCAGGACGATGCTGAGCGTATGGATGGCGCGCTTGAGGCGAGAGGTGTAGCAGACGTCGAAGTCGAAGCCGGCTTCCTTTAGGGCACGCCCGCCGGCCGCCGCCTCGGCGCGCCCGGTCTCGGTGAGGTCGACGTCGGTCCACCCGGTAAAGAGATTGAGCTTGTTCCACTCCGACTCGCCGTGGCGGATGAGGACGAGCTTCATGGTGCCTTGCGACTCGATTTGATCTGTTACCTGCACATCGTTGGTTTGTGGGGTGAGCTGCTGTGCCATGCGATTCCTCCTTTGCGTCGGCGTGCGGATGGGCGCGCGCCGTCTTTCTGTGCAATTCGAGCCTACCCGTTATGCCGCTAAAGTTAACCAAGGCTAACAAGAATCGCGAAATTCTCACCGATAGGCGGTCCGCGCAGAAACCGCGACGTTCAGTTGCGGGGGAGCACCGCGCGCAGAAACTCCGACGGCCAGTTGCGGCAGCGAGCCGCGCGCGCAGAAACCCGGGTGCTCATCTGGCCTTTGCGCAGAAACCCGAACGCCCAGCTCGCCTTTGCGCAGAAACCCGGACGCCCAGCTCGTTGCCTGGGCTGGGGACCGCAGTTTCTGCGCAAGAAGAATCCCCCTATAGCTGGAGGTGCGGCTTTCTGCGCGCGATCTGCCCGCAACGCCGTGGACGCGGGTCAACCTATTCGAAGCCCTGATTTCGGCGCAGAGGCTTTATGTGGGCCCTGTGCTTCTCGGCCAGTCGGCAGGGGCGGATGGGTATAGTTATCCATGGTTAACAAGTACGGATCCGCAATCGCGCCGATGTACCCGTCGGCGCTCAAGGAGCTCGAACATGGGCATCACAGACATCGTCATCCTCGCCTCCGTCGCGGCGACCCTCTTCTTTTCTATCCGCTCGCTCGTGCGCGCGAACAAGAACGGCTGCTCTGACTGCGGAGCCGCCTGCTCGGGCCACGCCGCCGGCCGCTGCTCGAAGGTCGACCGCATGATCGCCGACGCGAACAAGGCCTTCACCAAGTAGGGCGCCGGCGGCGCGAAGCCTGGCGTCCGCGCTCGCGAACTTCTTCCCGCAGCCCAACGATCGCCTGATGGCGACACCAGTCGCGGAACTTCTTGCCGCTCGCCGGCCTGCCGCGCCCGCTGCCCTGAGGTGGGAAACAAGGGCGAAACACGCTTGTGGGAACGTAACACTGTTCACTTATGTGTTTTCGGCCGACCCCCGGGAGGAGTCTGCATGAGCAGCGAGAAGGACATCGATTTCGTCCTGCGCACCGTCGAGAAGCGCGACATCCGCTTCGTGCGCCTTTGGTTCACCGACGTTCTGGGCAACCTCAAGTCGTTCGCGATCTCGCCCGAGGAGCTCGAGGAGTCGTTCGAGGAGGGCATCGGCTTCGACGGCTCGTCCATCGACGGTTTCGTCTCGATGGAAGAGTCCGACATGCTCGCGTTCCCGGATCCGGACACCTTCACCATGCTCCCGTGGCGCCCGAGCGAGTCGGCGGTCGCGCGCGTCTTCTGCGACGTCTACACCCCTGACCGCAAGCCCTTCGAGGGCGACCCGCGCGCCTGCCTGCTCAAGGTCTTCACCGAGGCGGACAAGAAGGGCTTCATCCCCAACGTCGGCCCGAAGCTCGAGTACTTCTACTCCGACAGCCAGACCGAGCTTCAGCCCAAGGACGACGCCGGCTACTTCGACCTTACGCCGATGGACAACGCCAACGACCTGCGTCGCCAGACCACGCTCATGCTCGAGAAGATGTCCATCCCGGTGCAGTACTCCTACCACGCCGCCGGCCCGTCCCAAAACGGCGTCGAGCTGCGCTACACCGAGGCCGTGAGCTGCGCGGACAACATCATGACCGCCCGCCTCGTCATCAAGCAACTCGCCGCCCAGCAGGGGATGTACGCCTCCTTCATGCCCAAGCCCGTCGCCGGCCAGCCCGGCTCCGCGATGTTCCTCTACCAGTCGATCTTCGACCACGAGGGCGAGAACCTCTTTTGGGCGCCGAAGGATTTCCACCCGGCGCACCTCTCGGAGCTCGCGCAGCACTACGTGGCCGGCATCCTCAAGTACACGCCCGAGTTCACGCTGGTCACGAACCCGACGGTCAACTCGTACAAGCGCTTCATCTCGAACGGCGAGGTGCCCAACTACGCAACCTGGGGCCGCAAGAACCGCTCCGCCCTCGTGCGCATCCCCGCTCACAAGCCGGGCAAGCACTCCTCGACCCGCATTGAGCTGCGCAGCCCCGACCCGACGGCCAACCCCTACCTGGCGCTCGCCGTCACCATCGCCGCGGGCATGAAGGGCATCGAGGACGAGCTGCCGCTGCCGGAGGAGTCCACCTGCGACACCTTCCTGCTGTCGGAGGAGGAGCTCGCGGCCAAGGGCATCGAGCGCCTGCCGCGCACCCTCGGCGAGGCCATCGAGAAGTTCCAGGCCTCCAGCTTCATGCGTGAGGTCCTCGGCGACCACATCTTCGAGTACCTCATCGCCGAGAAGAAGCGCGAGTGGAACGACTACTGCACCGCCGTCACCGACTGGGAGCGCGTGCACTACTACGGTGGGTACTAGGGGTTCTAGCTTCGATACCAGTGGGGCTCCGCATTCGCTTCGGGGGCTGCGCTCGCTTCGCTCGCTTGGATGCCCCCTACGCGAACGCTGCGCCCCGCCATCGACGTCTGCCCTTCTTGCCAACGTATCAATCGTGTAAAGACCGTGGTGTCGCTCAGGGAGCTGTAAGCTGCCTGAGCGACACTTCTGTGTCAGGCGATGGACAGCGGCGCCTCCGCGACATTCAACGGAGGGGCCCTGACGTGGGGAAGACCTCGCGCCTCCATCGGGAAAGGGCGTGACCACGCGCCGAAGCTTTTTGGGAAGGGATCCCAATATGAACTTGAACGTTATGCTCGACCGCCGCAATTTCCTGGGAATGTTCGGGGCGGCGGCGGGCGTCGCGGTGCTCGCCGGTTGCGGCGGCGCTTCTTCCGCGGGCTCCAACGGCTCCTCGGGAGCACAGAAGGGCGACGCCTCCGCAGCGGGCTACACGCTCGTGACCGCCGGTAAGATCACCGTCGCCTCCGACCTCGCGAACCCGCCCTTCGACTTCGTCGAGAACAACGAGCCCAAGGGTTTCGAGGTCGACCTCATGAAGAAGATCGCCGAGAAGCTGGGCCTCGAGTGCGAGTACCTGCCCGCCATGAAGTTCGACAGCATCATCCCGCTGGTCAAGCAGGGCGGCAAGGCCGACGTGGGCGTCTCCAACTTCACCATCACCGACGAGCGCAAGCAGGAGATCGACTTCTCCGACGCCTACATTGACTCCAACCAGGGCGTCGTCACCAAGGTCGGCTCCCAGAAAACCGACGCCGGCTCCCTGAACGCCGAGGGCGTGACCATCGCCTGCCAGTCCGGCACCACCGGCGAGGCGTGGGCGCAGGAGAACCTGCCCAAGGCCACCATCAAGTCGCTCGACGATCCCGTCGCCTCCGTCACCGGCGTGCAGACCGGCCTCTACGACGCCGCGGCCGCCGACCTGCCCGTGATGAAGTACCTTTGCTCGAATTCCTTCACCGACTGCCAGGTCTCCATCGAGATCCCGACCGGCGAGCAGTACGGCATCGTCGTCTCCAAGGACAACGCGGGGCTCACCGGCGCCATCAACAAGGCGCTCGCCGAGCTCACCGACGACGGCACCATCAAGCAGCTCGAGATCGACTGGTTCGGCTCCGAGATCTAAGGACCGGCCAAAGGGCTTTCGGCTAGGCTCATTTAATCGTTTATATGCTTTCGAACAGAAAGAAGAGCATCATGGCAAACATGTCCCGCCGCAACTTCATCCTCTCGCTCGGCACGCTCGCCGGTACCGTCGCCCTCGCCGGCTGCGGCAACTCCGGCTCCAAGCCCGCCGACTCCGGCTCCGACGCAAAGAAGTCCGACTACACCCTCGTCGCCGATGGCAAGCTGACCGTCGCCGCCGAGCTCGGCTTCGCCCCGTTCGAGTACATGGACGAGAAGACCGGCGAGCCCGTCGGCTTCGACGTCGACCTCATCAAGGCCGTCGCGCAGAAGATGGGCCTCGAGGCCTCCTACCTGCCCAACCAGAAGTTCGACACCCTCGTGCCGCTGGTCAAGCAGGGCGGCAAGGCCGACGTCGCCATCGCGGCCATCACCATCACCGACGAGCGCCTCGAGTCCGTCGACTTCACCAACGCCTACCTGGACTCCAACCAGGCCATCGTGGTCAAGAAGGACTCCGCCGACACCGCCGACACCCTGAACGACGCCTCCAAGCAGGTCGTCTGCCAGTCCGGCACCACCGGCAACGAGTGGATCACCGAGAACCTCCCCAAGGCCACCTGCGTGCCCGTCGACGACGTCACCGCGGCCCTCACCGGCGTTCAGACCGGCCTGTACGCCGCCATGGTCGTCGACCTGCCCGTCGCTTCCTACATGCTGACCCAGTCCTTCTCGGACCTGCAGGTCATCAAGGAGATCCCGACCGGCGAGCAGTACGGCATCGCCGTCTCCAAGGACCAGCCGGCCCTCACCGAGGCGCTGAACAAGGCCCTCGCCGACCTCGACTCCGACGGCACCATGAAGGACATCAAGACCAAGTGGTTCGGCTCCGAGATCTAGATCGCCTGAGCGGGCAGGGGACGCTCCCCCTTGCCCGCCTCTAGTTTTTGCAAGGATGACGAGAAGGGACAGTCCCTTCTCGTCATCTACGTTTATCGACAAAAGGAATGAGAGGAGCCTATGGGGCCTCATAAGCACAAAGCCTGCGTGCCCGCGGTCGTCGCCGCGGTGCTGGCGGCGATGCTCGCGCTGCCCGCCACGGCCTTCGGCCTCACGACGGACAAAGCCACCGCGAAGCCCAACGAGGACGGCGGCAGCGGAGTCATCGGCGGCATGGACACGCGCCTGACCTGGGAGGGAACCGTCGAGGACGGGGAGAACGTCACCTCCGTCACCCTGAGCCTGCCCGAGGACGCGAGCTTCGACGGGTCGTCCACGCGCATCACCGTCCTGGAGGGCCTGAACCGCGTGAACGTCGACGGCCAGGCCAAGGCCGACGGCGGCAGCGTCACCGTCTACTTCGCGGAGCCCGTCCCCGCCGGGTCGCTGCTGCGCCTCGAGGTCACGGGCATGAAGTTCCCCGCCGCGGGCGGCGACTACTCCGTCGAGGGCAGCTACACCACCGACAGGGCAAAGAAGGACCTCGCGCCCTCGAGCGCGATCTCCATCATCGCGAACACCCCGCTGCAGTCCATCGTCAACTGGCTCGACGAGCAGCCCTGGGTCGAGGCATGGAACTCCAACCAGTTCCTCGGCATGTTCTTCAAGCCGCAGCTGCTGGTCACGTCCTTCTCGTCGCTGTTCCCCGGCTGGCTTCTGTGCCTGGGCATCGTCGTGGCGTGCTACCCCTTCGCCATCGTGCTCGGCCTGCTCTTCTCGCTGCTCAAGATCTCGAAGCACCGCCTGTGCCGCGCCATCGCCGTGGTCTACATCAACATCCTGCGCGGCACCCCGCTTTTCCTTCAGATCTACATCATGTTCTTTGGCTTGCCCATGGTCGGCATCAACATCGACAACAACCTGCTGGGCATCATCGTCATGGCCGTGAACTCCTCGGCCTACCTGGCCGAGATCTTCCGCGCCGGCATCCAGTCCATCCCGCGCGGCCAGTACGAGGCCGCGAGCTCGCTGGGCATGAGCTACGTGCAGACGATGTTCTCCGTCATCCTGCCGCAGACCGTCCGCCGCGTGATCCCGACGGTGACGAGCGACTTCATCACCGCCTTCAAGGACACCTCGCTTCTGTCCTCGGTGGGCGTCATGGAGCTCATGATGTTCTCCAAGAACCTGACCACCGTGTCCGGCAACATCACCCCGTACGTCGCCGCCGGCATCTTCTACCTCATCGTCACCCTGCCGCTGATCAAGGTCGTCGGCATCGTCGAGGAGAGGATCGCCCGCTCCGAGCGCGGCGCGGGCCCCAGGCCCAAGGCCGCCAAGCAGCTGAAGGAGGCCGCTGATGCCGAGTAAGCTCTTTGCCCGCGGCGCCGCGCAGGACGTGCCCGCCGCCGTTCCCGCCGACAAGGCCGCTGAGGCCGCCTACGCCGCCGACCAGGGCCTCACGAACCACCACTTCACGCCCGGCGAGCACCCCGTGGTGCGCATCGAGCACCTGAACAAGAGCTTCGACGACACCAAGGTCTTGAAGGACGTGAGCCTGAACGTCTGGCCGGGCGAGGTCGTCGTCGTGCTCGGGCCCTCCGGCTCCGGCAAGTCCACGATGCTGCGCTGCATCAACCTGCTCGAGACCCCGACCGCGGGCCACATCCTCATCGAGGACGAGGAGATCACGGGCAAGTCCGCGACCGACGTGAACAAGCTCCGCCGCGACGTGGGCATGGTGTTCCAGCAGTTCAACCTCTTCCCGCACCTGACGGCCAAGGAGAACGTCATGATCGGCCAGATCAAGGTGCTCAAGAAGTCCAAGGAGGAGGCCGCCGCCGAGGCCATGAAGCAACTCGCGGCCGTGGGCCTCGCGGACCGCGCCGACTTCAAGCCGGCCCAGCTCTCCGGCGGCCAGCAGCAGCGCGTCGCCATCGCCCGCGCCGTCGCCATGCACCCGAACGTGCTCCTCTTCGACGAGCCGACCTCCGCGCTCGACCCGGAGCTCGTCCGCGGCGTCCTCGATGTCATGCGCGACCTCGCCGAGAACTCAGGCATGACGATGATCGTCGTCACGCACGAGATGGGCTTCGCCCGCGACGTGGCCGACCGCGTCGTCTTCATGGAAGGCGGCGTCGTGGTCGAGCAGGGCGTGCCGGCGGAAGTCTTCGACCACCCGAAGAACGCCCGCACGGCCGAGTTCCTCGGCTCGATCGACTAGCGCGGCGTCCGGAAGGCACGCCGGGTCGCCGCAAGGCGCGCCGGGGTCGCCACAGGGCGCGCCCCTGCTGCGCGTCGGCGCGGGTTTCTTTCCATGTTCCGCGACGCGCGTTGCGTAACTTCCGCGCAGGTGGTCCCCATAATGCGCCCCAGCTCAATCTAGCTGGGGCGCATTTGCTTATTTACTGTGTGAGCGAATTAATATGTTCGCAATATGGTAATGTAAAAACAAATCTGTCATTTGCATGAGGGGGCACAAGGGTGCATCACAAGAACATCCTTCTCGTTTCGGCCACAACTCGTCTGCACGACCGCATGCGCGAGCTATCGCACGGCATCGACGTCTCCATCGCGCTTGCCAACGAGGCGACCTTCTCTCAGGCGATCTCGTCGGGTCATGAGTTCGACCTTGTGATCCTCGACGGCGAGGGCATCGGCCAGGACACCCTGAACGCGATCGACTCCTTCGTCGCGGACAACGGCTTCATCCCTATGCTCCTGGTCCAGGACGCCGAGAAGCTCGCTTCCCTCCACATGCCGACCCAGGGCAAGAACGACTTCATCGTCTCGGCAGCGACCGCGGCCGAGTTCGAGATGCGCTGCACCCTGCTTCTGTGGCCCGGCGAGGAGAGCGCCCCGGCAGACATCGTCTCGGTCGACAACATGACCATCAACCTGGCCACCTACCAGGTCTACATCGACGATAAGCCCGTCGACCTCACCCTCATGGAGTACTCGCTTCTGAGCTTCCTCGCCACGCACCCCTCGCGCGCCTACTCGCGCGAGACCCTGCTGCATCGCGTGTGGGGCTTCGAGTACTGCGGCGGCACGCGAACCGTGGACGTCCACATCCGTCGTGTCCGCTCGAAGGTCGGCCCTCAGGTCGCGAGCCACATCGTCACCATCCGCGGCGTCGGCTACCTCTTCCGCGTCTAACCCGCATCGGTTGACACCTATCACTGGGTGACAGTCATTACGTGCAGCTTTCTGGGACACCCTGCCTTGTGCGGGGTGTCTTTTTGCAGTCTCGATTTCAGCTACATCAAAGACTCATGCCGCTGCTGTGCTGTCCTGTGGATTCAGTTAACTGCAAGCCTCAGGGGGTAAAGTGCTTCTTGGTTAGATGAAAACGCATCCTTGGCGGGCTCGGGTGCCCGGGAGGGGAGAAGCAATGGACGAGTACACGTACGACCCTGCGGGCACGCAGCCCACGACGCAGCAGCCGGCTCAGCCCACAGCCCAGCAACCTTCGACGGACACGGCGCAGCCGGGGTACCAGGACGGGTATCAGCGCGGCGCGCAGGCCGGCTACGAGGCGGGCTTCCATGCCGGCCAGACGGCTCAGCAGCCGCGCGTGAACCCTGACGCCTCGGGTGCTTTCGCGGGCAACGCCGGTACGTCCGCCAGTACCGCCGCGGGCTCCTCTGCCCCTGCGGGCAGCGCTTCCTGGAACGGCGGCACGGTTCCCCCGATCCCCGGCCAGCAGCCGGGTCTCGCGCCCACGCCCGACGACGGCAAGAAGCCCAAGCGCGAGCACCGCGGCGCCAAGGCGCTCATCCTCGGCATCGCGGGCGGCGTCCTCGGCGCGGGGCTGCTCACGGGCGTGCTCCTCGGCACGGGCGTCATCGGCCGCGGCGGCTCTGCCACCTTCAACACGGGCACGAACCAGTCCATAACCATCAACCCGAGCGACGAGAACACCTCCACCGCGACGGCCGTCGCAGCCAAGGCGCTGCCCTCCGTCTGCACGGTCACCGTGACCACGAGCGACGGCACCGGCGAGGGCTCGGGCGTCATCTACGACAACGACGGCGACATCATCACGAACAACCACGTCATCGAGGACGCCGAATCCATCAGCGTGACCATCAACGGCCAGAACTACGACGCGACGCTCGTGGGCACCGACGCCTCCTCCGACGTCGCCGTCGTCAAGGTCGACCTCCAGGGCGCGCAGGTGACCCCGATCGAGGTCGGCGACTCCGCGGCGCTGCAGGTCGGCGATTGGGTCATGTCCATCGGCAGCCCCTTCGGCTTCGAGCAGTCCGTCTCGCAGGGCATCGTCAGCGCCCTCACGCGCAACCAGCTGCTCCAGAACAGCTCGGGCAATACGCTCTACACGAACCTGATCCAGGTCGACGCTGCCATCAACCCCGGTAACTCGGGCGGCGCCCTCGTCAACTCCAAGGGCCAGCTCGTGGGCATCTGCACGCTCTATAGCTCCGACACCCAGAGCTTCGCCGGCATCGGCTTCGCCATCCCGGGCAACTATGCCACGCAGGTCGCGGACAAGATTATCAAGGGCGAGACCGTCACGCATGCCCACATCGGCCTCAGCATGCAGACCGTGAACGCGCAGAACGCCAAGGTCAACAAGCTCTCGGTGAGCCAGGGCGCCTACGTCGCCGACGTCGCCGAGAACGGCCCCGCCGCGAACGCCGGCATCCAGAAGGGCGACATCATCATCGCCATGGACGACACGCAGATCACCTCCGCCGATGCCGCGATCCTGGCCGTGCGCTCACACAACATCGGCGACACCGTGAAGGTCACCGTCATGCGCGGCAACGACCAGAAGGAGTTCGAGGTCACGCTCGACGACGACTCCGAGCTTCAGAAGCAGCAGCAGGAGCAGCAGAGCCAGCCCAAGTCGAACATCAACGACTACCTGCAGAACAACGGGGATGGCTCCGGCAATGGGTACGGAGACAACTCCGACTTCCTCGAGGAGCTGCAGCAGTATCTGAACCAGCGCCACAACGGCTACGGCGACCACGGCTACGGCTACGGCAACTAGCAGGTTCGTCGGCCTGTGGGTCTTGTGGCCTTCGGCCTGAATCGACGGCTGGAAAGAAGCGCGCAGAGTGGCCCGGTGGGGAGAAGGACTCTTCGCCGGGCCGTTCTTTTTGTGCAGGGGGCGCGGGGTGCAGGCGCGCCTGCACGGGAATTCGGGACCGTCGGTAATCGCTCCTCTTTTCGCGCACGACAATCGGAGAGTGTCGGTGCCGACGTTCCGGTTTTCTCGTGCGAAGAAGGGCGGAATAGCATCTTTTCACGGGAATGCGGGCTCGTCGGCAGCGATTCTCACTTGAATCCTCGACTGTCGGTACCGACGCTCCCGGATCCCTGCGCCGGCATTACCGACGCCCCCGGATTCCCGTGCGGCCATTACCGACGCTCCCAGATCTCGGTGCGCTATTACCGGCCCTCCCAGATTCTCGCGCTCGTGCCGGCGCTCCGGGATTCCGACGGACGGCCATCGGCATTCCCTGGCCCTTCGCGCCGAGCGCCTCTTGCCCTCGCGCTCTAATTGTTGTCCCGTTGAACGTGTACCCTAGGACCACCTGAAAAAGAAGCGCGGAGGTGCCCGATGGCCCAGATTGTTTGTCCCAACTGCGGTAAGGCTTTTACGGTCGATGAGTCCGACTACGCGACCATCGTCAAGCAGGTGCGCGACGCGGAGTTCGAGCGCGACATCGAGGAGCGCGTGCGCCTGGTCGAGAAGAACCAGGACAGCGCCGTCGCCGCCGCGGAGGCGCATGTCCGCGAGGAGGCGCAGGCGAATCTCGCTGATGCTCAGGCCAAGGCGGCATCCGCGCTCTCGGAGCTGCGCGCCCAGGCGGCCTCGGAGCTGTCCGACGCACAGGCCAAGGCCGCGGCCGACCTCGCGGATGCCCGCGCGAAGGCGGCAGCCGAGCTCATCTCGGCCCGCGAAGCGGCACAGGCCGACGCCGCGAACAAAGATGCGCTCATCGCCGCCCTGAGGGCGCAGCTCGAAGGGGCGAAGGCGTCGGCCGACGCCGCGCGCGCCGAGGCGGAAACGGCTGCCAAGGCCCAGCTCGCCGACCTGCGGGCACAGCTCGCCGAGGCACGTCGGCAGTCCGCGGACGAGCGCCGCGAGTTGGCGGAGGAGCTCGCGAAGGCTCGCGCAGGCGCATCCGAGCAGCTAACGGCTGCAAAGGAATCCGCAGCTAAAGAGCTTGCCGCCGCAAGGCAATCCGCCGTCCAGGAGCTCTCCGGCGCCCGCGAGCGCGCTTCCAGGGACCTGGCCGAGCGCGATCGGCGCATCGCTGAGCTCGAGACCGCCGCGAAGTCGCGCGAGGAGGCGTTCGCCGCGCAGCGCGACCTCGCCGTGACGCAGGCCGTGAGCGAGCAGGACCAGCGCATCGTCGCCCTCACCGGCGAGCTCACCGCCGCCAAGCTCGAGCGCGAGCAGGTAGAGACGTCGCTTCGCAAGGAGCTGTTGGAGAAGATCAACTACAAAGACCAGGTCATCCGCGACCGCGACGACGAGATCGAGCGCATAAAAAACCAGCGCACGCGCCTCTCGGTCAAGCTCATCGGCGAGACCCTGGAGCAGCACTGCGAGACCGAGTTCAACCGCGTCCGCATGATGGCCTTCCCCAATGCCGAGTTCCACAAGGACAACGACGTCGTGGACGGCTCCAAGGGCGATTACGTGTTCCGTGAGGAGGATGAGTCCGGCACTGAGATCGTCTCCATCATGTTCGACATGAAGAACGAGGACGATAACTCCGTTAACCGCAAGAAGAACGAGGACCACTTCGCCAAGCTCGACCGCGATCGGCGCAACAAAGGCTGCGAGTACGCGGTGCTCGTCTCGACGCTCGAGCCCGAAAGCGAGCTCTACAATGCGGGGATCGTCGACGTTTCGTACCGCTACCCAAAGATGTACGTGATCCGTCCGCAGTTCTTCCTGCCGCTGATCGGGCTTTTGCGCAACGCGGGGAAGAACGCCGTGGGGGCACGCCGTGAGCTCGAGCAGATCAAGCAGCAGAACATCGACATCACGGGCTTCGAGAACGCGCTCGACGACTTCAAGGAGAAGTTCGGCAAGAACTACGAGACCGCGAGCAAGAAGTTCTCGACCGCGATCGAGGAGATCGACAAGACCATCCTGCACCTCCAGAAGGTCAAGGAGAACCTCACGAGCTCCGAGCGCCAGCTCCGTTTGGCCAACGACAAGGCCGAGAGCCTGACGATCCGCAAGCTCACTTGGAAGAACCCCACCATGAAGGCCAAGTTCGCCGAGCTCGCGGACACGGGCGGGGAGGGCGAGATCGCGGGCGCGGGCAAGAAGAGCAAGGACAAAGGCGAGGACGAGGTCGCATCTGCGGGCAAGAAGGCCGAGACCGGAGTCTTGGGCACCGTTGATGTTGCCGATGATTCCGCCATGGAACCCGACGAGGTCGAGTAGGCTGCGGACGAGCAACCTGTATTTCGTGTACTTGAGATACACGAAATACAGCAAAATCGTGTATCTCAGATACATGAAACTCGACTTACCCTTTGAGCGCGACTTCTTTCCGTCGTGTTTAACGAGGTGACTCACATAGCGTTGGACGGTTGTCGCCTGTTGCGCTACCTGGCTGCAAAACTATCGGCAGTTGTTGAGCCTCGTGCTAAAGAAACTTGAGTTGTTGGGCCCGCGAGCCTCAAGAACTGGCGATTTCTTTGCATTTGGGCCAACAACTGCCGATTTCTTTGCATCGGCACTAACAACTGCCGAAATTTGTGCATCGGTCGCGTTGCGCACCAACAACTGCCGTTATTTTTGCATCTGTCGCGTCGCGTACCAACAAGTGCCGATTTCTTTGCATTTTTGCAGTTGAGCTGACGATCCCCGAGGTGTTGCCATCGGTTGTCGCTGCTCGCTCTGGCTAACCGCACTTCTTGACCGCATACCCCCATAGGGTATACACTCAGCAATAGCAAGTACCCCCATGGGGTATGTAACCTGCTCAGCAAAGAGGAGCGAACCATGCCCGAAGACGGAAAGAAAACCTGCTGCAACTGCGCTAACCGCAAGCACACGCCGCGCTCGGCCGAGCTCAAGTCCGATGTCTCGCGCCGCATCAACCGCGCGATCGGGCAGCTCAACGGCATAAAGACCATGGTCGAGGAGGACCGCTACTGCGGCGACGTCCTCACGCAGCTCGCGGCCGTCGAGTCCGCCGTCAAGGCGATCTCGCGCGAGGTCATGCAGGACCACCTCGAGACCTGCGTGGTCGAGCGCGTCCAGGCGGGCGACACCGAGGTCGTCGACGAGGTCATGGGCCTCTTCAAGAAGTTCATGTGAGGTGATTCCCATGAAGGAGACATTCGATATCCAGGGTATGACCTGCGCGTCCTGTTCGGCGCGGGTCCAAAAGGCCGCAGCAGGCGTCCTCGGCGTGACCGAGGCCGACGTCAACCTGCTCAAGAACTCGATGGAGCTCGACTACGACGGCACGGACGCCACTGCGACCGCCGTTTGCGACGCCATCGAGCGCGCGGGGTACGGCGCCGTTCGCCGCGTCGCAGCCAATGGCAGGAAGGCTGCCCCCGCAGCGCTCGGCGACGCCGCGGCGAAGGCCGCACATGAGCGCCTCGTGCAGCTCGTGGTCTCTATCGCGTTCTCGGCCCCGCTCTTCTACATCGCCATGGGGCCCATGTTCGGCTGGCCCGGGGTGCCCGGCCTCGACGGCATGGACAACATGATGGCATCGACCATCACCCAACTGCTCCTGTGCATCCCCATCCTCTTCGTCAACCGCCACTACTTCATCACCGGTTTCCGCACGCTCTGGCATCGCTCGCCGAACATGGACTCGCTCATCGCCCTCGGCTCCGCCGCGAGCTTCGCGTACAGCCTTGTCTCCGTCTACCGTATGGCCTGGGCTTTCGGCGCGATGGACATGGCCGCCGCCCATGACGCGATGCACGGGCTGTACCTCGACTCCGCGGGCATGATCCTCGCCCTCATCGACCTCGGCAAATACTTCGAGGCCCGCGCCAAGGGCAAGACGACCGACGCTATCGCGGCACTCATGGACCTCTCGCCCAAGACCGCCCTCGTGGTGCGCGACGGCGCCGAGGTCGAGGTCCCCACCGAGGAGGTCCGGGTCGGCGACCGCGTGGTCGTGCGCGCCGGCGAGTCGGTGCCGGTGGACGGGCGGGTCGTCGAGGGGTCCGCCGCCCTCGACGAGTCCGCCATCACGGGCGAGCCCGTCCCTGTGGAGAAGAACGTCGGCGACCGTGTGACGGGCGCCACCACCTCGACGAGCGGCTGGTTCGCCATGGAGGCCACCTCCGTCGGCGACGACACGACGCTCGCCGGCATCATCCGCCTCGTCGACGAGGCGACGAGCACGAAGGCCCCCATCGAGCGTATGGCCGACAAGATCGCGGGCGTCTTCGTCCCCGTCGTCATGGCGATCGCGGCGGTCACCTTCATCGTCTGGATGGCGATCTCGGGCGACTTCGCCACGGCGCTCAACCACTGCATCAGCATCCTCGTGATCTCGTGCCCCTGCGCCCTGGGCCTCGCCACACCCACGGCCATCATGGTCGGCTGCGGCCGCGGCGCCGCCAACGGCATCCTGATCAAGTCCGCCGAATCCCTCGAGGGGGCGTGCGCGCTCGACTACGTCGTCATGGACAAGACGGGCACCGTTACCGCCGGCGCCCCCTCGGTGACCGACGTCGTGGTCGCCGACGGCGCCTCCGAGCAGGAGCTCGTTTATGTGGCCGCCGCCCTCGAGCAGAAGAGCGAGCACCCGCTCGCGAAGGCGGTCTGCGAGTTCGCGGCACGGAGGCGCGAGGCCGCGGGGCAGGGGAGCGCCGTCGCCGATGGCGCCGCGCCGGCTGCCCCCGCCGTCGCCGACGGCGCCGCTGCGGCCACGTCAGCCGCCCCTGCGGTCGAGGGATTCTTGCAGATCGCGGGCGGCGGCATCGTCGCCGCGGTCGACGGGTCCGAGGCGCTCGCGGGCAACGCGTGCCTGATGGCACAGAAGGGCATCGCGCTCGGTGCGCTCGCCGCGCGCGCCGACGCCCTCGCGGCCGACGGCAAGACCCCGCTCTTCTTTGCCCGCGCTGGGCGCGTGCTCGGGCTTCTTGGCGTGGCGGACCCCGTCAAGCCCACGAGCGCCGCGGCCGTCGCGCGGCTGCGCGCCATGGGCGTGCGGACCCTGCTGCTCACCGGCGACCAGCGCATCACCGCCGAGGCGGTCGCGCGCGCGGTCGGCGTCGACGAGGTCGTGGCCGGCGTCCTGCCCGACCAGAAGGAGCTCAAGGTCCGCGAGCTGCAGCGCGCGGGGCACAAGGTCGCCATGGTCGGCGACGGCATCAACGACGCTCCAGCGCTCGCGCGCGCGGACATCGGCATCGCCATCGGCGCGGGCACGGACGTGGCCATAAGCTCGGCGGACGTCGTCCTCATGAAGTCCGACCCCGCCGACGTGGCGACCGCCATCGAGCTTTCGCGCGCGACCATGCGCAACATCAAGCAGAACCTCTTTTGGGCGCTGTTCTACAACTCGATCTGCATCCCGGTCGCGGCGGGCGTCCTCTCGCCGCTTGGTGTAACACTTAACCCAATGATCGCAGCTGCAGCCATGGGCTTCTCGTCGGTCTTTGTGGTGGGCAACGCGCTGCGCCTGCGCACCTGGAAGCCGAGCGAGGGCAACGAGCCGACTCCGGCGGGGACCGTTCAGGTCTCGGTCGAGCAAGATAATCGGAGCACGACGGAAGGAAAACCAATGGTAGACAAGAAACTCAAGGTCGAGGGCATGATGTGCCAGCACTGCGTCAAGCACGTCAAGGAGGCGCTCGAGGGCGTCGACGGCGTCGCGTCCGCGGACGTGGACCTCGAGGCCGGCACCGCGGTGGCCCACTGCGACGCCGCGGTGAGCGACGAGGCGCTCCTCGCTGCCGTCCGCGCGGCCGACTACACCTGCGAGATGGCGTAGCGCGGCCCTGCCGGACCAGGGATTCCGATACTCGCCGCCCCGCCGCAGTGCTCACCTGCGGCGGGGCGGCGGCGTTTATCGGTTGGGCTTGGGCCGACGACTTGATGCCTGACGGCTTGGGGCCCGACGACTTCCCGCCGCTCGCCTCCCGGATGATATCCGTCCGCGGTTGTAGCACTATGTAATGAGCGCAAGCCATGGCATAGGAACGGGAGACAACGTGACGAACGAGAACGACATGACGCCCGAGCAGGGGATGCTGTTCGGGGGAACGCCGGCGAGCCCCGCCCCCGCTCGCGGGCAGGGGCGGAAAAAGAGCCCCCGCGCACGCGCGGCGGAGCTCAACCGGCTGCTCAACACCTATGCCTACAGCTATTACGCGCTCGATCGGCCGCAGGTCACGGACGCCGAGTTCGACCGTTTGCTCCAGGAGCTCCTTGCTCTCGAGTCCGCGCACCCCGAGCTCGTGGGCCCCGACTCGTACACGCAGCGCGTCGGCGGCTACGTCTCGGAGCAATTCGAGCCGGTTCGCCATGCCCAGCGCATGTACTCCATCGACGACGCGATGAACCTCGCCGAGCTCGACGAGTGGCTCGCGCGCACCGACGAGGCCCTCGGCTCTACGCCCGAACGGCCCGTCGCCTACACCTGCGAGCTCAAGATCGACGGCCTCGGCGTCGCGCTCACCTACAAAGACGCCCAGTTCGTCCGCGCGGCGACCCGCGGCGACGGCACCACGGGCGAGAACGTGACCGCCAACGTCCTCACCATCAAAGACATCCCCCACGCGCTCGCGCCGGAGGGCCTCGCCAAGGTCGCCGACGCCGGCCTCGGGCAGTCCGTCGAGGTCCGCGGCGAGGTCTACATGCCCAAGCACAGCTTCGTGCGCCTGAACGAGGACGCCGACGACGCCGGCCGCGAGCCCTTCGCGAACCCGCGCAACGCCGCCGCCGGCAGCCTGCGCCAGAAGGACCCCAAGGTCACGGCCCATCGAGACCTGGAGACCTTCATCTACGCCGTCGCCGACGAGGCACCCCTGGACGTCCACACCCAATGGCAGTTCCTCCAGTGGCTGCGCGCCTGCGGGTTCAGCGTGAACCCGAACGCCCGTCGCTGCACGAGCGCAGCCGAGGTCCACGACTTCTGCGCCGACGCGCTCGCCCATCGCGAGGACCTGGACTACGACATCGACGGCGTGGTCGTGAAGGTCGACTCCTTCGCCGGCCAGGCCGCCCTCGGTTTCACCGCCCGCGCGCCGCGCTGGGCCATCGCCTTCAAGTTCCCGCCCGAGGAGAAGCGCACCGTCCTGCGCGAGATCCGCGTGCAGGTGGGCCGCACGGGCGTCCTCACGCCGGTCGCCGAGTTCGACCCGGTGCTCGTGGCCGGCTCGATCATCGCCCGTGCCACGCTTCACAACATCGACGAGGTGCGCCGCAAGAACGTCCGCGTGGGCGACACCATCGTGGTCCACAAGGCCGGCGACGTCATCCCCGAGGTCGTGGGCCCCGTGCTCGAGCTGCGCCCCGAGGGCGCCGTCGAGTTCCAGATGCCCGAGACATGCCCCTCGTGCGGCAGCCCCGTGATCCGCGAGGAGGGCGAGGTCGCGTTCCGCTGCGTCTCCATCGACTGTCCCGCACAGGCGACCGAGCGGCTCATCCACTGGGGGAGCCGCAACGCCATGGACATCGACGGCCTCGGCGACGAGATAGTCTCCCGCATGGTCGAGCAGGGGCTCTTGTCCGACGTGGCCGACTACTACGACAAGCTCACGGAGGCGGCGCTCGCCGACGTGTCCACCGGGCGGCAGTCCGTCGACGGCGATGACATCGTCGTGGGCAAGGTCATCGCAAAGAAGGTCATGGCGCAGGTCGAGGAATCCAAGTCGCGCGGCCTTGTGCGCGTGCTCTTCGGCCTCGGCATCCGCCACGTCGGCGCCAACGTGGCCGGCGCGCTCGCCAAGCACTTCGGCAGCATGCAGGCGCTCATGTGCGCGACCGACGAGGACATCGCCGCCATCGACGGCGTCGGGCCGAAGATCGCGGCGTCGGTGCGCGAGTTCTTCCAGGTCCAGAAGAACGTCGCCGTCGTCGAGCGCCTGCGTGAGGCGGGCGTCGTCCTGGAGGAAGAAGCCCGCGAGCCGGAGGCGCCGCAGACGCTCGCCGGGCTCACCTTTGTCCTCACCGGCACGCTCCAGAAGTACAACCGCACCGATGCTGGCAACCGGCTCAAGGCCCTCGGCGCGAAGGTCTCCGGCTCGGTGTCAAAGAAGACGAGCTTCGTCGTGGCGGGCGAGGCCGCGGGCTCCAAGCTCACGAAGGCGCAGCATCTCGGCGTGCCCGTGCTCGACGAGGACGCCCTCGACCGCATCCTCGAGACGGGCAAGGCGCCGACTGCATAGGCGCCCCTGGTCCCGCTGTCACCCCCGACCCGCCGTCGCTCCCGACCCGGCGCCGCCGCTCAGGGCATGTCCCAGGTGCCGTCCTGAGGCAGCTTGCCCTGGGCGGCCATACGCTCCTGGACGGAGCGGAGCGAGACCATGCGGTGCGCCCCTTCTTTCCAGCTCTCCAGGGTGCCCGCCCTGCAGAGCTGGCCGATCCTCGCGCGCGTGATCCCGAGCAGCGAGGCGGCGTCGGAGGCCGTTATCGCGGGGACTCCCATGGCCGAGCGCTCGATCGCGATCGTGACCACGCGGCCGCCGTGGCGCGCGATCCCGCTGCAGGCGGGAAGCATGAGCGCGTCGCGCGAGGCGATGCTGCGGTCGACTTTGTCGGCCAGCCAGCGGGTGGCGTCGCCGAGCGCCTCGTCCAGGTCGCTGACGAGCCATGACGCTTCTTCGGAGCCCAGGGGCTGGAGAACCATAGAGTTCTCGCCATCCGGGGAGTACAGCTCGAACTCGCCAAGGTAGACCATGGCGTACTCATTTCTAAACAGCTCAATAATGTATATAGACATTAGAATATTCAGATTTCTTTGGGATTTCGTCGTCCCGCGAAGTCCGACTAAAGGTAGCGAATCGGTCCCGAGCGCGGCGAACAAAGCCGTCGGCGGGCCCGCGCGGTGGTATAGAATGGCGCGGAAAACATAGTCTCGATCTCGACCAGATGGAGGAACCATGGAGATCACCAAGGATATCAAGTACGTCGGCGTGAACGACCACGACATCGACCTCTTCGAGGGGCAGTACGATGTGCGAGAGGGCGGGATGGCGTACAACTCCTACGTCGTCCTCGGCGCGCAGAAGGTTGCCGTGATGGACTCCGTCGACGCTCACTTCGTCGACGAGTGGCTCGGCAACGTCGATGCCGCGCTCGCCGGCTGCACCCCCGACTACCTGGTCGTCCAGCACATGGAGCCCGACCACTCCGCCGGCATCGCCTCGTTCATGGAGAAGTACCCCGCCGCCCAGGTCGTCGCCTCCGCGCCGGCCTTCAAGATGATGGTCGCCTACTTCGGGACCGACTTCGCCGATCGCAAGGTCGTCGCGAAGGATGGCTCGACCCTCGACCTCGGCGGCCACGTGCTCACCTTCGTGGGCGCGACGAACGTCCACTGGCCGGAGGTCCTCTTTACCTATGACGCCGCGGACAAGGTGCTCTTCTCGGCCGACGCGTTCGGCAAGTTCGGCGCGCTCGACTACGACGACCCCGAGGGCTGGGCGTGCGAGGCGCGCCGTTACTACTTCGGCATCGTGGGCAAGTTCGGCAAGAACGTCCAGAACGTCCTCAAGAAGGCCGCGGCCCTCGACATCCAGAAGATCTGCCCGCTCCACGGCCCCGTCCTCGACGAGAACCTCGGCTACTACCTGGACACCTACAACACCTGGTCTTCTTACCAGCCGGAGGACCGCGGCGTGACCATCGCCTACGCGAGCGTCTACGGCCACACCAAGCAGGCCGCCCTCGAGCTCGCGGAGGCACTGCGCGAGCGCGGCCAGGAGGTCTCGGTCTTCGACCTCGCGCGCGACGACATGGCCGAGGCCGTTGAGGACGCCTTCCGCTACGACCGCCTCGTCCTCGCGAGCGTGACGTACAACGCGGGCATCTTCCCGTTCATGAGCACCTTCATCCACACGCTCGCCGAGCACGCCTACCAGAACCGCAAGGTCGCCTTCGTCGAGGCCGGCTCCTGGGCGCCGATGGCCGCCAAGGTCATGCGCGGCGAGGTCGAGCAGATGAAGGACATCGAGCTCGCGGATACCGTCGTGACCGTCAAGGGCGCCGTCGACGACGCCTCACGCGCCCAGATCGCGGCGCTCGCCGACGAGCTCTCCAAGTAGGGGAGCGGCCGCGCCATCCCTCTGCCGCGGCGACTGCGGCGAGGTCGCCGCGCGCTTGCCCGCACCGGAATCCGGGACCGTCGGTAACCGCGCGCCGGAATCGGGGAGTGTCGGCAAGAAACCCGCGCCGAGCTGCGGATGGGGGCGGAGAGCCCGCACCGTAATGGGGGACCGTCGGTAACCGTGCGCCGGAATCGGGGAGCGTCGGTACCGACGGTCCCCATTTCTGGTGAGGGGGTTACCGACGGTCCCCCTTTCTGGTGAGAAACGACCGGCTCGAGCCCTTCTTTCACCGGAATTCGGGACCGTCGGTACCGACACTCCGGAAATCTCGTGCGCCTCTTACCGACCCTCCCGGATTCCGGTGCAGGATTACCGACACTCCCCGATTCCGGTGCGCCTCTTAGCGATGCTCCTGGATCTCCGTGTGTCCAAGCTGCTCCGCCGCCTGGTAAAGCTCCCGCCGTGCCGCGCTTGTCTGCATCGCAGCCGGGTAAAGCTCCCGCCCCGCCTTCTCGCCGCGCTTGCCCACCCCGCCGCCGGCAAGAAACCCCGCCGCCGGCAGGAAGCCCTCGCCCCCCCGCACGCGAGCACCGCAGATTTCCCGCGGGTTTCTTGCCCGCGTCGGGCGCGTGACGACGCGGGAACGTGCGCGTCAACGCACCGTAGCGACTTCGTCTCCTTTTTTCTGACGCGCGTCCGCGACTCCTAAACTCCTTTCCTAGCATTCGCGTACTGCCGCCGAGCGGCGTGCGCGCTCGGCCCCGCGCCGCCCGCGCACGCCCTCGACAAGGAGAGGAAACCCAATGACCCAAACAGAGGACAAGACCCGCCAGCCGGGCCTCTACCGCAGCGAATACGAGCACGACGCCTGCGGCATCGGCGCCATCGCGCACCTCAAGGGCGTCCGCAGCCACCAGACCCTCGACGACGCGCTCTCGGTCCTCGTCAACCTCGAGCACCGCGGCGGCAAGGGCCTCGAGCGCAACACCGGCGACGGCGCCGGCGTGCTCTTCCAGATCCCGCACCGGTTCTTCCGCAAGGAGGCGCAGAAAGAGGGTCAGCTCCTCCCCGACGAGGGCGACTACGGCGTGGCCATGCTCTTCTTCCCGCACGACGATGCGCAGGGCGTCGCCGACGCCAAGCGCGTCTTCGAGGAGGGCTGCGCCGCCAACGGCGTGCCCCTGCTGTTCTGGCGAGAAGTCCCCGTCGACCCGCACGACCTCGGCGACTCCGCCCGCGCCTGCATGCCGACCATCCTGCAGGCCTTCCTTCGCCGCCCCGAGGCATGCCCGCGCGGCATCGACTTCGAGCGCAAGCTCTACGTCACCCGCCGCACCATCGAGCGCGCCGCCGACGCGAACCCCGCGCTCAAGGGCAAGATCTTCTACGTCTGCTCGATGTCCACGCGCACCATCGTCTATAAGGGCATGCTCGTGGCCACGCAGATGCGCCGCTTCTTCATCGACCTGAACGACGCCGCGGTCGAGACCTCCCTCGCGCTCGTGCACTCCCGCTACTCCACGAACACCACGCCCTCCTGGGAGCGCGCGCACCCGAACCGCTACATCATCCACAACGGCGAGATCAACACCCTGCGCGGCAACGTCAGCTGGATCCGCGCCCGCGAGCCGCACCTCTACAGCCCGGTGCTCGGCGCCGACCTCCAGAAGGTCATGCCCGTCATCAACAAAGAGGGCTCCGACTCCGCCATCCTCGACAACGTGCTCGAGTTCCTGACCATGAACGGGCGACCGCTCGACCGCGCCGTGACCCTCATGATCCCCGAGCCCTGGGACAAAAACCCCAACCTCTCGGACAAGCGCCGCAGCTACGACGCCTACCAGTCCATGCTCATGGAGCCTTGGGACGGCCCGGCCGCCATCGCCTTCACCGACGGCAAGATGCTCGGCGCCGCCCTCGACCGCAACGGCCTGCGCCCGGCGCGCTACTACGTCACCCGCGACGACCGCATCATCCTCTCGTCCGAGGTCGGCACCATCGATGTCGACCCGGCGAACATCCAGCAGGCCGGCTGCCTCGGTCCCGGCGAGATGCTCGAGGTCGACCCCGACCAGGGCCGCGTGATCTGGAACGACGAGATCCGCGACAAGTACGCCAACCAGAAGCCCTTCCGCGACTGGCTGGACGACGAGACCCTCGACATCTCCGACCTGCGCGAGCCCGCCGCGGGCGAGCTGCCCGCCCTCCGCGACGCCGGCGTGCGCCTGACCGAGCGCATGGCGCGCCTCGGCTACCACTACGACGACGTCGACGAGGCCATCCGCCCGATGGCGACGGCCGCCAAGGTGCCGCTGGCGTCCATGGGCGTCGACGCGCCGCTGGCCTGCCTCTCGAAGAAGACCCGCTCGTTCTACGACTACTTCCACCAGCTCTTCGCCCAGGTCACGAACCCGCCGATCGACGCTTTGCGCGAGAGCCTCGTGACCTCCCAGGTGCTCTACCTCGGCAACCACGGCAACCTCCTCGAGGACTGCCGCGACACCTGCCGCCTCGTGCGCCTGCAGGGGCCGCTGCTCTCCAAGGACGCGTTCGAGCGCATCTGCGCCATCGACCGCGTGGGCTTCAGGACTGCGCGCCTGGCCGCCGTCTACGGCCGCGCCGACGGCGAGGGCGCCCTCGAGCGCGCGCTCGACGCGCTCGCCGCGGGCGCCGAGAAGGCCATCCGCGACGGCGCGAACATCATCGTGATCTCGGACCGCGCCGCCGAAGGCGAGGTGCCCATCCCGTCGCTTCTCGCCCTGGGCTGCGTGCACAACCACCTCATCCGCGCCGGCCTGCGCATGGATGCCGACCTCGTGGTCGAGTGCGGCGACGCCCTGTGCGCGCACGACTTCGCCTGCCTCGTCGGCTACTCCGCCTCGGGCATCTACCCCTACATGGCGCACGAGTGCATAGCCGACCTGTGCGAGAAGGGCGCCATCAAGCTCCCCGTCGAGGAGGCCCAGGCCAACTACAACCGCGCCGTGACCGCCGGCATCACCTCGATCATGTCCAAGATGGGCATCTCGACCATGCAGGGCTACCACTCCGCGCAGATCTTCGAGATCCTCGGCCTCTCCGACGAGCTCGTCCAGAAGTACTTTACCGCGACGGCCACGCGCATCGGCGGCCTTTCCATCGACGACGTCGAGCGCGAGCAGGACGACCGCTACGACGCCGCGATGGCCCTCGCCAAGACCCCGGCGCCCGACCAGCTGCCGAGCCTCGGCCTCACCAAGTGGCGCCCGGTCGGCGGCGAGGAGCACCTCATCGACCCGAAGACCGTCTACCTGCTGCGCCACGCCTGCGTCGAGGGCGACTACGACGAGTTCAAGGAGTACTCCGAGTACACGCACCGCCGCGGCCGGGCCGTCACCCTGCGCGACCTCATGGACTTCGACTACGCGGGCCGCACCCCCGTGCCGCTCGAGGAGGTCGAGCCCGTCGAGTCCATCATGACCCGCTTCAACACCGGCGCCATGTCCTACGGCTCCATCAGCCGCGAGCAGCACGAGTGCCTGGCCATCGCCATGAACCGCATCCACGGCCGCTCCAACACCGGCGAGGGCGGCGAGGACCCCGCGCGCGAGACCCCGCTGCCGAACGGCGACTCAAAGAAGTCCGCCATCAAGCAGGTTGCCTCCGGCCGCTTCGGCGTGACCTCCCGCTACCTCCGCTCCGCCATCGAGATCCAGATCAAGATGGCCCAGGGCGCCAAGCCCGGCGAGGGCGGCCACCTGCCCGGCAAGAAGGTCTATCCCTGGATCGCCGAGGTGCGCCAGTCCACGCCCGGCGTCGGCCTGATCTCGCCGCCGCCCCACCACGACATCTACTCCATCGAGGATTTGGCCGAGCTCATCTTCGACCTGAAGAACGCGAACCCCGACGCCCGCATCTCCGTCAAGCTCTGCGCGCTGGCCGGCGTGGGAACCATCGCCACCGGCGTCGCCAAGGGCGGCGCGGACAAGATCACGATCTCGGGTCACAACGGCGGCACGGGCGCCGCGCCGCGCGACTCCATCTACCACGCCGGCATCCCGTTCGAGATCGGCCTGGCCGAGACCCAACAGACGCTGCTGCGCAACGGCCTGCGCTCCCGCGTGGTCGTGGAGACCGACGGCAAGCTCATGAGCGGCCGCGACGTCGCCATCGCCGCCCTTCTGGGCGCCGAGGAGTTCGGCTTCGCCACCATGCCGCTCATCGCCTGCGGCTGCCTCATGCAGCGCGACTGCCAGCAGGACACCTGCCCGGCGGGCATCGCCACGCAGAACTGCAAGCTGCGCGGCCGCTTCTCCGGCAAGCCCGAGCACGTGGTCAACTTCATGACCTTCGTCGCGGCCGAGCTGCGCGAGTACATGGCGCGCCTGGGCTTCCGCACCGTCGACGAGATGGTCGGCCACGCCGAGTGCCTGCGCCAGGTCGAGGTCGAGGGCAACTGGAAGGCCAATACCATCGACCTCACCGACGTCCTCGCCACCAACGCCAACGAGTACGGCAAGAAGATCCCGGGCGCTGACGGCAAGCACTTCTTGGCCTCCATGGCCCCCGACCTCGAGATCGGCAAGACCCTCGACGCCACGCTCTTCGTCCCCTATACCGCGAGCGCCCGCGCCCACCTCGAGCCGATCCGCTTCCACGCGGACATCGACAACGTGAACCGCTGCGTGGGCACGCTGCTCGGTTCCATGGTGACCAAGCAGCACCCCGAGGGCCTGCCCGAGGGCTCCGTCACCGTCGACTGCGAGGGCTCCGGCGGCCAGAGCTTCGGCGCCTTCCTGCCGGCCGGAGTGACGCTCAACATCGAGGGCGACGCGAACGACTACTTCGGCAAGGGGCTCTCCGGCGGCGTGCTGTCCGTGCGCCCGCCCGAGGCGGCCACCTACAAGTTCGACGAGAACATCGTCATCGGCAACGTCGCGTTCTACGGCGCGACGAGCGGCTGCGGCTTCGTGAACGGCCTGGCCGGCCAGCGCTTCGCCGTGCGCAACTCCGGCGCGACCGTCGTCGTCGAGGGCTGCGGCAACCACGGCTGCGAATACATGACGGGCGGCCTGGCCCTCATCCTCGGCGAGGTAGGCATGAACTTCGCCGCGGGCATGAGCGGCGGCATCGCCTACGTCTACGACGAGTTCGGCACGCTGGCGTCGCGCTGCAACCTCGATATGGTCGAGCTCAAGCAGCCGACCGAGGACGAGATCGAGCTCATCCACAACCTCGTGGAGGAGCACGCGCTGCGCACCTCGAGCCCGCGCGGCATAAAGATGCTCTACCGATTCAAGGCCGTCTCGAAGAACTTCGTCAAGGTCATCCCGCGCGACTACGAGCGCGTCCTCGCCTACGTCGCGGACGGGGAGGCACGCGGCATGTCGCATGCCGACGCCCTCCAGTTTGCGTTCGACTCCATGAAAGAAGGGAACTAACCCATGGGCAAGCCAGGAGCATTTCTTTCCTTGGGCCGTAAAGCCCATGACCTTCGTCCCGTCGTCGAGCGCACGAAGGACTACGATGAGCTCTACGTGACGCTCAGCCAGGAGGCCCAGCAGCTGCAGGCCAGCCGCTGCATGATGTGCGGCGTGGCGTTCTGCCAGACCGGCGTGAGCTTCGGGCATGCCCGCCCGTCGGGCTGCCCCCTGCACAACCTCATCCCCGAGTGGAACGACCTGCTGTACCGCGGCGAGATGCGCGAGGCCGCCGAGCGCCTGGCGCTCACCTCGCCGCTGCCCGAGTTCACGAGCCGCGTGTGCCCAGCGCTGTGTGAGGCAGCCTGCAACCTGGGCTGCCACGACGAGGCCGAGACGATCCACGACAACGAGCGCGCCATCAGCGACTGGGAGTGGGCCCATGGCTGGCCGCGCCGCTTCGAGCCCGCGGGCGCGGGCGCCCCTGCCGTCGCCGTCGTCGGCAGCGGCCCTGCGGGCCTGGCCGCGGCCTGGGAGCTCGCCCGCCGCGGCGCGCGCGTGACGGTCTACGAGAAGTCCGACCGCGCCGGCGGCCTGCTCATGTACGGCATCCCGAACATGAAGCTCGAGAAGTCCGTGGTCGAGCGCCGCGTCGACCTCATGCGCGAGCTCGGCATCGAGTTCTGTCTCGGCGCGGACGCGAGCGAGAAGGGCGTGGCCGAGGGGCTGCGCCGCGACTTCGACGCCGTGGTCGTGGCCGCGGGCGCCGGCGCCCCGCGCGGCCTTTCCGCCAAGGGCTTCGACGCCGGAGTGGCCGCGGGCGGCGTCGTGTACGCCGTCGACTATCTGACCTCCGCCACCAAGTCCGTGCTCGGCGGCGGGGCGCCCGCCATCGACGCCGCGGGCAAGGACGTCGTCGTCATCGGCGGGGGAGACACGGGCAACGACTGCCTGGGCACCGCCGTGCGCCAGGGCGCGAAGTCCGTGCGCCAGCTCGAGTTCCTCCCCTGTGCGCCCGAGGTCGCCGCGCCGAACAACCAGTGGCCGCAGTGGCCGAACGTAAAGAAGACCGACTATGGCCAGCAGGAGGCCATCGCCCTCATGGGCGGCGAGATGCGCGAGTGGGGGATCGACACCCTCGAGGTACTTCTTTCCGACGACGGGGCCGTGAGCGGCCTCGACGTGATCGACCTCGACTGGGCGGGCGGAAAGCCCGAGCGAAAGATGGACACCGAGCGCACCTATCCGGCGCAGCTCGTGCTCATCGCCTGCGGCTTCACGGGCCCTGAGCGCTCCGTCTACGACGCCCTCGGCGCGCAGATGCCCGCCTCCGGCCGCCCGCTGCCCGTCATGGAGAGCTGCGGCTCGCACCGCTGCGCCATGGCCGACGCCAAGAAGGGCGCGGCCGCGGTGTACGCCGCCGGAGATGCCCGCAACGGCAGCTCCCTTGTGGTCTCCGCCATCGCCGACGCGATGGCCTGCGCAGGCGAGGTCGCCGCAGAGCTGGGGCTATAAGGGTGGACGGGTCCGGGGACATCCCGATCGTCACGGGGCGCGGCGGCCGACGCCCGTCGGCCGCCGGCGGCCTCGTGTGGCTCGTCGACGGCGAGGACCGCCCCTTCCGCGACGCGTCCGAGACCCAACGCCCCTGGCTCGAGGACTCGGCCGACTGGGGCGACGGCCAGCCCGACCCCGCGCCCGCGCCGAAGTCCGACGACGAGCCCGGCGGCTTCGTCTGGATCTAGCGAACGTCCCGGCTTCGCGAGGATCCGATCTTCGTTTTCAGGGAGCTTTATTGCTTCTGACGCCTCTGTGGCATTCACATAGGCATAACCTTGAACGAAGAAGATAAGGACGTGTCCACTGAAGCGATGGGGGCGTGTTTCTCTTGGAGAATGGCATGAATGTTCTGCTGGACGCCGTCGAGCGGCAGGCGGGGGATCGTCCCGGCTCCGCGGCGTTCTCCTCGGTATCGGACGGGAAGACGAGCTACGGAGAGCTGTGGGAGGCGACGTGCCGCATCGCGCGGGGTCTCGCGTCGCGCGTCGACGGCGACGGCCCCGTCCTCGTGCTGGGGCCGAAGGCGGCCCTCACGGTCGAGTCGTTCCTCGCTTGTCTGATGAGCGGACACGCGTATGTGCCCATCGACGTTGAGCTCCCCGCCCGCCGCGTCGCCGACATCGCGGGCCAGATCGAGGGCGCGACGCTGCTCGCCGCCTGCGACGTGCCAGCGGGGCTGGCCGACGCGCTGCCGCAGGCGAAGGTCGTCGACGCCCGCGAGCTCGCGGAGCCCGCGCCGGGAGAGCAGGTGCCTTCGCCCCTTGCCCGCGAGCGGTGGGTCCATGGAGAGCAGACGCAGTACATCATCTTCACCTCCGGCTCCACCGGCCGCCCCAAGGGCATCGAGGTCACCGAGAGCTGCGTCGCGAACTTCTCGCGCTGGCTCGCCGGGTTCCCCGTCGTTCGCGACGGAGGCCGCGTGTTCCTCGACCAGGCGCACTACTCCTTCGACCTCTCGGAGTACGAGCTCGTGGGCGCGCTCGTCACCGGAGGCTGCCTCTTTGCGGTCGACGGCAAGGAGTCGTCCGACTTCCGCGCGCTCTTCGCCGCCCTGCGCGGCTCCGGCGTCGAGGTGTGGGTGTCAACGCCCTCCTTCGCCGACATGTGCCTCGCCGACCCCTCCTTCGGCCGCGAGCTTTTGCCCGACCTTCGGCTGTTCCTCTTTTGCGGGGAGGCGCTGCACCACACGACGGTGCAGAAGCTCCGCGCCCGCTTCGGGGAGCAGGCGATCGTCGCGAACACCTACGGCCCCACCGAGTCGACCGTGGCGGTGACCTACTGCGAGATCGGCGACGCCGAGCTCGCCGACGCGGCCGCGCTGCCCGTCGGCTACCCCCGCAAGGGCACCGAGCTCAGGATCGTCGACCACGAGTCGGGCGAGCCCATGCCGGAGGGCCAGACCGGCGAGATCGTGATCGCGGGCGACACCGTGGCACGCGGCTACTACGAGAACCCCCAGAAGACCGCCGAGGCGTTCTTCCGCTCCACGATGTCCGACGGCACGCCTGTGCGCGCATATCATACCGGTGACCTGGGCTTTATTGGAAATGACAGTATGCTGCACTGCGCCGGCCGCCTCGACTCGCTCGTCAAGCTCAACGGCTTCCGCATCGAGCTCGGCGAGGTCGAGGGCGCCCTCGAGGCCGTCGGCTGCGTGCGCCACGCGGCCGTGGTCCCCGCGACGCGCGCCGGTCGTGTGGCGAGCCTGTGCGCCTTCGTCGTGGTCGACGAGGCCGCGGCCGCCCGCGAGCTCGGCGCCGAGGCCGCCGCGTCCGGCTTCGCGCTCGGCCGCGCCCTCAAGGCCAAGCTCGCCCAGACGCTTCCCGCCTACATGGTCCCGCGCCAGGTGCGCGTGCTCGACCAGATGCCGCTCAACGCGAACGGCAAGGCGGACCGCAAGGCGCTCGCCGCGAGCGTCGCCAAGTAGCAGAGCGCGCCGGACCGGCGCACGACCATAAGGAAGGAACCGATTCCCATGACCGAAGAAGAAACCCGCGCGAAGGTGCTCGACCTGCTCGAGGACGTGGCCGGCGACCCCGAGGTGCGCGAGCACCTGGACGAGGACCTCTTTGAGCTCGGGTTCCTCGACTCCATGGCGGCCATCGAGCTGCTCGTGGGCCTCGAGGACGAGCTCGGCGTCTCCATCGCCCCGACCGAGGTCGAGCGCTCCGAGATGAACACTGTGAACAAGATCGTGGCGCAGGTTGTCAAGCGCCTCTAGGCGCGGTCGCGGCCTGCCGGCCTTCCCCGGGGACGCCCGGGGCGGGCCTTTGATGTGGAAGTGAGTACAGTTTGACGCTCTTTGCGGACCCGAGCTTCTTTGTGCTGCTGGCCGTGGCCGTCGCGGGCGCGGCGGCCATCGGGCTTTCCGGCCATACGCTGCGGCACTACGGCCTCGCCGTCTCCGTCGGCTTTCTGGCCTGCGTGTTCTTCAAGACGCCGGCGCAGCTCGCGGCGCTTCTCGCCTTCGTCGCCGTGGCGCGGGCCGCGGTGCTCTTCCTCGCGCGGGACCCGAAGGACAAGCGCCGCTACCTCGTCGCCGTCGCATCCACGCTCGCGCCGCTCGTGGTCTACAAGGTGTCCGCCGTCTTCGACCAGAGCATCTGGGGCTTCGTCGGCATCAGCTATGTGACCTTCAAGGCCACCCAGGTCGTTATCGAGGTCCACGACGGCCTCATCGCGCGCGATGAGCTCGGGCTCGAGGACTGGCTGTACTTCTTGCTGTTCTTCCCGCAGTTCAGCTCGGGCCCCATCGACCGAAGCCGGCGCTTTGCCGCGGACGCGCACGCGACGCCTTCCTGCGACGAATACGCCGGCATGCTCGCTCGCGGCATCCTGCTGCTCCTCGCGGGCGCGGTCTACAAGGTCGTCGTCGCGACCTGGATCCACCGCTTCTACGCACCCTCGGCCATGGGCGACGCGCTGCAGCAACTCCAGACGGCGCTCCTCTACGGCCTGTACCTCTTCTGCGACTTCCAGGGCTACAGCTTGATGGCGATGGGCGCGAGCTATTGCCTCGGCATCCGCTGCCCGCGCAACTTCCGCGCGCCGTTCGCCGCCGTGGACATCATCGACTTCTGGAACCGCTGGCACATCACGCTCTCCACGTGGTTCCGCGACTTCGTCTTTATGCGCTTCACTCGCTGGGTCATGCACCGCAAGCTGCTGCACGACCGTCTGCAGGTCGCGATGTGCGCCTTCATGGTCGACATGCTCGTCATGGGGTTCTGGCACGGGATCGCGTGGTGCTATATCGGCTACGGCATCTACCACGGCGTGCTCCTCGCCGTGACGCAGGCGATGCAGAAACGCTGGGGGTTCTACAAGAAGCACCGCCGCGACCGCTGGTTCCGCGCGTGCAGCTGGGCCGTGACGCAGGCGCTCGTCTTCCTCGGCTTCGCGATCTTCTCTGGACAGGTGGGGATGCTCCTTGGATAAGCGCACGACGGATAAGCGCACAGCGCCCAGGCTGCCCTTTCGCCCGCTCGCGGACAAGCTGAAGGCGGCGTCCTCGCGCCTGACGGGGACGGGGCTGCTTGCGGCGGTGCTCTGCGGCACAACCGCGCTCGGATGCGGCCTCGTGGCGTTCGACGCGCTCGTGCTGCCTGGCAACGGCCGCGCCGACGCGAGCAAGCTCTACGACTACGTGTACGCCGCCGGCAAGTCCGAGAACGTCGACTTCGTCGCGAACAACATGTCCGACGACGGGCTTTTGTGCTTCGGCTCCTCCGAGTGGTACATCTCCAAGAACCGCGTGAGCATGTGCCCGCAGGCGGTCTTCGGCGAGTCCGGCGCCGGCGTGGACATGACCTACATCGGCGAGGGGTACGACCAGGACCTGTGGCAGGCGATCGCCGCGGGCGCCTATGGGACGGGGAGCAAGGTCAAGAACCGCAAGGTCGTGCTCATGGTCTCGCCCCAGTGGTTCTTCAAGAACTCGGGCGACGAGAACAAGCTCTACACCAAGTTCAGCTACTCGCTCTACCGCGCATTCATGCAGAGCGACCAGGTCTCGGAAAAGACCAAGGCATACGTCCGCGGGCGCTGCTCCGCGCTCGGCGTCGAGGCGGACAAGCTCGCCGCCGCCTCGCGCGACACGGCGCTCGACGCGGTCAACGACGAGGTGTTTGCCGCGACGGACGCCTGGCAGCTGCGCAGCGACATCAACAACATAACCAAGCTCGCGCCGACGAAGTCCGATGCCCGCCGCGCGGCCGAGTCCTCGGGGCAGTCGAGCGAGCCCGACTGGGACGCGCTTCTTTCCAACGCCCAGAGCGAGGGCGAGGCCGCCTGCACGAACAACGACTTCGGCGTCTACGACGCGTTCTGGGAGAAGAACCACACCTTCGACCCGGAGCTCTTCCAGAACTTCGACCAGGCGAACGACGAGTACGCCGACTTCGCGTGCCTGCTCGAGGTGTGCCGCGAGGTCGGGTTCGAGCCGCTCGTGTGCATCCTGCCGGTGCACGGCCAGTGGTACGACGTGAGCGACGTCTCGCAGGCGGACCGGCAAGGGTACTACGAGCGGATCCGCCAGATCTGCGACGCCGCCGGCGCGAGCTATGCCGACTTCAGCGGCTTCGAGTACGAGAAGTACTTCCTGTGCGACACCGTCCACCCCGGCTGGAAGGGCTGGGTGCGCATCGAGCACGCGGTCTACGACTACGCCAAGGACGTGCGCGGACAGGATGATTGCATAGTTTGGGGAGATGGACAGAAGTGAGTGAGCGGGTAATCTACGTCGCTGCGGCGCTCGCGGTCGTCGCGGCGGGGGCGCTGCTCGTGTGGTTCTGCGCTATTTCGGGTCTGAACGAGCCGGTGCAGTTCATCTATGGCGGGTTCTAAGCTCTGCAAAGAAGGGCGCCGCGCGCGGCGCGGAGCCTGGGCGCTCGCGAAGGCGGCGGCGCTCGCGCTCGCGCTCGGTACCTGGGCGGTTTTCGCCTGCCCAGCCCTCGCGGACGAGGCGCTGCTGCCGGGGGACGCCGACGAGGTCACCGACGAGCAGCAGGTCGACCCCACGGACGTCGGCGCGGCGCCGGTGGGCTGCGAGCCCGACGACGCGCAGCTCAGGGAGTCCATCGACGCCTATCTCGACGACAACTTCCCCGAGTCCGGCATCCCCGGCATGGCCGTGGCCGTCGTCGACTCGGAAGGCGTGCGCTACGAGCGCGTGCTCGGCGATGTGCGGAGCGCCGACGACACCTTCATCATCGGGTCCCTCTCCAAGTCGATGACGTCGGTCGCGGTGCAGCAGCTGGTGGACGCCTGCCGCGTCGACCTCGACGCCCCGGCCGCGCTCTACGCGCCCGAGCTCGGGGTCCCGAAGTCGGTGACGGTGCGCTCGCTCCTCAACCAGACGAGCGGATTCGGCTACTACGAGTCGCTGGCGAGGGCGCGCTCGGGGGAGTGCGCCGGCAGGTTCAGCTATGCGAACGCGAACTACGACCTGCTCGGGCGAATCGTCGAGAACGTGAGCGGAATGAGCTGCGGGGAGTATCTGCGCGCCTACGTGTTCGGCCCGCTGGGCATGCGAGACGCCTCCATCGACGGCGAGGCCGCCTGCGCCCCCGCGGCGACGGGGCATCGCAACTGGTTCGGGCTGAACGTCGCCGACGGGTTCGCGCACGAGCGCGGCGACGACGCGTGGGGCGGGCCTTCGTCGGGCTATGTGCGCGCGAGCATATCGGATATGGCTTCTTACCTGCGGATGTATTTGAACAGCGGAGCCGGTGTGGTCACGCCTGCGGGCATCCACCGCATGGTGTACGACCGTGTTCCGGACCCTGACGGCGACTCGTTCTACGGCATGGGCTGGACGACCTTCCGCTGGGACGACGGCGAGACGGTCATGTCACACGACGGCGACGTCGAGAACTACGTGGCGCGCATGTGCATCGTGCCGGGGCGCGACCTCGGGATCGTGCTTCTTTGCGACGCTAACGACGCCGTGGAGGGCAACTCCGCGTTCTGGCAGATCGGCGACGACGTGACGTCTTTGGCCGTGGGCGGCTCTGCGGCGGGGGTTGACGGGGGCGCGGCGCCTCGGCTGCACGCACGCTTCGACGTCGCATACGCGCTCGCCATCGCGGCGTGCGCCGGAGCGCTGGTGTTGAGCCTGACGGCGCGGCGCAGCCGTTCCGAGGATCGCCTGGAGCGCGTCATGCGCCTCGTTTGGGGGGTCGCTCTGCACATCGTTCTGCCTGTGGCGATCGTGCTCTACCCGATGACCTTCGACATGCGCCTGCGTGATTTCGCGGACTTCTACCCGGAGCAGGCCGCCGTGGGGCTCATGTGCGCGGCGCTCCTGCTCGCCGGTGGCGTCGCGGAGGTGGCTGCTCGCCGGCGGCGCGTTACTTGTCGCTGAAGGTCACCGAGCAGGAGCCTCCCTCGGGGTGCACGAGGTCGGCCAAGGTCTTCGAGTCGAGGTAGCTCGACGTCACGCGACCGAGGTCGCGCCAGACGTCGACGGTCGAGCAGGTGTTGACCTGCGGGCAGATGGTGCCGTTCGAGCAGTTGAGGCAGTTCACGGGCGCGAGCGAGCCTTCCGCCGCGCGCAGGATCTCGCCGAGTGTGTAGTCCTTCGGCTCGCGGGTGAGCTTGTAGCCGCCGCCCTTGCCGCGCTGGCTCTGTACGTAGCCCGCCTTGTGCATGAGCGAGATCACCTGCTCGAGGTACTTGCGCGAGATGTTCTGCCGCTTGGAGACGTCGCCCAGGGAGACCCAGCCCTCGTGACCAGCGAGGTCGGCCATCGCGCGCAGGGCGTAGATGCCCTTCGTCGAGAACATTCCCATGCTTATCTCCTATCCAATGACGAAAAGGGACAGTCCCTTTTCGTCATTTGTTCTCCAGCATCTCCTCGAGGGTGCGCCACGCGAGCTCGGCGCACTTGACGCGCGCGGGCATGTGGGCGATGTCCTTGAGGATCGAGGCGTCCTCGAGGTCGGCGAGCGAGGGATCGTCCTCGGGGATCTCGCCGCGGACCATCTGCATAAAGAGCTTGCAGAGGCGGATGGCCTCCTCGGGCTTCTTGTCGATCATGAGGTCGCTCATGATGTCGGCGGAAGCCTGGCTGATGGCGCAGCCGTGCCCGGTGAACGCGGCCTCCTCGATGGTCCCGTCGTCGGCGAACTTGACCGAGAAATTCAGCTCGTCTCCGCAGGAGGGGTTCACGCCCTCGTGCGTGCAGTCGGGGTCCTCCATCTGGTACTTGTAGTCGGGGTGGGACACGTGGTCCATGAACTCGGCGTTGTAGAGGTCAGTTACGGCCATGGAATACCTTCCAAACTTGGGCCAGACCGTCGATGAGGCGGTCGATGTCGGATTTGTCGTTGTAGAAGGCCACGCTCGCGCGGCAGCAGGCGAGGTTCTCCACGCCGAGCCAGGTGAGCAGCGGCTGGGCGCAGTGGTGTCCCGCGCGGATGCAGACGCCGGACATGTCGAGGATGCTCGCCACGTCGTGCGGGTGGATCCCGCGGACGTTGAAGCTCACGACTCCGTGGTGCGCCGAGGCCTCGGCGGGCCCGATGACGTCGATGTAGTCGAGCTCGGCCATCTGGCCCATGAGGTAGGAGACGAGCGCCGCCTCGCGCGCGGCCACATCGTCGTAGCCGACGGTCTGCGTGAGGTAGGTGAGCGCGGCGCCGGTGGCGTAGATGCCCGCGGCGTCCTGCGTGCCGGCCTCGAACTTCTCGGGCACGGGCGCCCACGTGGCGTCCTGCTCGCTCACGGAGTTGATCATCTCGCCGCCGGTGAGCATCGGGGGCATGCCGGCAAGAAGCTCGTGGCGCCCCCACAGCACGCCGATGCCCAAGGGGCCGAGCGCCTTGTGCCCGCTGAAGGCGAGGAAGTCCGCGCCGAGCGCGCGCACGTCGACGGCCATGTGGGGCACCGACTGGGCGGCGTCGACGACGACGTAGGCGCCGTTCGCGTGGGCCGCCTCGGCGATCTTCTCGACGGGGTTGCGCACGCCCATGACGTTGGAGACCTCGCCCACGGCGACGATGCGCGTGGAAGGGCCGATCTTTGCTGCGATCTCCTCATCGGAAATGAAGCCCTGCTCATCGGGGTAGAGATAGGCGAGCTTTGCCCCGGCCGCGCGGCACGCCTGCTGCCAGGGGATGAGGTTCGAGTGGTGCTCCATCACCGTGATGACGACCTCGTCGCCGGCATGCAGGACCGTCGGCGCGAAGGACTTGGCCACGAGGTTCAGGCTCTCGCTCGTGTTGCGGGTAAAGACGATGTCGTCGGCGAGCGGCTTGCCGGCGTCATCGACGGCGCCGATCAGGCGGGCGATCTGCTCGCGGACGGCGCCGATCTCCGACGTCGCGGCGACCGAGAGGCTGTAGAGCCCGCGCAACGGGTTCGCGTTCATCTTCGTGTAGAAGTCGCGCTCTGCGTCGAGCACGCACGCGGGGCGCTGCGCCGTGGCGGCGGAGTCGAGGAACGCGATGTCCGGGCGGCTCGCGAGCAGCGGGAAGTCCGCCTTGTAGGGGTTCTTCTCGATATCTACCATTACTCGCTCACCTCGTCGGACGTGACGAAAAGGGACTGTCCCTTTTCGTCATCCGCGCCGTCGTCGAAGTCGTGGGCGACGTTGGCGCCGAGGACCGCCTCGGCGCGCGCGACGGCGGCGGTGTGCGAGGCCGCCTCGGGGGCGTGCATGATGGCGTCCTCGAAGATGGCGCGGACAAAGAGCTGCTCGGCCTCGCGGCGAGAGAGGCCGCGGTCCATGAGATAGTCGATCTGCTCGGGACTCACGCTGCCGATGGTGGCGCCGTGGTTGCCCGCGACGTCGTCCTCGTCGCACAGGATGACGGGCATGGTCTTGTTGACCACGTCGTCGCCGAGCACGAGCACGCTCTCGGCCTCGTTGCCCTTGCTGCCGCGCGCGCCGTGCACGAGGTCGATGGTCGCGCGCAGCGACTTCCTCGCGGCGTCGTCGAGCGCGCCCGACTCGTGGACCTCGGCGCGGGTGTTGCGCCCGCGCTGGCGCACGATGTGGTTCATGTCGAGCACCTCGGTGCCGCGCGCATGGTAACGGGTAAGGAGGTCGATCCTGGAGCGGCCGCCCGCGAGGTCGCAGGCAAGCCCGAGGGCGACGGTGCCGCCGCCGAGGGCGTACTGGCGCACCTCGACGCGCGCGTCGTCGCCGGCGCTGATGCCGACGCTCTCGAGGTGCTGCTGGCCCTCGCCCACGCCGAGCACCTCGACGATGCTCACACGGGAGCGGGCCCCGGCGATCACGCGCAAGAGGGAGGCGGAGGTGCCCTCCTTGCCCGCGCCGCTCGCGGCGACCACGATGGTGCACTCGGCGCCCTCGCGGACCATGACGCCGGTGTCGGCGACGCCGCCCTCGTCGGCGCTCACGCTGACCACGATGGGCTCCTCGCGCTTCTGGCCCCGCGGGACCTCGACGTAGCGGGCGTCGGCCGCCTGGGAGCATACCCAGTCGGTGACCTGCTGGCCCATGCCACACTCGAGCTTGCCGAAGAGCTGCGGCAGCGCGAAGTACACGTCGCCCTTGCGGGAGATCTTGGGCACGGTGAGGGTGATGTCGTTCGCGCGCAGGCGGTTCCAGGTCTGCGCGGGGGGAGTGTTCACGCGCTCGAGCGTGACGGCGCTAGGCGCGTCTGCGGTGCCGAGGGTGTTCTTCTCGTCAGCCATTAGCCGATCGCCCCTTCCATCTCGAGCTTGATCAGGTTGTTCATCTCGACGGCGTACTCCATGGGCAGCTCCTTCGAGACCGGGTTCGCGAAGCCGTTGACCACGAGCGTGCGCGCCTCTGCCTCCGAGCAGCCGCGGCTCATGAGGTAGAGGATCGTGTCGTCGGAGATGCGGCCGATCGTGGCCTCGTGGCCCACCTGCGCCGTGGCGTTTCGCACGTCCATGGCGGGGATGGTGTCCGAGCGGCTGATGTCGTCGAGCATGAGCGACTGGCAAGAGACGCTGCACCGCGCGCGGTCGGCGCGGCGGCCCACCACGACGGAGCTGCGGAACGTGTTCACGCCGCCGTCCTTCGAGATGGACTTGGTGTTGACGGTCGCGGTGGTGTCGGGGCCGTTCATGACGACCTTGCAGCCCGTGTCGAGGTCCTGCGTGGCGCCGGCGAAGGTGATGCCGGTGAACTCGCAGCTCGAGCGCGCGCCCTCCATGATGGTGGTGGGGTAGAGGTAGCTCACGTGGCTGCCGAAGGAGCCCGAGACCCACTCCATCTTTGCGTCGGCGCCGATCTTGGCCCGCTTGGTGTTGAGGTTGTACATGTTCTTCGACCAGTTCTCGATGGTCGAGTAGCGCAGGCGCGCCCCGTCCTTGACGAAGAGCTCGACGGCGCCCGCGTGGAGGTTGGCCGCGAAGTACTTCGGCGCGGAGCAGCCCTCGATGAAGTGCAGGTCGGCGCCGGGCTCGACGATGATGAGCGTGTGCTCGAACTGGCCCGCGCCCTCGGCGTTCAGGCGGAAGTAGCTCTGCAGCGGGTAGTCGAGGGAGACCCCGGCCGGCACATAGACGAACGAGCCGCCGCTCCACACGGCGTAGTGCAGCGCCGCGAACTTGTGGTCGGTGGGCGGGATGAGGGTGCCGAAGTACTCGTGCACCACGGGCTCCCACTTGGGGTCGTGAAGCGCGTCCTCGATGGTCGTGTAGACGACGCCCTGCTTGGCGACCTCTTCACGCATGTTGTGGTAGACGATCTCGGAGTCGTACTGGGCGCCGACGCCAGCCAGGCTCTCGCGCTCGGCCTCGGGGATGCCCAGGCGGTCGAAGGTGTCCTTGATGTCGGCGGGGACATCGTCCCAGCTCTTGGCCTGCTTGGTCTTGGGCGAGACGAAGGTCGAGATGTGGTCCAGGTCGAGCCCCGCGATGGACGGGCCCCAGTTGGGCGCCATGTCGCGCGCGTGGTACTTCTCGAGCGCGTCGAGGCGCATCTGGAGCATCCAGTCGGGCTCGTCCTTCTTTGCGCTGATGGCACGGACGATGTCGGGGGTCAGGCCGTCGGCGTAGCGCTCGTAGCCCTCCTCGGACTTGGTGAAGTCGTAGAGGGAGCGGTCGACGTC
>QAKZ01000071.1 GCA_003150175.1 Coriobacteriia bacterium
CCCTTCTTCGCGAGCTCTTCGATCATGCACGTGCGCACGAAGGCGGAGAAGCTCATGCCGCGAAGGTTGGCTTCTTCTTTGGCGGCGTCGCGAAGCGTATCGGGGATACGCAGCGTAACGGAGACTTGATCGCCTTCCACCAGATAGCTGCGGATCTCGGTCTCGTCCGGGTTGCTCTGGATGAGCTCTTTGTAGGTCTTGGGCATCGTCGGCTTCCATCGCTCGAAATGCAATACAAATGCGTCCAGATGGATTATAGCGTAGGGCCTCAGCCCCACTACGGGGGGTACGCCGCCGGGGCCCACCGGCGCGCTTTAGCGGACAAACGGCGAAGCGCGCCCCTCTCCGCTACGCGGCATCAAAAAAGCAGCCGCCAAAACTCGACGGCTGCCCCGCGGGCCCACCGCCCGCAGCAATTCAATTCAGCGCAGGTCACATGTCTCGCACGCCAGCGGAAAAGAACGCCCTTCTCTCCCCCGCCCTTCTTGCCTACTTGCCTTCGCTCGCGAGGAACTCCTCAAGGCGGGCGTTGAACTTCTCGGGATACTCGTAGGCCATGAGGTGGCCGCCCATCACGTAGGTCGGGGTCTCCGGGAACTGCTCGTGGCAGAACGGCTCGGCCACGTCGGCCCAGTGCTCGGCGATGTACATGAGGGTGGGCACGGTCTTCGCGGCGGTCTTGGCCACGTCCAGGTAGTTGCAGAAGATCGCGTCGCAGAACAGCTGGCGCGCGATCCAGTACGGCGTGCGGCGGCTCATGTCCATGAGGTACTCGTACTCGTCGGCCCCAAGCTCGCGCTGCATCATCACCTGCGTGAGGTACTCGTCCCAGAACGCCTCGGCGCTCTCGGGGTGCGTGAGCACGCGCGTGGCCACCTCCGAAAGCTCGGCCGGCGTGCCCTCGGTCCACCACGCTGGGTCCTCCAAGAGCGACAGCGGGCGGATGGCGGGCGCCCTTCTTGCCCGTGCCCTTCTTTCCACGCACGCCTGCGCCGGCTAAGCCTCCTGGCAGTTGCCAATGGCCGCCAGCGTGCTCTCCGCGTACCTGCGGTACATCCCCGCGCGCTCGTTCGAGAAGTCGCGCTCCGCGATGGCGCCGTCTCGCCAGGCGCAAAGGTCGCTGATTTCATCCTGCAGGCGGTCGATGAGCGCCTGCACGACGGGCACGGCATCGGCGGCCGCCGGCGCGCCCTGCCCGCAGCGGACCTTGCGCAGCTGGTCGTTGCGGTCGGCGATGTCGGCGTCGTAGCCGCTGATCTGCTCGTTGTGCAGGTTCGCGTTGTTCTGCCAGAACGCGACCTGGTTGTTGTAGTAGCTGAGATTGCTCTTCAGTGAGCTCAAACCCATGGTGATCCTCTTTTCTGCGCGGCACCGCATGCGCGCGCCTCGATTGCACCTACAATACGGGCCGCGCGTACGCGCGCTGTTAGCCGCGTGACATGGGCGTGAAATGGCAGGTCACGACTATGTGCGGGCAGGCACTTCTTGCCGCTTGGCGCCCCCGCTCCCCCGCATGGCGCACCTTTTATGAAATATATTGTTTTCTCGGCTCATTTGATGCGATACTTTGACTGCCGAAAAGGCGAGATGCCTTGTAGGTGTCAGATTGGCGAGGTTCGTACCTCGCCTTTTTCATATCGACTCTTCGGGGGATGGTGTGGCAAACCGCTTGAACCTGCATATCGATGAATCGGGCAACCAGGACCTCTCGGAAGGTCGCTACATCGTCGCGGTTGTTCTTCATGACCACTCTGAAGATATATCGACGCCCCTAGGGCGCTACGAAGGCCGTCTGGCTGCCGCCGGCCTTCCCGACGTGCCATTTCATGGGAAAGACCTATTGCACGGAAACGAAGACTACCGCGCCGTGTCCCCCGGTGATAGGAAGCGGCTGCTCACCCAGTTCGCGCGGTTGGTCCGCGAGCTGCCCATCTCCTTCTTCGTTTTGCGATATGACTCCACCAGTGTCCATAATAGGGACGAGCTCGAGGCCAGGATCAGACGCGACCTCGCGTCACTCATCTATGAACACCTTGACTTCTTTCAGGAGTTCGCCGCCGTTGCCGTCTACTACGACAACGGTCAGGGCGCGGTGAGCGTAGCCCTCCACGACGCTCTCGACTTTGTCTTGGCCAAAAACGTCGCAGATTACCGCAATGCCGACCCAGGGGCTCGACGTCTACTCCAAGTAGCGGATTACATCTGCACGATCGCTCGAGTCTCCGATGACTATGACGCAGGCAAGCCATCAAAGACGCATGAGCGATTCTTTGGCAACAGGCGTAGTTTCATGCAATCGTTCAAGAAACAGCTCGATCGCAAGATATTTTGCAAACAATGAGAGCGCATAGACAGACTGTCTATGCCACTTTCCCGCCTTCCGAATAACCGCCCCCGGCCGCGCGTTGACGCCCTGTCACGCATCGGTCACGCCCGAATGGCAAACGTCACAAGATGTGCGCTAATCTAAATCGTTCTTGCAGCACCGGATAGAAGGGGTCCCAATGAAGAAGCTGCTCAAGGAGTTCCAGGAGTTCATCAACCGCGGCAACGTCATGGACATGGCCATCGGCGTCATCATCGGCGGCGCGTTCACCGCGATCGTCACGTCCCTCACGGATAACATCATCAACCCGCTGATCAAGGCCATCTGCGGCGGCAACGTGGGCGAGGTCTCCGGCCTCGTCGTCCCCGGCACCGAGATCGACTTCGGCGCGTTCATCAGCGCCGTCATCAACTTCCTCATCGTGGCCGCCATCGTGTTCGCCATGGTCAAGGCGCTGAACAAGGCCCAGGACCTCGGCAATAAGCTCACCCACAAGCAGCCCGAGGAGGAGCCGGCCCCCGCGCCTGTCTGCCCGTTCTGCCTCGAGGAGGTCAACCCCGGCGCGACCAAGTGCTGCCACTGCGGCAGCGAGCTGCCCAAGTCCGAGTAGCTCCGCGAGCTGCGAGCCTGCGATCGCCCGAGCATGCGCGGCGTCCCGTCCTTACGCGAGGCGGGGCGCCGCTTTTTGCTTGCGGCGGCAACGGCGCGCGGCGCGGGGGCGCACTTCTTTCCACGCGACAAAGCGTGCAGCCAGCGACACAACCGCGCCTTCCGGCGGTCAGATCCGTCGCTCGATGCACGCTTTGCTGGCAAGAAGCGCCCCCACCAGTCGGCGCTACCGCCGAAAGCGACGCCGTTCGCCGAACTTCTTGCCAGTCGCACTTCTTTGCGGATCCGCGCGAAGCAGCGCGTCGACGCGACAAAGCGTGCATCCTGCGACACAATCGCGCCCTCAGGCGCCGAAAACCGTCGCTCGATGCACGCCTTGCCGAAAAGAAGCACCCGCCGCCCGAGCCTCCCCGCCCGAGCCGCCCGCCGAATCTCGCAAAAAGCGCACCACCGGCGCCGCCGCATGCGTCACAATGCGGCAACTCCACCGACGACCCAGCAGCGAGGTGATGCCATGAGCACCGCGAACGACCAGATGATCGACGCCCTCCTGCGCGACGCCGAGGCTGCCGGCTCGCTGCTTTACACGCCCGACCGGACGATCTACCGCGCGCTCAGGCGCCGCGCCGCAAAGAAGAGCCCGGAAATCGTCGAGCCCGCTCCCAGCGTCTTTGCGCGGGCGTCGCTGTGGCAGGCGCTCGACCCGTGCGAGCGCAGCCGTCACCTGATCCGCGCGCTCGCGGCGCAGCACGAAGGCTGGGTCTTCTGCGCGCAGTCGGCCGCGCTCATGCTCGGCTTCCCGGTCTCGTACCACACGGTGGCGCAGGTCCACGTGGCGCGCCCGAGGGGCGGCCGCACGCGCAGCTCCGGCATCGTCGTGCGCCACGAGGTCGGCGACGACGAGCCCGTGGTCGCAGGCGGCGTCAAGGTCACGTCGTTTTACCGCACGGTGTTCGACTGCCTGGCCACCCTCGAGTTCAGCGAGGCGCTCCAGGTGGCCGACCACGCGCTGCGCGTCAAGGGAATCTCGCGCAGGAGGCTTGTCGACGAGCTGCGCCGGCGTTTCAAGGGGCACCGCGGCATCGGGCGCGCCATCGACGTGTGCGCCTGGGCGGAGCCCGGGGCCGAGAGCGGCGGCGAGTCGATCCTGCGCGCGGCCATCATCGAGCAGGGCTTCGCGCTGCCGCGCCTGCAGGTCACGCTGCCCGACCCGATCGAGCAAGGCCGCCGTTTCCGCGTCGACCTCGTGTGGCGCGACGCGGAGGGCCGGCCGATCTTCGGCGAGCTCGACGGCAAGCGCAAATACACCGACCCGCAGATGACACGCGGACGCTCACTCGACGAGATCCTCGACGACGAGCACCGCCGCCAAGCGCGGCTGACCATGTACCGCGCGAGTTTCGTGCGCCTGAGCTTCTGGATGGCCAAGCGCCCGCAGGAGCTCGCGCGGACGCTCGCCGCGTACGGGGTGCCCTTCGTGGGCGCACCGGAGGTCCGCGACGGCGTCCCCGTGCCGTCGAAGGAGATCCGCGAGCGGCCGACGTACGTCAGATGTGGCACGCTCATCATCAACAACCTGCGCGTCCGCTACACGCAGATCGCGGCGTAGCTCGCGGCAGCCGTGCGGGGACGCACTTCTTTCCACGTGATCGCGCGACGCCGCCCGTAACAAAGCGTGCAGATAGAGACACAATCATGCCCTCCGGCGGGCAAATCCGTCGCTCGATGCACGCTTTGCTGGCAAGAAGCCCGCGCAGCCGCCAAGAAGCGTCCTCGCCGCACGAAAAAAGCGCCGCCGCGGCACGTGACCGCGACGGCGCCAGGCGCTCTCTTATGCAGCGGCTCGCCCCTTACAGGTAGGCGACGGCCTTGATCTCGACCTTGGCGGCCTTGGGCAGCGCGGCGACCTCGAAGGCGGCGCGGGCCGGGTACGGCTCGGAGAAGAACTCGCCGTAGACCTCGTTCATCGGGCCGAAGTCGGCGATGGAGTCGAGGAGCACGGTGACCTCGGCGACGTTGGCCATGGAGGCGCCGGCGGCCTCGAGGATGTTCTTGATGTTGGTCAGGCTCTGACGGGTCTGGGCCTTGATGTCGTCGCCCGCGAACTCACCGGTAGCGGGGTCGATGGGGAGCTGGCCGGAGACGTGGATGCAGCTGCCGGCCTGGGTGGCGGCGGAGTAGGGGCCCACGGCAGCGGGGGCCTTGTCGGTGACGATGGCCTTGATGGACATGTTGGTTTCTCCTTTACGTTTGAAGGAACAACTTATCGTAAAAGACGGGGGGTATCCCACCGCCTAATTACCTAGAGACGAAGGCGCCGGGGCGGGCGCCGGTCGGCTCGCCGTCCTGGGCGACGAGCTCGCCGCCCACGTAGACGAGGTGGGCGCGGCCGCGGCAGGCGAATCCCTCGTAGGGCGTGTGGTCGACTGCCTGGTGCTGGGTGGCGGCGTGGATGGTCCAGCGCGCCTCGGGGTCCCAGACGCACACGTCCGCGTCAGCGCCTTCGGCCAGGCGGCCCTTGCGCGGCCACATGCCGAAAACCTTCGCGGGGTTCTCGCTCATCAGGCGGCAGAGCCCTTCGGGGCCCACCTGCTCGGCGAAGCTCGTGGCGATGAGCGCCGGGCGGTGCTCGATGCCCGCGCCGCCGTTGGGGATCTTGCGGAAGTCTCCGCGGCCGCGGTCCTTCTGGCCATGGAGGTTGAAGGAGCAGTGGTCGGTGGCGATGGTGTCGATCTCGCCGCCTATGAGCGCCTCGCGCAGGGCGGCGACGTCGGCGGGCTTGCGCAGAGGCGGGCTCATGACGTACTTCGCGCCGGCGAAGCCGTCGTCGCCTTCCTCCTTGTAGCGCGTATCGTCGAGCAGCAGGTACTGCGGGCAGGTCTCGACGTAGATGTTCTTCTGGCCGCGGGCCTTGGCACTGCGAATGGCCTCCAGGCCGAGCTTGGTCGAGAGGTGCACCACGTTGACCTTGGCGTCCCCCGCGAGGTGAGCGATGTAGAGCAAGCGGCTGATGGCCTCGGCCTCGCAGACGTCCGGGCGCGAAAGCGGGTGGCCCTCAGGGCCGGTGACGCCGGAGTCGAAGACGCGCTGCTGAAGGCGGTCGACGAGCGTGCCGTTCTCGCAGTGGACGCAAAGGATGCCGCCCAGGGGCTTTAGGGCCTCGAGGACCTCGAGCGTGTCCGCGTCGTCGAGGCGCAAGTGGTCGTAGGCGAAGTACGTCTTGAAGGAGCAGACGCCGTTCTCGCGCATGACGGCGAGGTCGCGGCGGTTGCGCTCGTTCCACTCGGCGAGGGCCATGTGGAAGGCATAGTTGGCGGTGCAGGTTCCGTCGGCGCGCTTGTGCCACTCAGCGAGGGCGTCAGGCATGGTCACGCCACGGTCGGCCGTGGCGTAGTCGACGACGGTGGTGGTGCCGCCGCACGCCGCCGCGCGGGTGCCCGTCTCGAAGCTGTCGGCCGTCCAGTCCATGCCGGTCCAGCACTGCAGGTGCGTGTGGGCATCGATGAAGCCCGGGAACACCCAGCAGCCGCGCACGTCGACGACCTCGTCGCCCTCAACGGGCTCGATGTGGTCGGCCACGCGGGCGATCTTATTTCCATCGAGCGCCACGTCGCCCTCACGCACCCCCTCGGGCGTGACCAGGGTTCCGTTCGTAAGGATCCTCATAGCAAAGTCCTCCTTAAACCCTGAGGGCGGCCTCGAGCAGCTCGAGGTCCTCCCTCGTGTCCACATCATGAATCTCGAGCTCGCTTTGGGCCTCGACGACGCGGACGCGCACGCCGAGCTCCTGCCTGCGGGCCAAAAGCGCGCTTCCGCCCTGGTCGCCCTCGAGAGCGGCGAGCGCGGGCAGCTCCTCGTTCGGCCACAGGATCGGGCTCGCGGGCGAGCCGTGCCACCCCAGCCGCACGATGGAGCCGGGGTGCGTCTGGAAATCGGCGACGAGAGCGCGGACGCTCTCCTCCCGCAGTAGCGGCTGATCACCCGGCACAAAGAGGCACGCAGGGACGCCCGGCAAGGCCTTCAGCCCCTCGCGGATCGTGTCGGATTGGTGCGAGCCGGAGTGCAGGACGCAGCGCACGCCGACGGTCTCGCAGAGCTCCTCGACCTCCTCGGAGCGCGTGACCACGACGATGTCCAGGAGATCGTCCGGCAAAGCCGAGAGCGTGCGCTCGAGCACCGGCACGCCGACGAGCGGCTCGACGAGCTTCTGGGAGCCGAAGCGGCGGGCGAGCCCGGAGGCCATGACGACACAACCCACGCGCGGAACGTCGCAGAAGCCCGAGAAGCACTCGTTGAAGTTCCGCCGCAGGTCGTCGACACAGGCGTGCTCGAACGCCTCGTAGCGGCCAAGAAGGTCGCGCGCCTCCGTGGTGAGACGGCTTCCTCCCCCGCCGGCGCCGCCGATGGTGCGCTCGGTCAGCTTGAAGCCGAAGGAAGCCTCGGCGGTCTTCACCAGGCGCGTCGCCTTGGTGTAGGCCATGCCCATGCTCGCGGCTGCAGACCGCAGGCTGCCCGTCTCCTCGATGCGGTGGAGGAGCTCGCGCGGACCGGGGCCGAAGGCGCGCGAGCCCTCGTCGCCGAGAAGGTATGCCCTCAAGTCCGGCCTCACGCGCCTCCTCCTTCCAGTGGCCGAGTCTTTCTGAATAAAGCGGCGGCAAGCGTTGCCTTGCCGCCACAATAACGCTTACCTCGTACTATACACGCAAAGACGCGCTACGCATGAACGACGGTACCGGTCTTGCCGGCGATGCCGTCGGCCGCGCGGTCAAGCAGCGTGATGAGCGCGTTGCGGCCCGGCTTGGACTCGGCGAACTTGACGCAGGCCTCGACCTTGGGGAGCATGCTGCCCGGGGCGAACTGGCCCTGGCCGATGTACTCGCGGGCCTCGTCGGGCGTGAGGGAGTCGAGCCACTTCTGGTCCGGCTTGCCGAAGTTGACGGCGACCTTCTCGACGGCGGTGAGGATCACGAGGTAGTCGGCATCGAGGGACTCGGCCAAAAGCTCCGCCGCGAAGTCCTTGTCGATGACGGCCGCGGCGCCCTTGAGGTGGTGGTGCACGTGGGTCTGGAAGACGGGGATTCCGCCGCCGCCGCAGCAGATGACCACGTGGTCGGCGTCGACGAGGCTGCCGATGGTGTCGAGCTCGACGATGCGCTTGGGCTTAGGCGAGGCGACGACGCGGCGGTAACCGCGGCCGGCGTCCTCGACGAAGTCGTACCCGCGGTTGGCCTTGAGGTCCTCGGCCTCCTCGAGCGTCATGAAGGAGCCGATCGGCTTGGTCGGGTTCTTGAACGCGGGGTCATCGGGATCGACCTCGACCTGGGTCAGAACGGTGGTGACGCCGTGCTTGATGCCGCGGCACTCCATCTCCTCGCGCAGGGCGTTCTGGAGGTCGTAGCCGATGTAGCCCTGGCTCATGGCGCCGCAGACGGAAAGCGGGCACGGGATGTACTTCTCGGGGTCCGAGCGGGTAAGCTCGGTCATGGCGTTGGCGATCATGCCGACCTGCGGGCCGTTGCCGTGGACGACGACGACCTCGTTGCCCTGCTCCAGGAGGTCGACGATGGCGCGAGCCGTGTTCTGGACCGCGATCGCCTGCTCGGGCAGGTTCTTGCCGAGGGCGTTGCCGCCCAGGGCGATGACGATTCTTTTGCCCATAGGGCACCTCTCCTTAAACTAATGATGGCTAAGGCGCCAAGAAAAACAGCGCAATTCAGTGGGGCCCGCGCCCCGGCGGTTTCCCACCAAGGCGCAGGCCCTCAAACAAAGACGAGCTCAGACGCTGATTTAGGCCTGGAACCAGCGCGGGGTCGCGCGCTCCTCGAGAGCCTTGAGCGTGGCGGCCGGGTCGGCGCACTTCTGGAGGAACATCATGGCCGCGATGGCGTACGGCTTGTAAGAGGCCTCCTTGTACATACCGTCGCGGTGCATGTCGAAGACGTCGGCCATGACCTCGCCGTGCTCGCAGGAGACACCGGAGATGTCGGCGGGCAGCGGGTGCAT
>QAKZ01000087.1 GCA_003150175.1 Coriobacteriia bacterium
TGGCGATGTTCTGCCCGCCGTACTTGCCGATTTGGCCCTGGCGGTTGTACTCGGCGTTGTTGAGCGCCGTCTGCGCGTTGCTGCGCGCGGTATCGTCGATGACGTTGAGCGACTGGCCGCCGACGACCAGTGTCTTTGCATTTGCCATTTATCCTCCTTAGGCAAGGGTTACCGTGCTGCCCGAGACCGAGCACGTGCCGCCGAACGACACCGTGTCGCCGGACACCGACGCCTTGGATGCCGGGCAGTAGACGGTCCCGTCCATGTAGATGAACTTCCCCGTCGCGTCGGCGAGCATCGTCGCGAGCTGGCCGTTCTGACGGCGCAGCTCCGCGATATCGGATTCGCCGCCGGCGCCCTGCGCCACCGAGTTCGCGATCTGCAATGCCGCGCTTGCCGCCGCATCGGCCCTCGACGCCGCACCGCTAGCGGCGGATGCCGCATCGAACGCGGATTGACCGAGCCGAGATAGCTCAGTGCTCCACTTCCTATAGAGCTCGTCGAGCTCCTGGTCGTAGCTGACGGCAGGCCCTGTTGTCCCGTCCACATTTCCCAGGATGACGAGCGCGAAGTCCTCGGTCGTCTCGGAGGCCCCGTTGGCGCTGTAGAACTCGAAGTATGCCAGCCTGCACCTGCCGGTGCCGTTGACGGCCTCCGGCGCCAGCGTGGCGCTCACCGATACCGTGCCGACGGTGGCGGCGCAGCGAGCCCACGTGCCGTCGGCATGGAGCACGCACAGGCGCGCTGACTGGTAGGTCGGCGTGTAGGCGGCGCCGTCCGTGGTGAGTGTCGCGGTCACCCGCTGGGTCTGGGTCTCGCCCCGGCGCACGGTGACGCGCTGCGGGACGGTGCCCGGGCGCTTGCGCATGTCGAGTGATATGGCGTGGTCGATCATTCCGTGGCCTCCAGCGCCTTGAGGGCTGCGAGCGCGGTCCTGAAGGCCTCGACCGGGTCGACGTCCTCGGCCCCCTCCCCCGTCTCGTCGGCCGTGGCCGGCTGCGGGTCGACGATGGCAGAGAGCGCGTCGAAGCACGCCACGGTTGCCGCCGTGCGCTTGTCGACGTAGGGCGGGAGCACCACCGTGACGCCGTTGATTGCCGGGCTCGGTTCCTTGACGTCCTTCGCGTCGACGACCTCGCGCCTTCCGTCCTCGTGCTCGGCTATGACGATCATGCCGCCCTCCTGCGCCTTTGCGAGCAGGTCGGTGTCGTAGTCCGAGACGTACCCCTCGCAGTTGCCGATCGGGTCGTGCAGCAGGTAGGTGACGATGCGGTTTGTCGCCTTCTCCATCTCATCGGTCATATCTTCCTCCTATCCCATGTTGCGTATGCAAATTCCGTTGATGAACTCGGTCTCCATTGTTCTGAGGCTTGCGGTATCCCATCCGTCACCCGGTGGGTAGGTGAAGCCGACCGGGTAGTACGTGCCGGTCGAGCCGTGGAATGTGGTCACCGACGTGTCGCTCGTGGCCCTGACGGAGATTTTCGGGGCGCTGATGCGAACCGAGCCGTCCGCCTGGAGCTGGAGGCCGTATCTCGTCGTTCCGTCGGACTTGTCGTACATGGACGACGAGAAGTCGATGTAGCCGACCCGCGAGGTGGACGAGGCCCCGCCTTTCGTGCGGTACCCCTCCATCTGACCGACGCTGTTCAGCTTCGTGTAGTACGAGCTCCCACCGCACGAGAAGGTGCCGCTCGCCGTGATGTTCTTCGCGGTCATGTAGTTGGTGTTCAGCACGCCCTCCTTGAGGTTCCACGAGCTGCGGCCCTTGGCGTCCGCGATGGTGCCGGTGGCCATGTACGAGGCGTTGATGTACACCCTGTCGTTCTGCATGTAGATGCCCTGCTCGGTGCCGCCTTTCGTCAGGCGGTCGAAGAGGGCCTTCTGGTCCATCTGCTCGTCGTAGGCGCTCAGGATGCCGTCGGCGTAGTCCGACGCGTTCTTCTGCTCGATGGCATGGCGCGCCCCGGTCGCGGCATCGGCGTAGTCCTTCACGGCGGTCGAGTAGGCGCCGTAGGCCGCGTCGTACTCGTACATGGCGTCCTTGAGCTCCTCGGCGGTCTTGCACCGGAGCACCTTGTCGACCTTGTCGGTGTAGGCGCCGTACGTTCCGCCCTCGTCGGTCGTGCCGAAGGCCTTGGAGTAGCGCGGGGCGAGCACCGCCGCGACGAACTGCGTGCTCAGCGCCCTGTTGGACTTCAGCGCGTTGAATTGGCTCGTCGCCTCCTCGCGCTCCTTGTCCACGTCCTGCTTGGCCTTCTTGACCGCGGCCTTCTCCGCTTCGGTCACCACTCCGTCCTTCGCGAGGTCCTGCACCGTCGTGTCGAGGCCGTTGAGCGAGCCCGTGAGGTCGTGCGCGCTCTGGTAGGCCTTGTTGTACGCGGCCTCCAGCACCGGTGCCGTGTGGGTGACGCTACCGTCGCCGTAGGTGACGCGCTCCATCGACCAGATAAAGTATCCGTTCGCCCATTGCGGTATGTCTTCCGACCATCCCAGCTCGAGGTTCTGCATGTTAATCGGCGGCACGCTATCCGATTGGTTCTTGGCGTAGAGCTTTACGCGCGCCGCGATGGCGCTGCCGGCCATCTGGTTGCTGCCGTTGATGGCCTTGGCGAGGCACGGCGCGGTGTACGTGGTCGAGCCGTCCGTCCACGTGATCTTGCTGCGCGTCCAGATGTACTTGCCCTTCTCCCACGCGGGCTGCGCCTCCGACCAGCTGCCGCCGGACTGCGCGGTGGAGTTCGTGGACAGGTAGTACTGCTCGACGATGCCGCGCACGCCGGTGCCGGTCGAGCCCTTGTCGCCCTTCGCGCCGTCGGTGCCGTCCCTGCCGCTGATGCACACGGGCTCGCTGTACTCGATGTCGCCCGACTGCATCGTCGTCTTGGTGCGCGTCCAGATGTATTTGCCCGACACCCATTGCGGAGCGGTGGTCAGCCACCCGCCCTGCGGCTCGGTGACGCGCGATGCGCCCTGGGCGTACTCGACGTCCACCGACGCTATCACGGCATCGGCGACGGCGATGTCCTTGCCGTCGAGCTTGGCGCCGGGGCCTAGATGGACCTCGCTGGCATCGAGGTTCCAGTAGTTCTTTCCGAATCTGTCCTTGATGGTGCCGGCCTTGATCAGGCTGGCGCTTAGCGTACCGACCGTGATGAGGTCGGCGGTGAAGCCCGCGCCGGTGCCGAAGGTGCGCCAGTCCCACGAGCCGTCGGCCTTGCAGCCGGAGGCGATGCGGAAGCCCTGCGAGCACAGCTGCATGGCGCTGCCCTTGCCCGTGGTCGAGCGGCCGTTCGCGTCCATCGGGACGGATGCGTAGATTGTCCCCTGCTCGAAGCTGGTGAAGGTATAGCTGTTGCCGGACATGTTGAACTGGGCGTTCATCGAGTCCACGACCTGCTGGAGGTACGACGGCGGCGTGGATGCCGCCACGTCCCAGCTGGACGAGCGCTTCGACAGGCTGGACACTTTCTGCTGCTGCGCCAGCAACATGTCCGTGATTGTCTCGGTCACGTTCCCGAGCGTCACGCGCATGGAGCCGCCCAACTCGTCGGTGACAAGCTTGGTCACGCGACCCTCGCAGCGCAGCGCCGGGCTGAAGCACGTGTCGACGATCTGGACGTCGTCGCCCACGGCGACGCCCTCCCACTCGCGCCCGAACTGCACGAGGTCGACGACGTCGGCCTCGTAAGTCATGCCGGGTTCCTTGCGGGAGTCGTGGTACGCGCGGGTCTCGGCGAGCAGCGTCGCCGCGTCCTCGCAATTTGGATTTTCATATTGCCCGAACACGTGGGCGCGCCCGCCCTTGCCGTCAGGTCGCCCATACAGCTTGAGCGCGGTCGCGTCCTCCACGTAGTTCTTGCCGTTGTTGATGTCGCCGAAGGTCAGCTTGCGGCCGTATCCGCCGGTATCCGTCTCGATTCCCTTGCCGTAGCCGTAGCAGGCCGTTATCGCCCCGTAATGCTCGGTGCGAGAGACGGATGCCAGGTCCTTGGTGTAGGTGAACCGGCGGTGGCCGCCCTTCGTCCCGCGATGAGAGCGGATGCCGGCCTTGCGGGACGAGACCTTGCCGCCGGATACGGTGATTTCAGTCTCAAGCTCGCCGCCGCATTTCAAGATTGACTGGAGCGCCTCGCGCGACGAGGTGTGGTAGAAGGTCAAGCCCTTGTCGACGGTACCGGTCTGATCGACAGTCCCGGCGGTCCAGCGGGTCGGCTCCAGGCAGACGTTCAGCGCCTGGAGGAAGCCGTAGCCGTAAGGCCTCTTGTCCTCGATATAGTCGCCGTACGTCTCGCAGATTGAGTTGATCGCCGTGTCCGTGTAGACCGTATCGCCTCCGGCGTGGAGGCCCTTGGGGTCTTGGCAGACGTGCTCGTGGACCTTGCCGAGGCGGTCGGCCCACACGAGGCGGTAGCCCTGCTTGAGCGCGAAGGTCGTGACGATGTCCACGCTGTCCTCGCCGTTGAGCTCGTCGGTATGGGTGAGGGCGAACAGCTCATCGGGGCCGATTGTCGCGACGTAGACGTCCTGCCACGTGTACACGTCAATACGCACCTAGAGCCACCTCTCCTCCCATTCGAGCGTCGCGGTGCCGCCGCTCGTCTTGATCTGCTGCACGCCGTCGAGCGAGAAGAAGTCGCTCGCGACGGTCACGGGCCGGTCCGCGCCGTTGACGGTGCAGCGCTCGGCGCGCATGTCCAGCACTACGGTCTGCGCCCCCGTGAACGACGCCTCGACGCGGACGAACCGCCCGGTCGAGACGTTGGTGATTGTCCAGCTCGAGCCTGCCGGGGGCTTGCACGTGACCGTAGGGGAGGCCCTGTAGTTGCCCCCGGCGGCGACGGCGCGCTGGGATGCCGTCACCTGCTCGAAGCGCCGCTGCCCGTAGGCGGCGGGGTCTGCACAGTAGAACCCGAGCGTGAGATTCGGCATGTGCGCGTTGCGCCCCTGCTCCGCCCCTCCCATGTAGCGAGCGAGCATGTAGCGCTCCGGGGCGTCGTCGAGCACGAGGGCCTTCTCGCCGCCGGACAGCGCCGAGGCGAGCACGGCCCTTGCCTCGGCGACCTCGTCGAGGGAGCCGCCGACGATGTTGCAGTCGACCGCTATCTCGACGGGCTCGAGGCCCGTGGCGCGGATATGCGAGCCGTCCATGCCGGGGACCTCGGTCTCATCGAGCCGCACCTTGGGGACAATCGGTCTCGTGACCTTGGTCACCAACAGGTACGGAGTGAGGTCGATTCCGCCGAATATCATGCGAACCCCCTTGCGGCGAGCGTGTGCCTGCCGCGCATCGCGATGGCGGAGGAGACGCGCTCCGAGTCGATGTACAGGTTTCCGTCCTTGTCCCGGATCTGCTCGAGGACGGACAGGATGCCGGCGAGGGCGTCGCCGGAATCCTCCTCGGGACGCGCCGGGGTGTAGACAGCGGACGGCGCGACGGTCAGGCCCGTCGAGAGCATCCCCTGCGCGGTGTCCATGGCGCCGCTGATGGCGGAGACCACGGTGCCGGTGCCGGAGCCGATGCCCTGCGCCCAGCCCTGCATGAGGGCCTTGCCCGAGAAGGTCGTGTAGCCGTGCCCGGAGAAGGGGCCGACCTTTGCCGGCGAGAACGGGAAGAAGGAGCGGATTTTGGAGACTGCGCCGGAGACCGCCGAGGTCACCGAGCCGATAGCGGACATGATGCCGTCCTTCAGGCCGTTGAGAATCGACTTGCCGGAGTTGAAGAGCCAGTTTCTCGCACCCGAGAAGAACCCGGTGATCTTGCCCTTGATGCTCGTGACGGTCCTGTAGACGGAGTTGATTCCGTTGGACGCCGCGCTCTTGATGCCCTCCCAGATGGACGAGCAGGCGCTCTTGATGCTCCCCCACATGCTCGACCACGTGGAGCTGATGCTGTTGAGCACGGAGCTGATCACGCCGCTGACCTGATTTATCGCCGAGTTGACGGCAAACTTGATGCGTCCCCAGACCACCTCGGCGAAGTCGCGGACGGTGTCCCACACGCTTGACCAAATCGAGCTGATTCCATCGAGCGTGGACGTTATCACGGACTCGACGACCCCGATGGCCGCTCGCACGGCGAACTCTATCTGAGACCAGACGAGCTCGGCTACCGACTTGATGGTGTTCCAGACCGTATCCCAGTCTCCGCTTATCGCGGCGGTGACCGTGGAGATGACTGTCTGCACCACGGCCATCGCGACCTGGACGGCAGTGGAGATTGCATCCATCACGCCGGTCAGGACAGCGGAGATCACCGGCCAGACTGCGTTCCAGACGGCGGAGATGATGCCCATCGCCACCTGAATCGCGCCCTGGATGAGCGGCATCGCAGCCAGCACCGCCGACAGCACGGACTGCACGGCGGGCATGGCGATGGCGACGAGCTGCGAGACGGTCGTCATCACGTCAGCGATGACGGTGACCAGGAAGCCGATGACCGGCGACAGCGCCTGCACGATGCCGAGCACCACCTGTATGCCGGTTGAGAGCACCGGCAGCACGGCCTGCGCGATGTTGAGCAGCGCCGTGCCGATTGGCGCGATGAGCGGCGCGATGAATCCGATTGCCGCCTTGATGCCGTTACCGACGGACGTGGCCACGCCAAGGATGGCCTGAAGCGCCGAGCAGATCTGCGAGGAGTCCACCTTCGGCAGCTTGATCCCGATGCCGGCGAGCGCCCCGACGGCGATGTTCCGCGCCGTGGCGAGCGCCTCGGACACGATGGGTGTGAGCACCGACGCGATGCCGGAGAGCGCCGCGGGGAGCGCATTGATGATGCCCTGCCCGATCTGGGCGACGCGCGGCGCGATGTTCTTGGCGACCGCGCCGACGGACGTGAGCAGCTGCTCGGTGAGCTGCGAGAAGTCCACGTCGTCTCGGCCAAGGCCGGTGAGGAAGTTCTCCCATGATGCCTTGGCCATGCCGATGGAGCCGGAGATGGTCGTCGCGGCCTCCTTGGAGGTCGTGCCGGTGATGCCCATCTCGGACTGCACGGTGTGGATGGCCTCGACCACGTCGGCGTAGCTGTCGATGGTGAGGTCGGCGGTCTTGCCCTGCGCCGCGCGCAGCTTGTTGGCGTCCGCGATGAGTCGCTCCATCTCGGACTTCGTGCCGCCGTAGCCCAGCTTCAGGTTGTCCAGCATCGTGTAGTTTTGCTTGGCAAAACCTTGGTAGGCGTTCTGGACGTCGGCCATGTCCGAGCCCATCTTGTTGACGTTGTCCGCCATGTCGCCCATCGCTGTGTTGGCGGACTCGGCGGCCTTCGCCACGTCGCCGCCGCACGAGCTCACGAGCGATGCGGCGAAGCTGGTCGCCTGGGTCATGTATTGGTTTGCGCTCATGCCGCACGTCTTGTACGCATCCGCGGCGTATCCCTGCAGTTTGCCGGACGCGGAGCCGAAGAGCGTATCGACGCCGCCGACCAGCTGCTCGTAGTCGGCGTATGCGGATACCGCAGCGCCGCCGATTGCGGTCACCGCCGTGGTGAGCGCGCCCATGCCAGCCGCGGCGACGGTGCCCACGCCCCTTGCGACGGTGCCGAGCCCGTTCAGCAGCCCGCCCGAGCGCTTGACCCCGCCGTCCACGCCGGAGGTCATCGAGTCGCCGAATGACTTTCCGGCCTTGGAGCCCGTGTCGCCGAACTCCGAGCAGATGCTGCCGGCGAAGCCCTTCATGGACGGCATGAGCGTGATGCATGCCGAGCCTACGCTAGTCGCCATCCCGTCCTCCTAATCCTAGAATCTCGTCGATTTCCGCCCTGTTCGCGAGGGCGTTGCGCTGGTGCCTCTTGAGCTCCGCGAGCTGCCCGGGCGTCTTGAGCGGCTGCGGCTCCTGCGGCGGCCGGTGCTTCTTGTCGCTCAGTCCCCAAGCGAGGCTCCTGAGCTGGTGCTCGATGCGCCAGAGCATGTACGTCTCCTCGCTCCATTTGAGCTCCGGGTACATGCGGCGCGCGCACCTCGACTCCTTCGGCAGCTGCTCCCACAGGAGGGCGGCGCGCCGGAGGTCGTCCGGTCCGCCCTCGAGCGGGAGGTCGATGCCGTAGTACTGGCGGAAGTCCGCTACGACTTCTGCGCGGTGCCCTTCGAGCTCGAGGACGAATCCTGGGAGTTTTTTGCCTTCGCCGCCTCGAATGCGGCCTGCATGAGCACGCCGGTGAACTCGACGGAGCCGCCCAGGCGCTCCATGTACTCCTCGTCATGTCCGGCAAACACGCGCTCGAATGCATCGAACATGCCGGCGGGCTCGGTCTCGCTCTTGGCGAACTGCTTGTTGGTCTTGTAGGAGGTGAGCTCGTCGTAGTCAGCGGTGAACTCCCCCTCGATGCCCGGGATGGTGAATGTGAGCTCGGTCATTACTTGTCCTCCGCGGTCTCGGCGGCCTTGGTGGCAGCGGTCTCAGTGGACTGGATGTAGTCGTAGCAGGTGTTGCCGGCATCGTCCGTGAGGTACTTGACCGTGAGGGCGCGCGCGGCGAGCTCGCCGACGGCGAGGGTGAGGTCGTCCAGCTCGGAGGACTGGGCGTTGGGGACGACCTTGCGCCAGCGTCGTCCGTCCTTGAGCACGAGCTCGAGCACGGCCGGCCACGTCTCGTCGGAGTTGCCGTTGTGCTTGACCGTGATCATGCCCTCCTCGTCCTTGACGTTGTCGGAGCCGTACATGACCTTGAGGGTGGCGGCCTTGATCTCGGCGAGCGTGAGCTGTGCGCTCTCGACACGGGAGGTCTGCGGCGAGGCCATGAGGTCGCCGTTCATGTCCTTGATGTCCTCGGAGTCGGTGTCGAGCGTCTCGACGTAGCCGTCCTCGCTGATGTAGCCGAGGCATTTCCACGCAGCGGGCAGCGCGGTCTTGTAGTCGGTCGGCAGCGCCGTTCCGGCGGGCGCGGTGAAGATGTAACCGCCCTTTACTCCCTTGGCGCTGGAGACGTTGGCGACGTTGTTTTTGTTGCTTTCTGCCATGATTGCTCCTTATTCGCAGATGGTCAGGTTGATGTTCGTCTGGTATCTGGGAGCCCCCGTGTCGGGGTCGTCCCATCGGTACGTGCCGTCGGGAACGGCCGAGAACACGTTCGGCTCGTCCTCGATGGCGGCGCACGCCCGCTCGACGGCCTCGGCGATCTCGCGTGCGCGCCTGCGGGTCTTCGCCCACGACGTGGCGAGCACGCGCGGGGACTGGATGAACCGTGTCGCGCTCGTGGCGGCAAGGGTGACCTGGACGAACTCATCGGGTCTCTCGCGCGGCACGTCGGGCACGCACTTGATGCCGGTCGCGTCCATGAGCCGCTTGGCGACAACCCTCTCGATGTCCATCAGTCACCTCCAAAGATTGCCTGCAAGCGGTTGTGCTTCTTCTCGCTGCGGAAGGCGTGGACGCTCTCCGTGTGGAGCGAGCGCCCCTTGGCGAGGGAGCCGCTCATGACGTCCGAGGCATAGCCTGCGCCCTCCCCCGGTTTCGGGCTAAACGATGCGTTGGCGGACGCGACGACAGCGTTTGCCTTCTGGTCGAGCATGGCCTGCACGCCCCCGCCGTTCATGACCTCGGCGTATCCGCCGCGGTTCCAGCCCTTCCACTTGATCTTGACCTCGCACTTCGCCTTAGCCATCGGTTCGGGTCACCTCGCAGGTGAGGTCCCAGGGGCCGGGCGTATTGGCCGCGGTGTATCGCTTGGGGTCGCCGACCACCTTGTAGTCGGTGCCGCGCACCGTGACCGTCGCGTCCCTGAGGTCAACGTCCGCGCCCTTCGGGAAGCAGAGCGTGTAGGCGACCGTCACGCCGTTCGGGCGCGTCGAGTCGAGGTCGGCGGTCGCGCCGGGGCACACCACGACGTTGTCGACCGCCGCCTCGGTCACCGTCTCACCGGTGGGCTCGCCAAGCTCGTCGTATGACTGGGCCGCATTGCGCACGGTCACGGTCTCGCCGGAGATGAGGCACATCATTCGGCCACCCCTCCCCTCTCCAGCGGCGTGAGCGACCCGAGCGCCTGACCGGTGAGGCCGAGGCGCCTGAGGTCGCTCTTACCTAGGTACATATCGCCGAGCGCCGAGCCGTAGGTCACCGATGCCGTATAGATGCCCGCCCCCTGGCTGTACTGCGTGGCGCCGGCCATCGCGGACGGTGCCGAGAGCACGCGGTTGACGAGCAGGCAGCACACGGCGGGGGCCGCTCGGTCGAATGCCGGGCACGCCCCCTCGGTGTACTCGCCGATTCGGTCCTCGAATGCCGCGAGCATCAGGTCCGATGCGTCCTGCAGCAGCACCCCGGTGCGGGCCTCGTCCGCGGGCTCGCCGTAGCGGGCCTTGTAGTCGTCGACGCTGGCGAGCGCGGCCATCGCTACTCGGCCTCCATGATCCCGGCGTCGACGAGGGCCTGCACGACCTTCGCGACGGTCGGGCTGGCGCCGGGGTTGGCGACCTTCTTTGGCACGACGAGCGGCTTGCCGTCGGGCGAGACGAGCGCCACGTGCTGCGGGAGGATGCTGGACGCCTTGCCCACGTCCTCCACGATGAATTTCTGGACTAGCTGAGCCATCTCGGTACCCCCTAGGCGCTCTTGAGGACGGCGAAGGCCTTCGGGTCGAGTACCGCGTATGCCAGGACGGCCTCGGTGCGGTAGGCGATCTGGTTGTAGCCCTTCAGGTCCTGACCGGTGTTGTCGGGGTCGCCGTACTCGATGACCTCGGCGGTGATGTCGCGGACCATGCCCCACTTGATTGCGGAGAAGTCGCCCATGATCGCGGAGACCTTGGTCGGGGTCTTGGCGAGACGGCCGTTCACGGTGCCGGACACGGAGGCGGGGATGCCGTCGAGGTTGCCCACGTTGAGGGACAGCGGCACCTCGGGGTACAAGCGCTGCCCGGTGGCGGGCACGCGCAGCTTGCGCAGCTCGGAGGCGAACTGGCGGCTCATGGCGATGCCGTTGATGCCGTAGTCGAGCAGGGCGTCGGAGAGGGAGTCGATGTCGTCGACCGGGGAGTCGGTCTTGGCGACGCTGTGGACGTCCTTGTCAGCGGTCAGGGCGGTGTAGCCCGTGAGGCCGAGGCCGGTCTTGGGGTTGATGGCGTGGTAGACGATGTAGTCGAGCGCGCGGCCCGCGGCGGCGGTCTGGTCGGCGATGATGTTGGAGATGATCTCCAGCTGGTTGTCCTCGTCGGCCCACTTCAGCTCGTCGGAGACGCGCGTGGTCGTGACGATCTTGGCGCGCTTTGCGACTACGGGGTCGGTGGAGATCTCGGAGCCGGACTTCTTGCCGCCCTCGGCGACGACCTCGGCCTCTGCGGTCGGGTTGAACACGAGGTAGGTCGTGTCCGCGAACTTCTGCGGGGTGCTGGGGCTCAGCGTGGCGATGGTGGAGGTGTCCTACACCTTGCCGATGATGGTGGATACCACGCTGGACGGCAGCTTGATTTTCTGGGTGTCGTTTGCAGCCATTTCTGTGCCTTTCTTCGGGTTTGGCTTACTTCAGGAGGCGCTTGGCGAAGTCTCGCAGCGCCTCGTCCCCGCCCTTGCCGCCCTTGTCGAAGCTGCCGGGCTTCTCCACTCGCGGCGCGGGCTTTGTCTTGAATGCGGCGAGCATCTTGTCGCACCATGCGGCCATGCTCTCCTCGTCCTCGCCGACGATGAGGTCCGCGGGGACTCCCTTCTCCTGCGCGACCTTGGCGGCGGTCTTGGCTCGCGCCTCGGCCTTCTCCTTGGCGTCGAGTCGCTTCTCGAGCTCCGCGACCTTCTCGTCGGCGGTCTTCTTCGCCTGGTTGGCCTCGTCGAGTGCGCTTGCCGCGCCCTTGTTGGCCTTGGCCTGCTTCTCCCACTTGCGGGAGTGCGCCTTCTCGGCCTCGTAGAGCGCCTTGTAGTCGGGCTCCTCGCCCCCGGTCGGCTCCGTACCGCCCGTGGGCTCCGTGTTGGTCTCTGCTGCCATATCGCGTCCTTTCCCGGACCGTGCGGCCCGTCGGGCCAGCCGTGCGGCCGAGCCCCTTAGATGTGCGTTTCGGGCCGTGCGGCCCTGTCGCGCGACAGTGTCCTACGGGCGTGAGATTTGGCCTGTTTGGCGTTTTTCGGCATGAAAAAAGCCGCCCGTGGGCGGCCATGCGGTATGATGAGATTAGGCGGAAGCTGTTTGACTCACCTATTGAGACATGCAGCTCCCGCCTATTTTTTTATCGTTTGGAGCGACCCGTCGTGCCCCAGCATCCGCACTTCGGCGATTCCGTACCTCTTCATGTACTTGCGTATCCACGCTTCGGCTTGGCTGTCGGTAACCGACTTGTTCTCGCTGACGTCGAAGACGGCGAACCGCACCCCGCTCTTGTTGGCCACGGACTTCATGTGCGACTTGAACGTGTTCTCCGATTTCGACGTGTACACGGTCTTGATTTCGATGCCCGTGGACAGGTCGGCGCGGCTTACGGTCGTTTTTCCCTGCGCGTTCTCGCTCTTCAGGTGCACCTCGTCTTCCCAGAACTCGGTCTTGTAGCCCAGTGCCGCCAGCTTCTCTGCGGTTCTCCTCTCTCCGGGGTCTACCCTCCACCTCTTTACCTTGTCGCGCCTCACCGCATCGTCCGTGAACGTTATGCCCTTATGCTCGCCGCCCGCGTACCAGGACGGGTCGCGTAGCTCTATCTCGGATGCGACGCGGTTGTTGAGGTAGGCGGTGTACGCCTTCCCCTCCTTGTTGCCGTGGCGCCTCACGAGCGCTTCGCGTTCGTCCTCCGGCATTGCGTACCAGTCGGAGGCGATGCCGTCGCGGCCTCCGAGCGCGGCCAGGCAGTCGTTATACCTCTCGTACATCCCGTCAGGGTCGTATCCCTTGACCGTAGTCACCCCGTCGAAGCCGGGGACGATTCGGCAGTCGCAGTGCGCGTGCGAGTGCTCGGCCGCCTCCTCGGTCTTGGCGTAGAAGCCGAACGACGCGAGCATGAGGCAGAACCCGCACGTCTCGCCACGGGGAACGCGGGCGTACCACGGCTTTGCCGGGTCTTTGCGCGCGTTGTGGGCGACGCACCTGTTGGCGGCGCGCCTGATCTCCTCGTCGACCCTCGTGACGCACCGCGAGACAAAGACCTCGGGGGCGCCCTCGACGACCTTGCCGATGAAATACCTAACCGCGCCGAGCGTGTCGTCCGGGTCTCGCATGGACTCGGCGACCGCCCGATACTTCCCGGGAAAGCCCTGCGACGCCCTGACCGCGTCGTAGTATTCGGCTGCCCTGGCGGCGGCGCACGTGTCGGCGTAGTACCCGAGCACCGCCTCGATCGTCTCGTACGCCCTCTCGCGGAGAGCGGCGACATCGCCGCCACCACCGCGCTCCCAGCTCGACAGCAGGGACTCGAGCGCCGGCCTCACCTTCGCCTGGGCGTCTGCCGACAGCGCGTTCACCTCATCGGTCAGCTCGTCCAGCAGGCTAGTCGGCACCGCCGCCATTCTCGCCCTCCTTCGGCTCGAACAGCGATGCGATAGCCGCGCCCGCCTGCGCCTTCTTGGCATCCGACTCGATGCGCTGGATCTGCTCGTCCGTGTAGTCGAGCATCTCGTAGGCCACCGTGGAGTTGGCGAGCTTCGGGAGCGCCTGCACCTGCTTGAGCAGCGCGTCGGACAGGCTCACCGTGGACGGGTACGCCGGGGACAGGAATCGCGGGTTGATCTCATGCCCCGCGTCGCGCTCGGTGGCGAAATCGGTGCCGTTCGCCACGGCGAGCGCCATGTAGGCCACGTTGCGCAGCGCCGTGCCGTTGTCGCGGTTGAGGTTCTTGGCGTCGATGACCAAGGGCTCCAGGGACGCGGCGATAGCGTCCGAGGAGGACGGGTTGTCGTTGGACACGCCGAAGAAGCTCACCGGCACGTTGGTCACGGCGGACATCTGGCAGGCGAGCTGGCGAAGGTACTCGGTGAGCGGGGCCATCTGCAGCTGCGCGGACTGCCAGACCGTGGGCTTGTCGCCGTCGGGGTCTTTGGTGATCTCGTTGACAGCGCCCATGCTCGCGTCGTACTTGTTGTCATCGTTGAGCATCTTCTTGTAGGTTCCCAGAAGCCACGTCTGCGGCAGGGTCGCGGCCTCGGCGGCGACCTCCATGCGGGCGCGCTGTCGGATGGCGTCGTCGGTGATGCTCATCACGGAGCGGCTGATGCGCGAGGTGCCGAAGGGGCGCTCGAGAGTCGCGCCGTGTGCCATCGGCTCCATGAGGCAGCGCCCCATCGAGTGCTCGCGGTACTCGGCTACCCACGAGCCGCCGTCGCGCGTGAGCACCACGAGGCTGTCGTCGGTGAGCAGGTGCACCACGGTCGGCACGCGCTCGGTGTCGCCGGGCATCTTCTTGGACTCAGCCACGACGAGGCCCGCCCTGATGGCCTTGCGAGCGTCGTCCCAGAGCGCCGCCGCCGCGGTGGCGGGGTAAGCCGAGATGACCGGGTAGCCGCCGCCGTCCGTCACGGTCCAGAAGCCGCAGCAGTGCTTCAGCTCGCCGATGAGGTTCTTGCGGTAGAGGCGCTCCAGCTGGTTCGACTCGCAGATGGCGCGGAGGGCCTTGCTCGTACGCTCGTCCGCGCACGTGTAACCGTTGAAGATGGAGCGGTCGGCGAGTGCGTGCACGGCCTTGCGGGGCCAGTCCACGCGCGGGTTGATCTTCTTGGCGAGGCTCGCCGGCATGGCGATGCCGAGGTCCTTCACCGACACGTGCCCGAGGTAGTAGTCCTCGCGCTCGAGGTTGCTGGCTCGATGCTCGCGCCAGACGGTCATGAGCTCGCGGACGAGCGCCGCGTCGCCCGGCTCCAAGCCTGCGGCGGATGCTACCTGCCCCGCCAGTTCCATGTTCACTGCTGCCATCAGAAGCTGGCCTCCTGTTCCCTTCGCGGGTCTCGTTTCGTGGTTCTCGCCGCCCAGAGGGCGAGCGATGCGGACTCGATGGGGGCGGCGATGGAGTCGGGGCCGTCCGCGAAGCCCCATCCGTCCCTGCCTATGTCGCGCTTGAGCGACTTGCGCGCCGAGTCGTCGAGCGCCGGCGACTCGATGTGCGAGAGCGTGCCCGAGTCGACCTCGTCCTTGAGCATCGACGCCGCAGCCTGCACGATTGCCGGGGTTCCCATCTCGAGTGCGCACTTGCTGAAGCCGCCGTCGAGCATCCGCCGCTTGAGCGCGTCCGCTCCGGACTTGCCGTCGATGCAGACGCACGCGATCTCGTCTCGGTTGCGCAGGAGCATGTCCGAGATCGCGACCGTTCCGCCCGAAGCGCCCATCACGTCGTACAGCTCGACGTAGGACGGTCCGTCCCTGTCGGCGAGCGCCCAGGACACCGCGGCGCGGGAGCCGTCCACGGAGAACTTCACGCCGAAGGCGAGCTTTCCGCCGGTGGGCGCTGAGTCGCGCCGGCACCCGTCCCACTTCTTGGAGGACAGGGCGTAGAGGAGCGAGCCTCCCGTCTTCGCCCACCATCCGAGACGCTCGCGCGCGAACACGTCGGGCTGCATCTGCTCGGACTCGCCCTTGACGGCCTCGTAGTTGAGCACGGTGCCCATGGACGGGTTGAACTCGTACCATCTCGACTCGTCGTGGACGTCGCCTATCTCGTCCGCGCCCCACTCGATCCACGCCATCTCGGACTCGCCGTCGTGCACGTCGTCGTGGAGGTCGCGAAACACCGTGCCGACGTTGTCGGGGCCTGGCGGCGTTCCGAGGTAGATGGTCTGCGGGTTGTGCATCGCGCTCGCCGAGATGGCAGGCAGGGACGCCGCCTGCTGCGTGTCCGTGAGCTCCTGCGCCTCGTCGTAGATGAGCACGTCGTAGGTCTTGCCTCGCGCCAGCGAGTTGGTGCGGGTGGTGAAGCGGATGAGTCCGCCGTTCTTGAGGCTGATGGCCTGCTGCCCGTTCGTCTTGCGCACGGCGAGCAGGAGGTCGTGCAGCTCGGTCTCGTCCTCGTCCTCGAACGGCTGTGACAGCTCCTTGAACATCTGGTCGGATGTGTCGCCGTGCTGGCAGGTGTACAGGATCTTCTCGCCGTTGAGCGCGCCGTAGAAGCACCTTGCTCGCACGACCCAGCTCTTTCCGTTCTGGCGCGGGATGGAGATGCCCAGCGTGCGCAGCAGGTACTTGTCGCGCGCATCGCGGGCCAGCATCGCGTCGAGCAGGTGCGGCTGCCACGGGAGCGGGTCGCCGAAGTAGGCGGTCGCGAGCTCGCACGCCATCCCGCCGTCGCCGCTGAGGTCCTCCGGGACGTTCGCCTCGTATGTCGGCGTCTGCCTGGGCTCCATCAGGCGCCCGCCGCCTTGGCCTTGCGCTCGCGGTCGGCGAACATGAGGCTCAGCACCCTAGCGCCATCGCTCTGCGGACGCGCCTGCTGCACCTGGATGGGCACCGCCTTGCGCGACAGCCCGAGCAGCTCGTTGAGCGCGCGTATCTCGGCGGTCGCCTGCTTGAGCACGGACACGGCGGGGTGCGGGCGCTCCATGATGGCGTGCCTGCCGTTCTTCGCCTTGACGGGCTTGTAGCCGACGGGGTCGAGCACCTTCACGGACTTGCCCTTGCTCATGGCATCCTCCGCGGCCTTCGCCACGGCGTGCCAGTAGCACAGCAGCGCGAGGTTCGGCGCGTCCTCGTCGGAGAAGCGCCCCGATGCGGTGACGCTCGCCCAGATCTGCGATTGATAGTCGTCGGATGCGACCGATTCCGGCATCTCCGGCATCCCGGCCTCCTTTCTCGTGCCCGCATTGTGCGACGCGGGTGAGATTCGCGGCCTACCCCCGCCCTGGGGTCATGGGGCGGGGGGAAATCGGCACTGGCAAGCATGGGTGTCCGTGCACCCCCGGGGAGGGGCAATGCCCCCGCCATCGGCGGCTCAGCGCCCCAAAAAGCAGTGTGGCGCAGCCGAGCAAACGACCGCGCCTCCAGTTTGGCTTTTCAGCCCCGCCTATTCAGTTGTCTCGAGCCTTCAGAACAGCCTCGTGCGCCTTATCTCGACGGGCCTCGCGTCGCCCGGCATGTGCTTGCCCTTCCTCTGGTTGCAGATGCGGTGCGCCGCGTCGAGGTTCGCGTAGTCCAGCACCGCGCCGCCCCTCGCCCTCGGCACTACGTGGTCGGCCTCGAAGCTCCACGGCGTGCCGGGCGGCAGGCTGTAGTCTATGGGCTGTCCGCATATGTGGCACGGCCTGCCCTCGGCGCGGAGCCTCGCCTTGAGCTTGCGCTCGGCGTTGCCGTTGGAGCTCCACGTCATGCCAGGCGCTTCCTCGCGAGGTAGTCCTTCTTCACCGACAGGGTCGGGGTCTCGTCGGTGCTTCCTATCTTGATGGTGAGCGTTATGGGCGGCAGCACGAACCTCTCGTCGATGTCCCCCGCCACGTCTTCCGCCATGGACTCCAGCAGGGCCGCGGCGTCGCGGAGCTGCCGCGCCACCCTCTCGCCCGCACTCATGCGACCAGCCCCACGACCAGCTGCATGCACCACAGCACTGCGGCGACGCACAGCAACACGAGCACCGTCATGATGAGGCACCCGATGAGCCTGCCGATCAGCCTTCCAATCTCGTCCATTCAATCCTCCAATCTCACCCGCACGCCATGCGCACGAGAACGGTCAGAACCACGGCGAGCGCCCATGCGGACCTCGCCGCCCACGCCAGCAGCGCGGTGAGCGCCGCCAGCGGCATCAGCCACAGAACATGGCGCACGCTTCCTCCTGCATGTCCCTCATGTGGTCCGCTATCCACGGGAGCGCCCAATAGGCGACGTCGCCCGGCTCCGCGTCCGCCCCGTCGAACTTCTCCCGGAAGGCGTCGTCGAACTCCACCTCGCAGATGCCGTAGTCGCAGCAGCACTCGTACATCTTGATGCACTCGGCGCAAGTGGGCTTGGCCTCGCCGAAGTGCCTGTCGATTGCCGCGCCGGTGCATCCGTCCGGGAGGTTGTAGCCCGGATCACAGCTTGCCCCCAAGGCGGATCACCTCCTCGCGGTACATCTCGTACCGTTCGATGAACCTGCGCGGGTTCTCCGCGATGACGTCGAGAACCTCAACGAGCGCCATCTTGCCCAAGGGGCGCTCGCCGTCCGTGAGCTCGCTGTCAGGCACGTCGATGATGTGGCGCTCGATTATCTCGAATCTCATCTCTCCACCTTCTTCCTCACGACGTCGCGCGGGTCTTCGCCCATCGCCTCCGCCAGATTGAGCAGCAGGTTCATCTTCACTTCCCTGCCGTTGCTGATGGCATGGCTCAGGCTGCTGAGGTTCACCCCGGCGGCGCGCGCCAGCTGCTTCAGCGGGACGTGGTTGTCGATACGCCAATGGGCGATCTTGTCGGCGTCCAGAACGTACTCGGTCGCCATCACCTGCACCTCCCCTCGCGCTTGAGCGTCTCCACGTTGCGGCGGGACCTCTTGAGCGCGCGAATCCAGGCGCGCCTCCATTTCGGGTCGAGCCTCTTGCAGAGCGCCCTCGCCTCGCGCCTCACGCCGCGCAGCACGGGCACGAGGGCCTCGTTGAAGCTCGCCACCGCGTTGGCCATGATGGCGGCCGCGGCCCTCGCGGCGGGGCCGTCCGGCCTCCACAGCTCGACAGATGGCGACAACACCGGCTTCATCTCGTTGTCAGGCATTTGTCAAATCCTCCCCGCACCACGGGCAATACCGTGGGATCGTCTCAAACTCGGTCCAGCTCGTGATGTACGTGTCGTCATGCTCGTAATGCACGACGCCGAAGACGAGGTCGCACCTAGGGCAGTGGACGGCGTCGACTGGGTCGACGTCCCCTATCGCGACCATCTCGTTGGTGTAGACCAGCTTGCGCGGCTTCCACTTCTGGTGCGACGGGGTCGCACCGCACGTCGGGCAATCGACCGGCCTTGCGAACTTAATACGCTTCATCTTCCACCACCACCGCCCCGCAGACCGGGCATGAGTACCAGTCGACTGGGAACGCCTCGGAGGTCACGACGAGCACACCGTCCGGCCTGTCGCCGGGCACCAGCACGCGGCACCCGCACTCTGAGCACTTGAATGATTCCTTGGTGTAGTCGGCGACGTTGTGACATGTCGGACGGTCGATTAGGTCTGCAAGGGCCGCGTACGTCTCGTTCTCAACCTCGTGAATGAACTTGCCGTCCACCTCGACGCCGATTGAGTTTGCAATCACGTCGAGTGAATCAACGTGGCGGTATGCCCCGGTCGATGCTTCGCGCA
>QAKZ01000085.1 GCA_003150175.1 Coriobacteriia bacterium
GCTGTAAATCGTCTGGCTGTCATTCGAAGCTCATTACGTATCTTTGCCGTTACCCCATCAATCTGTCTTTCAATATCTCCCGTTTCTTCATCCTCCATGGAGGTTGCCCCGCAATATACAAGAATGTGTCCGTCATTCTTATACTTTTGCATGAGACTAATCAGAAGATCCGGCTTATTTCTTGCTCCGGCCAGTACGCGAGAGCGCTTAAAAAGAAGCAATTCTCCTTCTTTTGAGATTTTGAGCTTTCCGTTTTCTTCAATCACAAACTTTTTCAGTTTTTCTGTCAGGAACTGGTATTCACGCAGCTCATCTGGTTCCAAATAAACCGGTACAGGAAAATATCGGTACTTCGTCAAGGCTCCGTCCTTGATTGCCTGCTCCACATCGTACTCGATGCATTTTTTTCCGAAATAATCAAGAAGCATCTGTGTTCCTTTTTTATCACGGTACCGCTCGATTGTAGCCGACAATGCAATCCGGTTATTGATGTTTTCCGGCAAACAGGCAGATAGACTTTTGGCTCCGAAATTGTGAGCTTCATCTATAATAAGTAAAACATTCTGCTCTTTCTTTAGCCGCGTTACAATCTGTTGGATCGCCTCTCCCGAAAATGTATCATTGGTTGTAATGCAGACAAACGGTTCTCCATAATTACGAAATCGTTTATAGGACCGTACCAGGTCTTCTTTCCAATGTCGGTTTTTGGATTGTGAATGTGCAATGATCGGAGATGGTCCCCAGTTGATCTCGTCCTCTTCCCACTGTCCAACTAAGTGAATCTGCGGACAAACTATAAATACGGAAAGTTTTTCTTGCTTCTGTCTTGCCAGCGCTACCATACAGGCGAGGGCCGTGTAGGATTTTCCTGAACCCGTACACATGGCAAAGATTCCACGGCATTCAGCTTCCATCCAGTTCGATACTGCTTCTTTCTGAACTTCCCGTAAGGAAACATCTTCCGGAATCTGGAACAATTCCCGCGGCTTTACAAATTCATCTTCGCAGAACTGCTTTTCATCCGTCTGATAATCAACGCAATTCCGCCTGAACTTGGAAAGTTTTTCGATGATTACGCTTGGAAACGGAACGACCCTTATCTTTTCTGTTTCATTTTCCCACATACGGTCAAAATCGCTTTCGCTGATATCAACATAATTCCGGTTCGTTTCATCCCGCCAGTCACAAAAGACATATAAGGACTCGAAATTATCACAATATGCATTCGCAGAAGCGTTTGCGGAGCCTGTATAGGAAATCCGGTTCCCCTCTTCATCTTTGAAAACGGCAATCTTCTCATGATAAATATTGCGGTATGTATCGTTTTCCATAAATGCAAGTTTGATTTCCATAGTTCCATTCGCAATTAAAGTCGCAACCAGGTTCAGGCGTTCTTCTTCAAACGCATCCACTGGATCTGTCAGACTGACATCCAATGCCTCGATCATGGCTGCTTCCCGCGTCTTATATCCAAAGCGGATCGCGTCAATATCATCTTCCTCCAGCTTCGGAGAACAAATCAGTTGAATTCTTCCTCCATTCTTGGCAAAATCAAATAGTCCATAGGATAATTCAATCAAGGCTGAGGTCGAAAAATATCCAACCGCCCTTTTATAGATTCTGCTTTTCCGAAGAACCGGGATCAGAAAATCTCTTGGAAAATTATTGCTGTCAGACCGATATCTTAAAGCAATCGGCAATTCGGTAAACCCCATACAGATACCTTCCTTCTTACTTCCAGTTCGTCAGTTTATGGTTTCAAATAAATTTGATGTGTTCGATTCTGGCATATGCCCCATCCCTCTACAGACTTTCGATTGCATCTAATAATGTATCTAAGTCCTCTTTTGTGTTGAATGGGCCGATGCCGACCCGTATGGTTCCGCCGTATGCGGTATCTTTCAAATACTCATGAATATATGGGGCACAGTGATAGCCCGTGCGTACTGCAATATCAAATTCATCATCCAAGATGCGTCCAACATCACCGGAATCATAGCCTTCTACAACAAAGGACACGATTCCGAGCTGTTCCTTCATGTCAAATACAGTTATCATCGGATTTTTGGAAAGCTGATCCACCAGATAATCCGTCAGTTCCTTTATACGTTCCATGTGCCGGTTATCTTTTAGCCATTCCAATGCCGCATGAAGCCCAGCAATGGCAACAATATTTTCACTGCCAGCTTCATATCTGCCAGGTGCGGATTCCGGCATGGATAAATTCAGGGAATCGCTTCCAGTTCCACCTGTCAGGATACACTTTAATGATACATCTTTTGACAGAATAAATCCACCTACACCAAAAGGTCCGCACAAGGTTTTGTGGCCTGCAAATCCGATAATATCTGCATTCATGTCATTAAAGTTTAAGTCAATCAGACCGGCCGCCTGTGCTGCATCCGCAATCGTAATGGCATGATACTGTTTTGCCAGCCCAAAAAGTTCTTTTACAGGAAGTTCATAGCCGGTAACATTGCTGATTACCGTTGAAATCACGATGTCCGGATTCTTTTCATGGAAAAGATATTCCGTTTTCTTTAAATCAATCTCAAAGTGCGTTCCCAACGGAAGAATCAACACCGTGCACCCAGTTCTTTGTCTAATGGCTTCCATGGTGCGGGCGACTGCATTATGCTCATACGGAGTCATATACACTACAGTGTCTGACGTGATATCGAGTCCATTCAAAACCTGATTGAATGCCTGAGTTACCGATGGTGTCAGTACAACATCTGCTTTTCCCGTGCAATGCATAAGCTCCGCGAGCATCTTTTTTGTATCAAAAATAATCCCTGATGCTTCGCGGGCAGCTTTATAGCCGCCACGTCCGGCGTTCACGGAAAGTGTTCTGTTTACGCGATCCATTTCCTGATAGACCGTTTCCGGTCGCGGAAAGGAAGTCGCAGCATTATCAAGATAAATCATATCTCTCACCCCATCAGTTTTTTTACGAGATTCATCAGGATACCGATCTTTTCACTGTTATCGAGAGCCCCGTATTCATCCATCATATCATCCAGTGCACTCTGGAAGAAAACTCCGGAAGGTGATAATTCATTCGGGTCAAAATCATAAAAATATTCCTTGGATCCGCTTTCTCCCGGAAGCGTAATTTTTTTACTTTGCGGTGTATCAGCTGCTTCTTCTTTTTTCTTGAGATATGATACCAACGTTTTTAAAGTGGATTCAAATTCGTCTTTCGTCTTATCATTCCAATCCTCAATGAAGAAATTGGTCGCTGTTTTGGCAATCTTCTCAATCAGATCCACTGATTTTCCGCTTATAACGTCACGGATACAATTTAACAGGCTCTGTGATGTTGTCGGCAAAATACTATTCTTTGCTTTTTCCGGAATATTTTCATACCATACTTTTAAGCCCTGCTGAAGATTATCATTATGCTGTAAGCCAAGTGACTTCTTGATCACAGCGGCCACATCCTTTTTTAATCTATCCGTATGTGCATCGATGTCTTTCTTTGCTTTTTGTACTTCTTTTAATGTATCTGATAAAGAATCTGTTTCGAATATCCGCGGAATCTGCTCAAAAATCAACTCTCTTGGGTTTGGTTCCCCGGTTAATGCTTTGCGGAACAGTTTCAGCTTTTTCATATCCTGCCTTGGGTAGTCTCCTACCTGGAACGTAGTTGCTGTCTGTGGCAGCGAACGATACCATGCCTGAATAAAACATTTCAGTCTTGCAAGACGGTTCATGTTCTCGATTTCTTTGCAGTAATCACCATAATCTGAAAACAGTTTTTCCAGCCCCTCGATGTATTCCAACTTTTCAACTGTTTCCGCTTCTACATACAGATAGTGGTTATCCGGTGATGCAACCGCATCCACAATCAGTTTCGGGCTTAATGCAATCTCAGTCTTGTCGTGATAAATAACCGGCATGTCTTCTAACTGCATCAGCTGCTCTGCAATATAAATCGGGAGCACTCCGCGTCTCATTCCGTAAGGCGCACTTGTCAGTTTATTGACCAGGATTGCAAAGGCAACTTTTTGTCCCTTGCTGTCATGGATGAACTCCACAATCTCGTTTCTAGCTGATGCCAGGTTGCTGTCATTTTTTGTGGACTCTATACAGGAACGGTAAATGGTTGCTTCCGCACTTGTACCGGAGCTGTACTGCTCAAACATCCTTGAATGGAAAATATCATCCAGAATAATATTCCTTGCTTTGGAATACTGTGCAGTAACACTGTGGCGGTTGATCGATTCATGGTTGATCAGCGGCGTCCTGTTATAAACACGTTCCGCGACATCACTGATCACACGATTTAAAGGCTTTTCCTTCATCTTTTCGATCCCTTCTCTTGTATAAAGCGTGGAAATCTGATCCATGGCATCTGCAATCGCCTGGTTTAAATCATTTAACAGGTTTTTCTTCCAGTTTTCCAGCTCGATGCCAGCTGCCTCATTCTCTTGCAAAAATGTTTTATCAAGTAATAATTTTTGCACAGCCAGAAGATTCTGAGCCTTCGATTTTACGTGCGGCATCTGTTCAATGATTGCTGCCATAACGGAACGGTCATTCAATTCTTCCAGGTGTTTTCTGATATTCTCCGGTTTTTCCTTATGCTGATTCAAAACAAGGAATAAATATCCGTCCGGATGATTTTCTTTTGGCAGATACTCCATGGAAGATAATGCCATAAAGGAATCGGAGTTTATGATATGCACCTGAAAATAACGGGTCATACAGTGATCCTGATTATATTTCTTCGGCAAAATATACTTATTCTTATTTACCCGGTTCAACACATCCGGTACATTGATCTTTGTAAACTGCTTCTTGATATCATCTGAAACAAGTTCCTGCAGGTTGGCACTGACGCTGTCATGGAAACTGTAAGTCTTTGCTTCTTTATTAAAGGCAATCAGCTTTTGCTTTATTAAGGCATCAATGGCATTTTCAATCGCTTTTCTTCCTAAACCGGTTGCTAGGTACAGATATTCCTCATTTACCGGAATATCATCGGACAAATTGACCATACGGATCACTGCCATAGTTTTCAGGATCTTTTTCGCATCCGCATCTTCCGCTTTATCAATGGCATGTTCTGCGTTGATCCATTCTCCATGCACAGCGAAGTCTTTTTCATCCGCTAAAAGCTGGGAGAAGTAATCGTAAATCAGCGGTGCCCCTGCAAATGCAGTATCCTGGCACTGCTCAACATAGGATGCCAGGCTGTAGAGATCTTTGCTTGTCAAGAACGTAAACAGGGTGCGTTCATTTTGTGCGATTTTCTCACTCAGCTGGAGCAAAAGGCATGCCGATAATGGTGTCAACGGAAATGCTCCATTTCCAACAATGGAATCGTAACCATCTTTATCAAATAAAGAA
>QAKZ01000026.1 GCA_003150175.1 Coriobacteriia bacterium
TCTTGCCCACGCCCGGCTCACCGATGAGCACGGGGTTGTTCTTGGTGCGGCGGCTGAGCACCTGGATGGTGCGGCGGATCTCCTCCACACGGCCGATCACGGGGTCGAGCTTGCCCTGGCGGGCGAGGTCGCAGACGTTGCGGCCGTACTTGGAGAGCGCCTCGAACTCGGTCTTGGAGTCCTGGCTCGTCACGCGCTCGTCACCGCGCAGGTCGGAGTAGGCCTCCTCGACGCGCTTGCCGGTGACGCCGGCGGACTTGAGGATGCTGCCCGCATCGGTCTTGTCGTCGGCGAGGGCGCAGAGCAGGTGCTCACTCGTCACATAGGCGTCGCCGAGCTTGGACGCGAGCTTCTCGGCCGCGTTGGCCACGCGCACGAGGTCGTTGCCGACGCCCGGCTGCGCGGTATCGCCGCTCACGCGCGGCTGACGCGCGATGGCCGCGTCGACCTGCGACTCGATGGCGCGCGGGTCCGCGCCCACGCGCTCGATGATGGCGGAGAGGTTGTGCTCCCCGCTGGAAAGAAGGGCCTTGAGCAGGTGCAGCGGCGTGAGCTCGGACGCGTTGGCGTCCGTCGCGATGCCGACGGCGGCCTGCAGGGCCTCCTGGGCGGTTACTGCCCATTTGTCTAGTCTCATACTGGTCACCTCTCTGGGGTGCCGCGCCGGGCGTTTTCCGGTCCCGCGCGGCTCGCTGTTTATCAGTACGAGTTATGCCCTCTAAGCGCGTTCGCTATACAAAATCTAAGTGTGTTCACAGTAGGTCTATAGGGGTCCCTGTAGGGGGCTGGGCGGGTGCGCCTGCAGGCGCGGCAAGCACCGAGCGATTAACCGCTAGCTCCCGTGTTCGGGTCTGACAGTGTACAAATTAAAAAGAGGCCCTTCTTCTTTCCTGCGGCTTTAAAACGGCTGGATTTCTTTATGTACACTAATGAGACCGTATTTCCGGCCCCGCCGCGACCTCATAGAAAGAAACCCGCCCATGCGCCTCGCACTCACCGGACTCACCGCGCTGCGCATCTGGCGCGGCATACGCACAGGCAAGCTGCCCGACGCCACCGTGGGTGAGCGCATCGACCTGCCGGCCCCCGACCCCGCGCCCGCAAACCGCTGGACGCAAAAGGCCTTTGACCTCGTGTTTCTTGGTATCAACGAGCCGCTCGACCAGAAGCATCCCCTGCACATCGCCGTCCCCGACGCCAAACTGCGGATCCGGACCCGCGGTACGGCGTGCTCCGTCTTTACCCGGATCCCGACGGGCTCGTTCGTCGACGTCGGGCACGGCGTGGCAATCGCCTGCCCCGAGCTCGTCTTTGCCGAGATGAGCGCCGCAATGAACCGACCCGTCCAGCTCTTGCTGGGCTACGAGCTTTGCGGCGGCTACTCTCGCGACGACGCCGACCCGCGCGAAGGCGAGGTGACCTACTCCGTCGACCCCCTCACGACCCCTGAGGCGATCGGCGCGTACCTCGAGGGCTGCCGCCACATGCCCCGGATTTGGCAATCGCGCGAGGTCCTTCCCTACCTGATGGGCAACGCCTGGTCGCCCATCGAGGCGATAATCGCGCAGATGATCGTGCTCGATCCCTGCGAGTCGGGTTACGGGCTCGGCGAGATCGAGCTCAACCACCGCGTCGGCGCCGCAAAGAAGGGCTCTCGCGTGCCGGACATCCTCTTTGCGGGAACCCATGTGGGCCTCAACTACGACGGCGGGGGCCACTTCGGGCTGGACGACGTCATCGCGGCAGCGGGAACGGACCGCGAGAAGGAGGTCGTCGCCAAAGCGCGCTCAAAAATCGTGGACGACAAGCGCCGCGACCGTGAGCTTCTGGTCGCGGGCTACTCGGTGATGGCGGTAACCAGCGAGGACCTCTACGAGCCCGGCGGTCTCGACGCCGTGATGGCGCAGGTGATCGAACTGATCGAGCGCGAGACCGGGCGCGAGCTTACAGAACAGCGTGACTTCCTCAACGATGAGCGAATGGCGTCCAGGCGCCAGCGGTTTCTTTGGTCGCTCCTCCCCGGCAAGAGGGGCCTGAGGATCCTGCAGCAAAACGCGGCGACCAAACGCGCCATCGAGGACTATCTCCGCACGGTGAGGGAAGCCGATAAGGCGTTCAGGCTGTTTGAGTCCAACGGCCCCAAGCTCGGCACATGGCTCTACATTCCGCTTAACGAGCAAACGGGAAGGTTCACGTAGCCGCGACGACACTTCCCGTGGGCTCGACGCGCTGGCGAAAGCGCGAGCATTGGCGGGTGGCAGGCGTTGGCGAGCTGTAGGCATTGGCGCGCGACGGGCATTGGCGGGCACAGGTGACCGATTAAAACGGGGAGAGGGCAGAAATCGCGCTTCTTGCCAGGCGCCAGTGTACATAAAACAACCCCGGCCCCAAGAAATCCCAGGATTCTCAAGGGCCGGGGTTATATCTTGCACACTAATGCATCCATCGAGCACCGGCAGCAGGAACGCACGACGCGCGCCGTGCGCCAAGCCGGCCGCTTACTCCCCGTCCGCGGCGTCCTGCGGCGAGGTGTCCGTCTCGCCGCCGGGCAGGCCATTGCCGAGGAGCTTGCGCATCATCTGCTCGGGATTGCCCTCGTAGCGCGCGATCGCCGTGATGCGCTCCTGGACGCGGTACTCGTGGAGCTCCTCCTCCATAGCGCGCATCTGGTCGCGCATGGACTCGAGCTCGTCCTTGAGCTGCAGGGTCTGCTCACGCATGTCGAGGATACGGACGACGCCGGCCAGGTTGATGCCCTCGTCGGTGAGCTTGGAGATGAGGTTCAGCCGGTCGATGTCGGCCTGGCTGTACAGGCGGGTGTTGCCGCGCGAGCGGCCGGGGTTCACGAGGCCCTTCTGCTCGTAGACGCGCAGCGTCTGCGGGTGCATGCCCGTGAGCTCGGCCGCGACGCTGATCATGTAGAGGGGCTTGTTGCGCCCTTCGTCGTTACGCGCCATAGCGCTCGACCTCCTCGCGGTAGTCGCGCTCGTCGGCGGCCTTTAAGGCCTCCAGCGCGTCACGCTCCTTCTTTGAGAGCATGGTCGGGACCTTGACCTGCACCGTCACGTAGAGGGCGCCCTTCGAGCCCTTGCGCTTGACGTCGGGGGCGCCGAGGTCCTTGAAGCGGAAGGTCTTGCCGGTCTGGATACCGGCCGGGATCTTCAGCCTGACCTCCTTGCCCTCGGGCGTGGGGACGTCGACCGTGGTGCCGAGCGCCGCCTCGTACATCGACAGCGGCAGCTCCATGCGCACGTCGGCGCCGTCGCGCTTGAAGAGCGGGTGCTCCGCGACGTGCGTGGTGATGACGAGGTCGCCGCGTGCGCCGCCGTTGGCGCCCGACTCGCCGCGGCCGCGGTAGCGCAGCTTGCCGCCGTCCACCGCACCGGCGGGGATCTTCACGGTGAGGGTCTCCTCGAGCCCCGTCGAGGGCACCCGGTAGGTCACCTTACGCGTCGCGCCGCTGAAGGCCTCCTCGGCCGTCACGTCGATGGACATGGTGAGGTCGGAGCCCTTCTGGGGCCCGCGGGCACGGCCGGGGCCGCCCGCCCCGCCGAAGATCGACGAGAAGTCGAAGCCCCCGAAGCCGTCGCCGCCCATGCCGCCAAAGATGTCCTGCCAGTTGCCGCCGACGTTGGTGGTGTAGCTGTAGCCGCCGCCGGGGCGCCCGGCGCCGGGGATGCCGCCGAACATCAGGAGCTGGTCGTATTCCTTGCGCTTCTGTTTATCGGAAAGCGTGGTGTACGCCTCGCTGATCTCCTTGAACTTCGCCTCGTCGCCGCCCGCGTCGGGGTGGTACTTGGCGGCCAGCTTGCGGAAGGCCTTCTTTATGTCGTCATCGGTGGCGTCGCGCTTGACGCCGAGGATGTCATAGTAGTTTCGCTCTGCCATTGTGCACGAGCCCCCTTTCGAAAAAAGCGCGCCCGAGCTCGTGCCCGGGCGCCTGTGAGTCGTTTACTTCTTGGCGCCGTCGTCGCCGGCCGCGTCGTCCTCGGGCTCAGGCTCGGGAGCCGGGCGCTTGGGGCCGCCGTAGGTCACCGTGACCATCGCGGTGCGGATGACCTTGTCGCCCATCTTGTAGCCCTTCTGGTACACGTCGCGGACCGTCTCGTCGTAGGCGTCCTTGTCCTCGACACGGCCCACGGCCTGGTGGGCCAGCGGCTCGAACGGCTCGCCAGCGGGGTCGATGACCTCGACGCCCTCCTTGGCGAGAACCCCGACCATCTTTGTGTGGACGGCGTCGATGCCGTCGACGAACTGCTTGAGCTGGTCGTCGCCCTCGACGGAGCCGGAGTGCTCGATGGCGCGCTCCATGTCGTCGATGACGGGAAGAAGCGCGAGCACGAGCTTCTCGGCGGCACGCTCCTTCTCGGCGAGGCGCTCGCTCGCGGTGCGGCGACGGTAGTTGTCCCAGTCCGCTTGCAGGCGCACGAGACGGTCGGTCGCATCGGCAGCCTGCTTCTTTGCGGCGGCGATGTCGTCGTCGACGGCGGCGAGTTTCTTTGCGAGCTCGTCGCGCTCCTCGCGGAGCTTGCCGGCGTCGGAGGCGAGCTCCTTCTCGGCAGCCTCCTCGCCGCGGCGGATTGCCTCCGCCACGCGCGCGGCCTCCTCGTCCGGGTCGAGCTCGGGCTCGGCGGCGTCGGCGGCAGCGGTCTCGGTATCGTTCACGGGCTCGGCCTGGGCGGCCTCGTCCTTGGTCTCGTCACTCTGAATGGGCACCTTCACGTCACCCTCCTAGTTTCCTCAGAAGGGAGGCGGCCGGCTGGGGCCGCCTCCCGAATCAGTCGATTACCTGCGGCGCGCTCCCGGCTTTGCGCCGGCGCGCCGCGAGCCGCGCGGGCGAGGTGCCCGCGCGCGGGGCGGGACCCGATTACTTGTCGTCGTCGACGACCTCGTAGTCGGCGTCCACCACGTCGTCGCCGCCGTTGGAGGCAGCGCCCGCGCCCGGCTGGCCGGCCGCAGCGGCGCCCTCGTCGGTCGTGGAGTAGACGATCTGAGCGAGCTTCTGGGAAGCCTCGGTGAGCTTCTCGCCGGCGGCCTTGATGACGTCGATGTCGGTGCCCTCGAGGGCCTTCTTGGCCTCGGCGATGGCGTCCTCGACCTCCTTCTTCTGGTCGGCGGGAACCTTGTCGCCCAGGTCCTTCAGCGTCTGCTCGGCGCCGTAGCACAGGGAGTCGGTCTGGTTGCGGACCTCGATCTCGTCCTTCTGCTTCTTGTCCTCCTCGGCGTGGGCCTCGGCGTCCTTGACCATGCGGTCGACCTCGTCGTCGGAAAGCGCGGTGGAGCCGGAGATGGTGATCTGCTGGGACTTGCCGGTGGCCTTGTCCTTAGCGGTGACCTTCACGATGCCGTTGGCGTCGATGTCGAAGGTGACCTCGATCTGCGG
>QAKZ01000078.1 GCA_003150175.1 Coriobacteriia bacterium
TCGTCGAGCTCGGAGACCTCGTCGTCCAGGTCGACGTAGCGCTTGGCGAGGCGCTTCAAGGCTATCTTGGCGGCGCCGAGCGGGGTCCTGAAGTCGGTCGCGTCCGGCCGCGTCGCGACCAGGTGCCTTATCAGCTGCATGCGCGTCATGCCGCGCAGCTGGTCGCGCAGCTCCTCGGGCGCCGAAATTATGTCCGCCCTTATCATCTGCAGCGCGACCCTCCGCGCCGCCACGGCAGTCGACCTGGTTTTCTGCAGCATCCTGAGGGCCTCGACCATGCCGTCGCGGCTCTTCGGCGTGACGGTCCTCGCGCCGGTGAACGCCGCCTCGGCGGCCATCTCCGCGTCGATGAAGTCGTCCTTGCCGCGCTTCCTGCGCACGGTCTTGTCGGGGAAGGTCACCTCCAGCACGGCGAACCCGTTCTTGGCGAGATGCCGGGTCAGGCCGCTCCCGTACGACCCGGAGCACTCCACCCCGACCCTGAGCACCTCGCCCAGCGACCTCGCCCACGACTCGAGCTGCCTGTAGCCCTGCCTGGTCGTCGGGAAGCACTCCTCGCCGACCAGCGTTCCCTGCCAGTCCACGGCCGCCGCCACGTGTATCTCCTTGTGCGTGTCGACGCCGACCACCACTTGCCCCTGCTTCGGTCTTTGCATGCCAGGCTCCTTTGGCGTAAGGTTTGCGTTGCGCGCTCTCGCCGAGCCGGCTGCCGGACAGGACAGTAACGGGATGCATCGCAGGCATCTGGCCCTTCTTGGGTCACGGACCGGGGAGGCGAGGGCCTCGGTCGGAACCGCCCCGAGCAGCCGACATATCCGGGGAATGACATGGCGTCGATCGCTGTGCGGGTCAGGCTACCGAAGCGGACCAGTCAATCGGAGTGCGGGTCAGGATGCTGCGACGCGGTCCCGGCTTGCAGGATACGGCTCCGTTCCAGTTGCCGCAAAACCTGCTGGCAACATTCTTACTGTCCGAGTGGATCTTGGGATGGTCGCCCTCGCCGAGCCGCTCGCACGCGCCGAGCAGCGACGAGTTGGCCATCTCGGCGTCGGGCGAGGTCGAGATCGACCAGCTCAGCGGCATGCCGTCGAAGCAGTCCACGATCGGCGACAGGCACACCTTGCCGGCGGGGATGCGGAACTCGGTCACGTCGGTTACCCAGAGCTCGTTCGGCTTGTTCGCGCGGAAGTGATGCTCGCCCCGGTCGTCGCGCAAGGGGTTGGGCGGCGCCTCCGAGATCTCGCCCCCGTAGGAGCTGTGCCGGCGCTTCCTCTTGGCGGCCCTCGCGACCAGGCTCTCCTCCTCCATGATGCTGCGCACGGCCCGCTCGCCGATCGCCTCGCCGTCCTCCGCGTCGGCGCTGGCCTGCGCGTATATGCGCCTGTGGCCGTAGGTGCCGCCGCTGGCCCCGGACGCCTCGACCACGGCCTTGCGGGCGGCCGCGCGCTCCTCGGTCCCGCCCCTGGCCCGGGCGCTCCTCGCGTACTCGCAGCTGCTCTTGGCCATGCCCGCCACGGGCAGGACCTCGCAGAGTTTCCACCTGGGCCTAAGCGCCGTCACCATCGCCGCCTTCTCCGCGTTGGTCAGCAGCCCCGGTTCGGCGCCCGGGTCTTTTTTTACTATCCCGAGGGTCGCCTGCCGCACTTCGAGCTCCAGCTGCACCTTCCTGAGCCGCATCTTCGCCTCTCGCAGCATGTCCTGCAGCGCCTCGATGTCGTCGGGCAGGTCGTCGTATTCCCTGCTCACGGGGACGCCTTTCTTCTCGGGGTCCCCGCCATTGTCCCCCATGATCTCCCTGCGCCAAACGTAGGGCGCCGCCCGCGACACGCCGTGCCGTTCCGCGATCTCCGCGGCTGGCCCCGATCTCGCCTCCAGCTCGGCCACGACCTGCACCTTCTTCTCCACGGGAACGGGGCCCCGCTTCGGGTCCGGGCCCCTGTGCTTGCGCTGCCCCGGGGCGATCTCGTCTATCCAGTCGCCGAGCACCTCGCGGCTCTTGGGGTAGCCGAGCGCCCGCATCGTCCTTGTCAGGCTCTTGCCGTGCTCGAGGTAGTGCCCGGCGGCGCGCCGCCTCATCTCTGCGGTGTATCTCGGGTTGGTGGCGAACTTGCTTATAGGCACCTCGCCGGTATCCCTGTACTCGTTCCACCAGTTGCGCAAGCACGCCCTCGTCGGATACCCCAACTCTGCGATGGCGTCGGCGTAGCTATGGTCGAACTTTACGAAGGTCTCTATCGCGATCTTTCTCTGCTCAGCGCTGTACACGCGGCTTCCTTCCTGTTCCGATTTGGTCCAGGATTCCCACCGCAGTCCCTTGTGGCTAAAGTCGCCCGACGCTAACAGGCGCTCGCCAAGGAGGCTCTCTGCGCGGTCCAGGAGGCGGGCGGCGAGGTCGAGCTCATCAAACTCTTTGATTACAACATCCTTCCCTGCACCGGCTGCGAGGGCTGCACGATGCAGATGGGCAAGATGGCCGCCGGCCTCCAGAAGGAGTACCACGGCTGCGTCCTCAAGAACAAAGACGACGTCGACGCCATCATTCGCGAGCTTCAGACCTGCCAAGGCGTGATCTTCTCGGTCCCGACCTACGACCTCACCCCGAGCTCGGTCTACACCCGCTTCGCACAGCGCTTCCTTGCCTACGAGCTCTCGTTCCTCCTCGCCATCGGCGCTGTCAAGGAGGATTGCCCGGGCATTCGCTAGGCGCGTCGGGCGGCCCGCGTTCGTCGTGAACCCTCCCGACACCGACGAGCTTTGCGACGAGGCCAGGATGACCGGCGTCCGCGGGGTGTATCGCCACGTGCACCTGCACGCCCTCAACCTCAAGGAGACCGCCATTCGCCACGCCGCCTCTGCCGGGCGCGCCTACGAGGAGTGCCGCTTCGTGGTCTGCCACATCGGCGGCGGAATCAGCGTGAGCGCCCATGACCGCGGGCGCATGGTCGACGGCGCCGATATCGTGGGCGGCGAGGGCCCGATGGCGCCCACCCGCTGCGGCGCCCTGCCCGTCGCAGAGGTCCTCGACTACCTCGATGCCGGCCACGCGACTGCCGACGTGCGCAGGATGTGCATGAAGACCGGCGGCTTCGTCGACCTTCTTGGCACGTCCGACGCGCTCGAGGTGAGCCGTCGCGCCGAGGCGGGGGATGAGGCGTGCCGCCGCGCCTGGGATGCCATGGTTTATCAGATCTGCAAGGAGATAGGCGCCATGGCGGCGGCTTTGGGCGGCAACGTTGACGGTATCCTGCTCGGCGGCGGTATGGTCCACAACAAGGGCCTCGTTCGCGCGATCGAGGAGCGCTGCGGCTGGATCGCGCCGGTCTTTGCGTACCCCGGCGAGTTCGAGCTCGAGGCCATGGCCGCCGGCGCCCGGCGCGTGCTCGACGGCGACGAGGAGCCGCTCCGCTACACGGGCAAGTCAGTCTTCGACGGCTTCGCCTGCTTCGAGGGCTGAGGTCAACCCTGTGCGCGAGCACAAATCCTCTTGCGGTCCGCGCCCTGTTCCTTGAGGGCGCGGACCTTGGCGACCGCGCGCCCCCCGGGTTAGCATCGACCCTGTAGGCAAACCATCCCTGGCCACCCAAGAAAGGCCGCCCGAATGTGCGAATGGAACCGCAAGCTCATCATCCAGGACATCGTCCTGGCTATCGTGATCAACACGACGGCGACGCTGCTCGGGCACGACCCGTTGACCACACGTGGTACATCTTTACCTGCGTGGCGCTCGCGACGAACGTCCTCGGCCAGTTCCTGCTGCCCACCGGCGCCTGGGCGCGCGCCCTCACCGGTTGGGCACGCGACGCGAAGTGGCGCGTCTACGCGCAGATCTTCGTAGAGAACCTCATCTTCGTCACCATCATCAGCCTCACGGAGGCGTGGGTCCACACGGGAGGCGCGGGCATCGTCGCGGCGTGGCTCGCCACCTACGTGCAGCTCGTGCTCGTGGGCTACGTCACGAGCGTCGTGCTGTTCCGCGTGCTCGAGTAACGGGCGAGGGTGGGTGCGAAACCTGTCCGAGGGCCCCGGGTAATTCGCTGCTGCATACAAGGAAGCGCCGCGCGGGCTTGGCCCGCGCGGCGCTTCTCTTATACCTATGGGCGGCGGGGACGCGAGCGCCCGCTACTCGTCGCCGAAGCTGATGCCGAGGAGCTTCGCCTCGCGCACGAGGTCGCCCTGGGGGTCGACGTACTTGAGCTTGCCGGCGACCTCCTCCAGGGGCACGCGGCACATCTTGCCCTCGACCTGGGCGATCATATAGCCGAACTGGCCCTCGAGGCAGCCGCGCGCGGCCTCGATGCCGCACTGCGTGGCGAAGATCCTGTCCTGTGCGTCGGGCTGGCCACCGCGCTGAGTGTGGCCGGGCACCGCGACGCGGACCTCGCGGCCGGTGCGGGCGGCGATCTCCTCGGCGATGTCGTAGGCCACCGACGGCTTCACGCGGGCGGCGACCTTGGCCTTGTAGTCCTTCTTCTTCATGGCCGCCTCCTCGCGCGAGATCGCACCCTCGGCGACGACCACGATGGCGAAGCGACCGCCCTTCTTTTCCCGGCGCTCGATGGCCTTGACCACGTTGTCCATGTCGTAGGGGATCTCGGGGATGAGGATGACGTCCGCGCCGCCGGCGACACCCGAGTACAGCGGGATCCAGCCGACCTTGTGGCCCATGATCTCGATGACGAAGACGCGGCCGTGCGAGCTCGCCGTCGTGTGGATGTCGTCGATGCAGCGGGTCGCGACGTCGATGGCCGAGGTGAAGCCGAAGGTCATGTCGGTGCCGTAGGTGTCGTTGTCGATGGTCTTGGGCAGGGCGATGATGTTCAGGCCCTCCTCGCGCAGGCGGTTCGCGGTCTTGGTCGAGCCGTTGCCGCCGAGCATAAAGAGGCAGTCGAGCTTGAGCTTGCGGTAAGTCTCGACCATGGCGGGGACCTTCTTCACGCCGTCGGCGCCGGGCTCGTCGAGCAGCTTGAACGGCGTGCGCGAGGTGCCGAGGATGGTGCCGCCCTGCGTGAGCACGCCCGAGAAGTCCCCCCAGTTCATCTCGCGGTAGCGGCCGTAGATGAGGCCCTGGTAGCCGTCCTCGAAGCCGTAGATCTCGACCTTGTCCTTTGAGTTGTTGAGGATGGTCTTCACGATGCCGCGCATGGTGGCATTGAGCGCCTGGCAATCGCCGCCGGAGGTGAGCAGTCCGATCCTGAGCATGGGCGTTCCTCTCTTTAGTATATTGGGTGTGGCAAACGAGACGGGGTTTCGCCGCGCCTCAATAATTCGCACGGGGAATAGGGTAATCCAACGAAGCCGTGGCTACCGGCACGAATTCGCGGGTAAACGAGCGCTTACAACTCGGCATCCGTCACAGGCGGCGCCCAAGGCGGACACGGGTTTCCCAGCGCGTCGGGGGCGATGCGGGATACTACCCCTGCCTAAATCCGCGCCATTGGAGGAAGCGATGTACGAAGAGGCCATCCGAGCGGGCAAAGAAGCCCTCGAGGCGCTCGAGGACGCGGCGGACTCGCTTGACTCCGCCAAGCGATGGGGCGTCGTGGACATCCTCGGCGGCGGCCTCCTGACCAGCGTGGTCAAGCACTCGCGGCTGGGGGACGCCAACCATGCGCTGACAGGCGCCCGCGTCGCGCTCGTGAGGTTCTGCGACGCGCTCGGGGATTGTCGCGGGGTCGCGGGCATCGCGGCGCTCACGGCCGAGGTCAACCGCTGGAACGCGTTTTTCGACATCGCCTGCGACAACGCGATCGCGGACATCCTCGTCCAGAAAGAGACGTCCGATGCGGCCGATCGCGTCGACGAAGCCATTGACGCGGTCAAGCGCGCCGTGCGCCGACTGGAGGCCGCGCGCCGCGGCTGACGCGCTTCTTGCTGCGTTACCTTCTTTTTTATTGCAGACAGACCATAAGGAGGGGCGCCGATGGCGGCCGACGCAGACATACTCCACGCCTCGCGCGAGCGGATCGAGCAGATCCAGCTCGAGGGGATCCAAAAGACCGTGCTCGATGTGTACGAGCACATCCCGTTCTACAAGAAAAGCTTCGATGAGGCCGGCTTCGACCCGCGCTCGGTCAAGTCCCTCGACGACGTCGCGCGGATCCCGTTCGTGCAGAAGCAGGACCTGCGCGACGCCTACCCCTACGGTATGCTCGCCGTGCCGCTCAAGGACGTGCGCGAGATCCACATGTCGTCGGGCACGACCGGCATCGCGACCGTGGGCGCTTACACCGAGCACGACCTCAAGATCTGGGGGGAGTGCTTCTCGCGCGCCGTCGACTTCGCCCACGGCGACGAGAACGACGTCATGCAGATCTGCTACGGCTACGGCCTCTTTACCGGCGGCCTCGGCGCCCACTACGGCAGCATCTCCGCCGGCTGCGCCACCATCCCCATCAGCGCCGGCAACACCGAGCGACAGATCCGCATCCTGCGCGAGATGGGCCCCACCATCCTGGCCTGCACCCCCTCCTACGCGATGCACATCGCCGACACCGCGATCGAGATGGGCCTCGACCCGGCCCGCGACTTCAGCCTGCGCGCGGGCATCCACGGCGCCGAGCCCTTCTCCGACAACTTCCGCCGCGACCTCGAGCGCAAGCTCGGCTACCGCGTGCTGGACATCTACGGCCTCACCGAGACCATGGGCCCGGGCGTGGCCATCGAGTGCTGGGAGCAGCAGGGCCTCCACATCGCCGAGGACCACTTCTACCCCGAGATCATCAACCCCGAGACGGGCGAGGTCCTGCCCGACGGCGAATGGGGCGAGCTCGTCATCACCACGCTCGACCGCGAGGCGTCGCCCGTCGTGCGCTACCGCACGCGCGACATCACCCGCATCATCCCCGGCGAGTGCCCCTGCGGCCGCACGCACCGCCGCATCGACCGCATCCACGGCCGCACCGACGACATGCTCATCATCCGCGGCGTCAACGTCTTCCCGAGCCAGATCGAGGACGTCATGAAGACGTTCCCCGAGATGTCCTCCTGGTACCAGATCGAGGTCGACACCGACCACCGCTCCCTCGACATCGTCACCCTCAAGGCCGAGCCGAACCCCAACGTGGACCTCGACTCCATCGCCGACATCGACCGCCTGCAGAAGCGGATCTCCGCCGCGCTCAAGGCCGCGCTCTCGGTCGGCGTCAAGGTCAAGCTCGTGGAGCCCAAGAGCATCCCGCGCAGTGAGGGCAAGGCCAAGCGCATCGTCGATCTCAGGAAGGAGCTCTAAGACATGATCGACCAGATCACCGTTTTCCTCGAGAACAAGAAGGGCCGCGTCGCCTCCGTCGCGCGCACGATCGCCGACGTCGGCGTGAACATGACGGCGCTGTCGCTTGCCGACAGTGAGGAGTACGGTCTCGCGCGCATCGTGTGCGGCGAGCCCGAGCGCGCGCTCAAGGCGCTCGGCGAGGCGGGCTACCGCGCCAAGGTCGTCAAGGTCGCGGCCGTCGCTGTCCCCGACCGCCCGGGCGGCCTGGCCGAGCTCTTCGAGGCCCTCGACGAGCTCGACGTCAACATCGAGTACTGCTACTGCTTCAGCCACCGCGACGGGGCGGCTGTCTTTGCGCTCAAGGTTGCCGACGCCGCTGCCGCCGCGCGTGCCGTCTGGACGCTTGAGGGCGCCGGCTTCAAGGCGCTCACGCAGGCCGACCTCTAGGCTCGCCGCCGAGCAATCGGCCTCGCTTGACGAATAAAGGGACCTCTGTCCTTGTGAGCTGGCCTCCCTTCCCCTAATCTCGAGGGGAGGGGAGGCTTTTTATGTCGACGATCTTCTCGTCAACCGTCTTCACGCGCGCGAACAGGTCCCGCGCCGTCATGGTGTGCGCGCTTGCTGCCGCGTCCTTCTTTCTGCTCGCGGTCGGCTTCGCCCGCTTCGGCGGGCCCGCCCCGCAAGAGCCCGCCGCGACCTTGGCCAGGCCCGCCCATGAGCCCATCGACCGCGCCGTCTGGATCTGCCTGTCCAGCATCGCGTTCTCGTTCTGGGGCGTCGCCGCCTACCTGCGCTGCCTCGACCCGACGACCAGGCGGCGCATCGCCGCGATCGCCGTGACCCTCACCCTCTGGCTTCTGGTGGTCGTGGTCAAGTGGAAGACGGCCGACAACGAGCTGGCCCGCTACCTGTGGTATTGCTACTACATCCCCATGGCGCTCGTTCCGCCGCTGTGCCTGTCCTGCGCGCTCCGCTCGGCTGGCCTCGGCCTCGGCGAGAAGGGCAAAAGGCACCGCGCGGCCGTGGCGTCGGTCTCGGCGCTCTTCATCGCCCTCGCGCTCACCAACGACCTCCACCAGCTCTTCTTTACCTTCGACTCCCCGAACCCCGGTACCGTGGGCGAGTATTTCTACGGCCCCGCGTACTGGGCTTTCTTGGCCTACACGGCCGTGTGCTTCATCGGTTTCTTCGCGGTGCTCTGGCGCTCGTGCACAAGCGTCCTCAGGAGCCTTCTGGTGCCCTCCGCCACGGTGGCCGTCGGCGGCTTCCTCCTCAGCTCGGCCTATATCTTCCGGCTGGAGTGGGCAAGGACGCTCAACTTCTCGCTCATCTACGGGATACTCGTCATCGTCGCGCTCGAGCTCTGCCTTGATTTGGGGATCATCCCCTCCACGAGGTCGTTCGCCAAGGTGTTCGCCAAGCTTCCCTTCGACCTGAAGATCGTCTCGCGCGACGGCTCGCTCTTTCGCAAGACCGAGGCGGCGGCGGGACTCGACGCGGCGGTCGCCCGCGCCCTCGCGGGCCGGCCCCTGCCGGACGTGTTCACGCTGCCGGCCTACCCCGACGACGTGTTCTTCGCCTGGCCGCTTTCCGGCGGAAGCGCCCTTTTGACGCGCGACATGAGCAACATGCGCTCGCTAGGCCGTCAGCTCATGGCAAGAAGGGCCGACCTCGAACAGGACCGCCGCACGCTCGAGCACGACCGCGACCTGGCGGAGCTCTTGGCCGGCCTCGAGGCGGAGTCTCGGCTGGTGGGCGACGTCGAGCGCGCGCTCTCCGATTCCATGCGGGAGGTGTCCGACGTCCTGCGCAACCTGCCCCAGGAGCCCGGCGCGAGGCTGCGCGAGCTCGAGCGGGCCCGCATGATCGTCGCCTACTGCAAGCGGAAGGGCTCGCTTGTGCTCGCCGAGGCGGCCGACCCCGAGCTCGACCGCGACCGCATCCGCCTCATCGCCAACGAGCTCGCGAGCGATCTTCGAGCTGTCGGCATCGACTGCGCCGCCATCGCGAGCCTCACCAGGCCGCTGGCCGCCCAGCAGATGAGCGTCCTGTACGACTGCATCTACGATGTGGCGTTCACGGCGCTCGAGTGCGAGGGCCCTGTGCTCATGTACCACCTTGGCGAGAGGGACGACGGCACGGTCGAGCTGCGCGCCCACCTGGAGTCGGATGACGAGGAGGACCTGGCCTCGCTCCCCAGGACCGAGGCGCTGCGCTCGCGGCTGGACGCATGCGACGTCATCTACTCGCTCACAGGCGAGGTGGGAAGGCTTTTGCTTGTTGCCAGGGTGAAGGCAGGGGGTGGGCGCCGATGACGCCGCTTCTGCTCAACGAGCCCTGCATGATGCTGATCGTGGTCGGGGAGTTCCTCTCCGCGTGCCTGCAGGTCGTGCACCTCTTCCTGGTCGTCTTCCGCTCCTCATCGAGGCTCGGGCGCCTCCTGTGCGCCTACGAGTTCGCCGTTCAGCTTCACCTGGGAATCGCGCTGTGCATCACCGTGGGCACGGGGGCCATCCGCGCGCCTCTGCTCGCGGAGGTGCTGGGGTTCTCGCACTTCTTCTGGCTCCTGTGGGCCAACGCGGCCTTCTCGTTTATCGGGCTCGCCTTCGCGCTCTATCTCTCTCGTCCCGCGCTCCTTGTGGACGCGCTTCTCATGGGCCTGTGCACCCCGGGGGTTATCGGCGCGCTCGGGGCGCACTGGAACATCGTGGCCCTTCTTGACGTCTCGTGGTTCATGTTCCGCGGGCTTTCGTCCATCGTCATGGACGTCGTCTGGAGGTCGGAGGAGCTCACGGGGCTCTCCGTCGCCGAGGCGCTCATGGGCATGCCGGCGGGGATTCTCGTCACGGGCCCCTCCGGCGGCTCGGCGTTCATGAACGCCTCGATGCGCTCAAGTCTGGAGGCCTTGGGGCTGCCGACCGACCTCGGCGACCTGAGCGGAATTTGGGGAGAGCTTTCCCGCCGCGGCCGCGGCATCTGTGCCGAGGCGGGCGCGCTCGGCGTCCCCGCCGTCTCCGAGAGGGAAGAAGAGAGCCTTCTGGTCGACGTTGCGGGCGGAAGGACGCTGCTGTTCCAGCGCGACGCCGCCGGCGCCAAGTCGCGCGGCGAGAGGATCTTGTGCCTCGACGTCACCGAGTCGGTCGCTGCGAATAAAGCCCTCGTGCAGACCAACCGCGAGCTCGAGGCCGCCGCCGCGGAGCTGCGCTCATGCCTTGCGGACGTCGACCGCGCGGCTGAGGCATCCGCGTATCTGCGCATGCGTTCCCGCGTCCACGACGTCGTGGGGCAGCGCCTGTCGATTCTTCACCGCTACCTCGAGATGGGAAAGACAGACCCTGCCTCGGTGGCCGAGCTCGAGCGCCTCCTCTCGTCGGTCATGGCGGACCTTCGGCAAGGCTCCGTCGGCGATGCCGCCGCCGAGCTCGACGCCGTCGTCTCCGCTTTCTCGCTCGTCGGCGTCCGCGTGGTCGTTGCGGGCGAGCTCCCGCGCAAGCGGGAGGTTGCCGCCGCCTTTGTGCGCGTGGCCCGGGAAGCGTGCACCAACTCGTGCCGGCACGCCCACGCCAAACGGGTCTTTGTTAAGCTTGAATGCCCTGAGGGGCCGCTTGCTCGCCTCACCGTCACAGACGACGGGACCGGCCGTCCCGCGCCGGTGCGCGAGGGAACGGGCATCCCGGGGATGAGACGGGAGATGGAGTCCGTCGGGGGCGCGCTCACCGTCAAGCGGGATCACCCGTTTACCGTTTTGGCCGAGGTCGATGTAAGGGGTAAGGCCGATGATTGAGGTCATGATCGTTGAGGACCAGGCCATGCTGCGCGAGAGCCTGGCACAGACCATCGAGTCCCAGGAGGACATGCATGTGGCGGCCTGCCTTGCCGACGCCGCCGACGCGCCCGGCAGGGCGGCCGAGACGGGATGCGGCCTGGTGCTCATGGACGTCTGCACGGAGCACGACTCCAACGGCATCGTTGCCGCCAGGCGCATCAAGGAGGCCAACCCCGCGGTCCGCGTGGTCATCATGACGGGCATGCCGGAGGTCACCTTCGTCGAGCAGGCCAAGGATGCCGGTGTCGACAGCTTCGTCTACAAGAACGTCGGGATCGAGGAGCTTTTGGCGGTCATGCGCTCAACCGCCGCGGGCTACTCGACGTTTCCCCATACCCCGGACTCGATCTTTTCCGGGGCTTCGGCGCTCACCGACGTCGAGATCTCGATTCTTCGCCTCGTCTGCGAGGCGAAGACCCGCAAGGAGATCGCCGCAGAGCTCTACATGAGCGAGGGAACCGTCAAGCGCCGCATTGGCGAGATCCTGGCAAAGACGGGCTACGACAACATCCTGCGCCTCGCCGTCCATGCCGTCGCCGAGGGAAACATCGTTCCCGGCATGGGCAACAAGTAAGCCGGGGAGGGTCGCCCCGCCCCGGCTCTTTTTCGGTCCTTCTTGTCGACGTTCTTTACGGAATGTGAATCAGGCGCCGGAAGTAGACGTTGCCCGTCTCCTCCTCGAACATCCATATGTTGAGGTAGATGTCGTTCAGGTCGTTGTTCACGTCGAAATCAGGGTCGTCGAAGGTCCCCAAGAACGTGAGGTAGGCCCGTGTCTCGCCGCCTGCCTCGACACTCTGGCGCATGTACACGTCGCGGAGGCGCCCGTTGACGTAGGCGTAGCCGTCCGTGTCGCCGATCATCATGTCGGATCCGGTGTTGTTCCACACGGTGAAGAGCACGACGGCGTCGCCGTAGCCGTCAGTATCCTTGCACTCGGCTCGGACGTGGATGTTCTCGTCCGCCTCAAGGTCGATGGGGAGCTCGTCGTCGGCCTCGGGCAAGGAGCTGGTGGCGTCGTTCCCCTTCGCATCCTCGTCGGCGTTCTCGACCTCCTGCTGCATGCTCGACGAGGAACCTGCCCCGCCGTCGGTCGGGTGCTCCTCGGGGCCGCTCTCGTCCTCGGCGTCTTTGCCGGTCTCGATGGGCGGCTGCGTGTTGATCATGCCGTCCTTGTCGCGGATGTCGAGGCAACCGGCGAGGGGAAGCGCGCAGGCCGCAGCCACAGCCAAAGCGAGAATTCCCAGGCGCCTCATGGTGTCCCTCCTTAATCAGCGCCGGGGCCAAGGGGCTGCTCGAGCACCCTTGGCCCCGTTTTCGGACTACTCAGCTCGCTTCGCGGGCGTTACTGGATATTGATGGAGTAAGAAGCGATGTCCTCGTAGGTCTCGTCATCGTAGACGTCCAGCTGGCACTGGATGTTGACAAGATCGTCGACGGAGTCGATGCCCTCGAAGGCGCAGAGCTTCGTGGCGGAGGTGCCGGGCAGGACCGCCGTGTAGAACCAGTTGTCGCTCATCACGCCGTTGACTGCGCAGGAGTCGTTCGGGATGGACATGGCGATCTTCTTGTCGCTGTTATTGGTGATGGTGAGCATGATGCCGACCTGGCCCCACTCGTCGGCCGCGCGGTCGGTGGCCACGATGGTCACGATCTCATCGTCGGCGATGGTGACGGGCGGGTCGATGGGCACGGTCACGGCCTCGGTCGAGCTGGTCGTGCCGTCGTCGCCGTCATCGGGGTCGCCCATGTCGGTGATCTTCTCGGACTCGCGGTCGGTCTTGATCTGGTCGGCGAGGCTGTCGTCGCCCTTCTTGAAGACGAGGGACGTTTCCCCGGCTGCGAAGGTCAGCTTGTCGTCGGCGAGCTCGAGCGTGCCGGTCTCGCCGTCGAAGCCGAGGGTGCACTTCTCGATGTCCCACGTGGAGTCCTGGACCTCGCCGAAGAGGTCGAGGGTGGCCTTGCCGTCCTCACCGAGGTAGAGGACTACCTTCATGCCCCAGTCGTTCATCATCTGGATGTCGTCCTCGGTAAGCTCGATGCCGTCGGCCTTGCCGCTCACGAACTCCCAGTAGCCGACCATCTTGGCTCCCTTGGCCGCCTTGCCGCCGCCACAGGCAACGAGTGCGACGCACGTCGCTATCGCGCAGATGGCGCAGCAGACGAGGGATAGAAACTTCTTCGTGGTTTTCATGGCGTGCTCCTTCCTACGTTGTCTTGACGATATCTCCGGGGGCGCGGGGTGAAGGGTCCCCGCGCCCCTTGGCGCCAAGCGCCTTACTCGCTAGGGTTTAGGGGCGCTTGGTCCCGCAGCCGGAGCAGAAGTTGCCGGTGTTCTGGGTCCCGCAGTTGGGGCAGAACCAGGGGCCTGCGGCCTCAGGCTTGGGGCTTCCGCAGTTGCTGCAGAACTTGCCGGTGTTCTGGGTTCCGCACGAGCAGGTCCAGCCGCCTTCCGCCGCGGGGGCCGCGGCCACGCCGCCGACCGCCGTCGCGGGGGCCGCCTGGGCGGGAGCCTGCTGGGCGGCCTGGTTGAACAGCTGCGACGCGTTCATGCCGCCGACGCCGCCCGCCATGCCCATGCCCATGAAGCCCATGGCCGCGCCGGAGGGGTTGGCCGCGGCGGTGCGCATGGCGTCGCTCTGGGCCGCGGCGATGTTGGCCGCCGCCATCGCGGGGTTGGCCATGACGGCCGCCTTCTGGAGGTCGCGGATCATCTGCTCCTGGTCCTCGGGCGCCGAGATGGTGTTGACGCCGAAGGCCGCGATCTCGAGGCCGCGCAGGTCCCTCCACTGGTGGGAGAGCTCCTCGTTCAGGGCGTCGGCGAGCTCCTTGGTGTGGGCGGGCACGGCGCTGTAGCGGATGCCCATCTCGGAGATGCGCGCGAACGCGGGCTGCAGCGCGGTCAGAAGCTCGCTTTTGAGCTGGGAGTCGATGAGGTCGCGGGTGTAGACGGAATCGACGTTGCCGCACACGTTCTTGTAGAACATCAGGGGGTCGACGAGCTTGTAGGAGTACTCGCCGTTGCAGCGGACGGTGATGTCGACGTCGAGGCCGATCTTGTTGTCGACCACGCGGAACGGAACGGGGCTCGCGGTGCCGTACTTGTTGCCGACGATCTCCTTGGTGTTGAAGTAGTAGACCCTCTGGTCCTTGCCGGCGTCCCCGCCGAAGGTGAAGCGGCGGCCGACCTGCTCGAACGACTTCTTCACCATGTCGCCGAGGTTGCCCGAGAAGATGGAGGGCTCGGTGCCGGTGTCGTAGACGAACTCGCCGGGCTCGGCGCAGACCTCGACGACCTCGCCGTTCTCGACGATCATCATGCACTGGCCGTCCGCGACGGCGACGATGGAGCCGTCGGAGATGACGTTGTTCTCGCCCTTGGTGTTGGAGCTGCGGCCGCCGGTGCGCTTCTCGCCCTTGGCGACTAGGGTGTCGGCGTCGAGAGACTCGCAATAGAAGTATTCGCGCCACTGATCGGCCAAAACGCCGCCAGCTGCCCCTACGCCTGCTTTAAGGAGTCCCATGATCTTCCCCTTTCGTCGGTGGTGCTTGTCCGTTGACTAGTCTTTCTTGCTCTCGTGGTGGATACGCTCGGTCGTGGTGTAGTCGAAGCTGTCGTGGCTGTGCGTGATCTCGATGGAGTCGTTATCGAGGTAGCGGTTTGCCTCGGTGGCCTCGACCGCGCTTCTCATCTGGGCCGTGAGCACCGCGCACACGAGGAGCATGGCGAGCAGCGGGACGAGGATGATGAAGCCCCACTGGATGAACCCCTCGTTCTCGGCGAGGAAGCCGCCGAAGTTCACGGCTGCGTAGCAGGCGGCAAAGAAGGCGGCGAAGACGCCCAGGCCGATGAGGGCGCGCTTCTTTTTGTCGATGGGCAGATCGCCCACGAGGCGGCCCGTCTGCCCGTTCATGGCAAAGAGGAACTGCTGGCCTTCCCAGGTGGTGCCGAGCATCCAGACGGGCATGAGCGCGTAGACCGGGTCTGCCCACTTCTTCTCGACGTCGCAGCTCTCGCAGGAAACGGTGTCGTAGCCCTCGACGCTCGCTTGCAGAGCCTGCTCGACGCTCGAGTCGATTCTCTTCTGGGCGCGCTCGCGGCAGGCGTCGGCGTCCTCGTCGTAGCGGTTGGCGACGAAGCCAGGCATGTAGGCGACCGAGAAGGGCACGAGCGCCTCGTAGTCGTAGGGTTCGATGGCGTCCATGTGCGCGTCGGGCATCTTTGTGGAGCCGTCGACGGGGACGCGGGCGAAGGACATGGCGCCGTCGCGCTCGACCGTGAAGTGGTCGGTCTCGATGACCTCGTCGTCGCCCTCGTAGTGGGTGCGCGAGCGCGTGGCCTCGAAGACGGCGCTGCCTGCGGCCTCGGTGTCGTAGAGCCAGAAGGGCACGTAGACGCCCTGCACCTCATTGATGCGGTTTCCGCCGGCGAAGCTCTTCGGCAGCAGGATCTTGCCCTCATAGTGCTTGGCCAGGGCCTCTTTGGCGGCCTTGTGGTCAAGCTTGAAGGGAATCACGAGCTGGGGCTGGAAATCGCCGGCAAGGCGGTCGGCCGCGACCACGGGGTTGCCGCAGTAGGGGCACTCGGAGACGGCGGTGCTCGCGTCGCAGACGAGCTCGGCCCCGCAGGACGAGCACACGTAGGCGCTGTCGAGGCCGGACGCGTCGCCGGACGCGGAGGCGGTCGCTTTCTGGGCCTTCTCCTCGGCCGCCTGCTGCTTGGACGCGTAGCGGGCCTCTATGTCCGCCACGGCGAACTCGGAGTCGCAGTGGTCGCAGACGAGCAGGGCCTTCGCGCCGTCGTAGCGCAGCGGGCCGCCGCATGCCGGGCACTGATAGTTGACGCTCTCGATGCCCATGGTCCTCTCCCTTCTCTTTGCTTCCGGGGTGATGCTTGTCAACTCAAGTTTGGGGGAGGGGCGGCTCATTTGTAATAACCCGGCGGCCCGAACGGGGTCGCCGGCTGGGACGTTTGGCTCATTTTCAGCATATAAACTCTATATGGGAAAGAAGAAATAATGTATTTATCATATCTGAGTCAGCCTCATATCATGTGAATCCGAGAAACAACCTGATTTATTGGAGGCACGTAATGATCCTTGGCATGGGCGCATCCGAGCTCGTCGTTATTCTTCTGGTCGCGTTGGTGATCTTCGGACCCAAGAACCTCCCGAAGCTCGGCGCCTCCATGGGCAAGACGGTCAAGAACTTCCGCGAGGGCATGGAGAGCGACGACGACTCCAAGCCAAAAGCCGCCGAGGCGCACGTCTCTGAGGCCTCGGCAGATAACGTCGAAGACGCCGACGCGTAGGCTCTTGTCCTTATCAATAGATTTCCTCTTCCCACAGCGACGCCCCCGGGACTCCTTCCCCCAGGGGCGTCGCTGTGCGCTTACCTGCGCTATGGACAGAGGCCGTTTGCTTACGAAAGGTCGCCAAGAAGGGCGATGACGGTGCGGTAAAGGTCTGAGGGGGTGTGCTGGGCCTTCCAGATGACGGCGGCGCGGCTCTCGAGCTCGCGGCATTCGAGCGTCTTTATGAACTGGTCGCCGGTGTCGGTCACGCGGATCAGCGAGCGGGGCACGAGCGCGCACCCCATCGACTCGCGCGCCCACAGCGCCGCGGTGCGCGGGTCGTCGACGACGGTGGTCATGCGAAGGTCTCCTCCCATGACCTCGAACGCCTTCCCGAGCTCGGCGACGAGCCTCCTGCTCACGATGAGGGGCAGGCCGGACAGATCCTCCAAGGTGCAGGAGGCCTCCTCGCCGACCTCGAGCGCTGGCGGCATGACGGCGACCAGGGGCTCGGTCTCGGCAAAGCGGCAACGCAGCCCGTCGCTTTTGAAGGGCGTCCTCACGACGCCGATGTCCACGATGCCGCCGTCGAGGAGGTCGAGTATCGATGGGGTCGGCCCTTCACGCACCTCGAACTCCACGTTGGGAAAGCGCCGGTGAAGGTCGACAAGGCGATCCGCGGGCATGAGGCCCGAGCAGCTCGGGTCGACGCCGAGCGAGATGGAGCCGCCGGCGCCGGTGGCGACGCTGGCCACCTCGCGCTCGGTTGCCTGCGTGAGGGCCACGATCCTCAAGGCGCGCTCGTAGAGTACCTTGCCGGCCTCGGTGAGCGACACGCTTCGCGGGCCGCGCACGGCGAGCTGGCAGCCGAGCTCCTTCTCGAGCTTGGCGAGCTCGTAGGACAGCGGCGGCTGCGATATGTGCAGGCGTTTGGCGGCCGCAGTGATCTGATGCTCCTCTGCGATGGCGATGAAGTACTCGAGCTGCTTGATATTCATATGAAATATCTTTCTGAGAGACGCATGATATATATTCAGTATATACATCATCACATGACTATCACAAGACAAGGTTCTTACAGGCGCTCAGCGCTGCCCGGGGTATCCTACAGATAACAACAAAGGACAAAGAGAGGAGAACACAATGTCCATTAAGAATCTGAACGATAAGCAGCGTAAGGTCTACGAGGCGTGCCGCAACGGCTGGTTGGTCGGCGGTGAATACCGTGCGAAGTTTGATAACCACGAGAAGGACTTCTTCGCGGATTCCCCAAGTTGGCTATTCCGTGAGGTCGACGATTGGTTCGCGAGCCACGCCAGGAATCACAGCGACTCGAGCATTCTGGTCAATTACCGCGCATAGTTCCAAAGAGGTTGGGGAGCCGAGAAAGGCTCCTTTTTCTTTAGCCCTTCATCTGTCCGCCCTCGGCGCAGGTGGACAGCATGAGCCCCAGGACAAGCGCGAGGCCGGGCTCCAGGCTGTGCTTGTCGATCCATTCCTCTCGCGTGTGGAGCAAGGCTCCCGATACGGCCCCCACGGTATGGGCCGGGACGCCGAGCGAAAGCGGGATGTTCGCGTCGGTGGACGACTCTTGGTGGGCGGGCTCAACGCCCCCGAGCGCCCGGATCGCCTCATCCCCCAGGTCGACGAGGCCAGACTGGCCCTCGGGTTGCGAGGCCAGGCTTGCGGGGCGGTCGCCGATGAGCTTGACCTCGACGTCGGCGTCCCCGGTGCGGGCCGACCTCACTATCTCCTTGAATTTCTCGTCCATGTAATCCAGGTTCTCTTGCCTGGCGGAGCGATACTCGAGTAGTGCGGACGCCCTCGAGGCGATGGCGTTCACCGCGCCGCCCCCCTCAATCGCGCCGACGTTGACGGTCGTCTTTCCCTTATCGGGCAGAGGAATCGCGTAGAGCCCCTCGACGACGCGGCAGACGGACTCGACCGCGCTTTGGCGCCCCGCGTCCTCCCATGAGTGGCCTCCCTGCGTCTCGACCTCGACGCGCCAGCGGTGGGAGCCCACCGCGCGGGTTATGTGCTGGCCGAGGTACAGGTCGAACGCCGTGAAGTCGGCGACCTCAAGGCCGGCCTCCCTCAAATCCACGATGAGCCTGCGCGTCCCCGCGAGATTGCCCAGGCCCTCCTCGCAGGTGTTCGCCACCACCCAGACGTCGTGTTTGAGGGGCGGCTTGTGGGCCAGTATCCACTTGGTCGCCATCAAAAGGCCCGTGAGGTTGGCGGTGTCGTCGCCCACACCGGGCGCGTAGATTCGGGCCGTGTCCTCGCACAAGGGGAGGGTCTCCTCGTCCTTCGCCACGACGTCCATGTGCGCCGAGAAGACCGACGCCGTGTTGCGGTCCTTGCCCTCGAGCCTGCAGATGACGTTGCCCGCGGGGTCGATGAAGGCACTGTCCGCGCCCGCCTCCCGGAGCCACTCCTTAACGAAGGCGGCGCGCCGTCCCTCCTCGCCGGACGGCGCGGGGATCTTCGCGAGCCGTCGTAGGAGCTCGAGCTCCTCCTCGTGAGCCTCACGCGCGTATGCTTTTGCTGTTTTTGAAATCCCCTGGTCCACGACGCCTCCCGATTTGGCAGCAGCTGTGCCTGAGTCTACGCCTTATTCGTGCTTCGTCCGCCAAAGGTGGCCGCAGTGTTTCATCTCCGTGTTCTGGGTTGAGCCGCGCGGCTGGCGGTGTTAGGGTTTTCCCATCGATAGAGGAGCGGGCACGAAGAAGCCCGGGGGAGCCGGCAGGCGTAAGCACCCCGAGCAGAGGCGAGGCCCGCCGAACTGCAGGCGCCGGGCACGGCGATGCGGTGGGCCTGCGGGAAATACCCCCAGGACTGTCTGCGACAATACGTCGCGGGAGCGCTATCACCTGGGACCGGCTGCTTGGCCGCCAGCCCGCTTGAGCGCGCTACCGCCCGAAGTATTCGAGAGCAAGGAGGCGCGCGCATGGATAAGCGCCCGTTCATAAACAAAGAGAAGCTCGAGGCCGTCTGCGCCGAGCACCCCACTCCGTTCTACCTCTACGACGAGGCGGAGATTCGCCGTCGCGCGCGTGCGCTCAACCAGGCGTTCTCGTGGAACCCCGGGTTCAAGGAGTACTTCGCTGTTAAGGCCACCCCCAACCCTTGGATCGTGAGCATCCTTGCCGAGGAGGGCTGCGGCTGCGACTGCGCGACCGGCACCGAGCTTGCGCTTGCCGAGGCCTGCGGGGTCACGGGGGCCGACATCATGCTTTCGAGCAACGACACCCCCGACGAGGACTATCGCCAGGCGAGCGGCCTCGGCGCCATCATCAATCTCGACAGCCTCGACATGGTCGGCTGCCTCGAGCGGGCCCTTGGCGGCGAGCTCCCGAAGATGGTGTGCTGCCGCGTGAACCCCGGCGGCAACTTTGAGGCGGCCAACGGCATCATCGGTAACCCCCAGGACGCGAAGTTCGGCATGACCGTGGAGCAGCTCGAGGAGGCCTTCTCGCGCCTGGTGGCCCTCGGCGTCGAGGACTTCGGAATCCATGCGTTTCTTGCCAGCAACACCCAGGTCGACGACTACTACCCGCGCCTTGCCCGCCTGCTGTTCGAGGAGGCGGTCCGTCGTCGCGATAAGCTCGGCGTCCACGTGGGGCTCATCGACCTGTCCGGCGGCATCGGCGTCGACTACCGCCCGGAGGATCCGGCGGCAGACATCGCGGCCATCGGCGAGGGTGTGCGCCAAGCGTACGAGGACGTGCTCGTGGCCGCCGGCATGGGGGACGTGAAGATCTGCTCCGAGCTCGGCCGCTGGATGCTCGCTCCCGCCGGCGCCCTCGTGACCCGCGTCATCCACGAGAAGGTGACCTACAAGGACTATCTCGGCGTCGACGCGTGCGCCGCCAACCTCATGCGCCCGGCGATCTACGACGCCTACCACCACATCACCGTGATGGGCAAGGAGGACGAGCCCGCCGAGCGCGCCTACAACGTGGTGGGGCGCCTCTGCGAGAACAACGACCAGTTCGCCCACGACCGGATGCTTCCCGAGACCACCATCGGCGATCTGCTCTTCATTCACGACGCCGGCGCCCACGGCTTCAGCATGGGCTACAACTACAACGGAAGCCTCCGCTCGGCCGAGCTCCTGCTCAAGGAGGACGGCGAGGTCCAGCAGATTCGCCGCGCCGAGACCCGCGCGGACTACTTCGCGACGTTCGACGACGATCCGCGCTTCTCCTCGCTTGCACAGAAATGACGAAAAGGGACAGTCCCTTTTTATCATCGGGACAGAAATGACGAAAAGGGACTGTCCCTTTTTATCATTAAAATAATTATGAAAGGACCTGAACTATGGACATGAACAACCTCACGGGATCCGTCGTCGCCCTCGTCACCCCGTTCAAGAAGGACGGCAGCGTCGACTTCGAGCGCCTCGAGGGCCTCGTCGACTTTCACTTGGCCAACGGAACCGACGGCATCCTCGTGCTCGGCACGACGGGCGAGTCCGCCACGATGACGGACTCAGAGGACCTGTCGGTCGCCGAGTGCGTCGTGCAGCGCGTCGCCGGCCGCGTCCCCGTGATCGGCGGCTCGGGCTCCAACTGTACCGGCGAGTCGCTGCGCAAGTCGCTCGAGCTGCAGAAGCTCGGCGTCGACGGCCTGCTCATCATCTCGCCTTACTACAACAAGACCAACGAGGAGGGCATGTACCACCACCTCGCCGACGTCATGGACGTCGTCAACGTGCCGTGCATCCTCTACAACATCCCCGGCCGCACCGGCTGCAAGATCAGCCCCGCCGTGGTCGAGCGCCTCTCTGCGCACCCCAACGCCTGGGGCATCAAGGAGGCCTCCGGCGACATCTCCTACGCGGCGAGTATCGCGCACTGCCTGTCGGACGACTTCCGCATGATGAGCGGCAACGACGACATGATCGTGCCCCTGATGTCGCTCGGCGCCGTGGGCGTCATCTCGGTGTGGGCCGACGTCGCCCCGCGCACTGTTCACGACCTGTGCGCCAAGTTCCTCGCCGGCGACGTGGCGGGAGCCCGAAAGCTCCAGATCGACAACCTCGAGCTCATCCACTCGCTCTTCTGCGAGGTCAACCCGATTCCGGTCAAGGCAGCCTTGGCAAAGATGGGCCTTCTCGACGAGAATTACCGTAAGCCGCTTTGGCCCATGACTGATTCCGACCGCGAGCGCCTCTACGCCGCGATGAAGGGGGCTGGTTTGATTGACTAACGCAGGGGACGTGCAGCTCACGAGCGTGATTCTCGTCGGCGGCGGCCGCATGGGCAAGCTCATCGCCCAGAAGCTCGACGCCGACGGCGGCTTTGCCGTCGAGGGCATCTACGACGTGGACAACGCCGACGAGCTCGACGGCCGCGCGCCCGTGGTCGACCTCGTCATCGACTTCTCGAACAAGGCGGGGCTCCCGCACGTGCTCGCCTACGTTGAGCGCACCGGCGCGGCCCTCGTCTCGGGCACGACGGGCTACGACGAGGCGGAGCTCGCGCAGCTTCGCGCCCTCGGCCGGAAGACCCGCGTGATCCATTCCTTCAACTACTCGCTCGGCGTGGCGGCCCTCAAGCGCGCCTGCGCCCAGGCGGCGCTCGCCCTCGGCGACTGGGACTGCGAGATCGTCGAGACCCACCACAACAAGAAGGCCGACGCGCCCTCAGGCACCGCGGTCCTTCTCCTCGACGCGGTCGACCCCGACCGCGAGTGCTCGGTGACCTATGGCCGCGAGGGGATGGTGGGGGAGCGCCCCGCCAAGGAGATCGGCATGCACTCGCTTCGCGGCGGAACCGTCGCGGGCACGCACGAGGTGCATTTCTTCGGCACCGACGAGGAGGTCTGCCTCACGCACCACGCGACGAGCCGCCAGATCTTCGTCAACGGCGCCGTCGCCGCGGCGAAGCGGCTGCTCGCGCGCAAGGAGAACGGTTTCTACACCTTCGACCAGCTCATGTTCGAATAAGGCGGCTACCCCCGCTTTTCTCAGAAAGGACCCACCTGCCCAATGGACGCACAGGAGATCATCAACTACATCGCGACCGCGCCGAAGAAGACCCCGGTCAAGGTCTATCTCAAGCTCAAGGAGGGCGCGAAGATCGACCTTTCGTGCGCCGACCACGTCTTCGGCAGCGACACCTGCAAGGTCGTCTTCGGCGACTGGGAGAAGATCGGCCCTGCCCTCGAGGCCGCGTCCGGCGCCATCGCCGACAAGGTCGTCGAGAACGACGGCCGCAACACCGGCGTGCCCATGCTGAGCAAGCTCAACATCCACGCGCGCATCGAGCCCGGCGCCATTATCCGCGAGAAGGTCGAGATCGGCGACAACGCCGTCATCATGATGGGTGCCGTCATCAACATCGGCTCCGTCATCGGCGAGGGCACGATGATCGACATGGGCGCCGTCCTGGGCGGCCGGGCGACCGTGGGCAAGAGGTGCCACATCGGCGCGGGCACCGTGCTCGCCGGCGTCGTCGAGCCCGCCAGCGCCACGCCTGTGGTCATTGAGGACGACGTCCTCATCGGAGCGAACGCGGTGGTGCTCGAGGGCGTGCGCGTGGGTCGCGGCGCCGTCGTCGCGGCGGGCGCCGTGTGCGTGGAGGACGTCCCGGTCGGCGCCGTCGTGGCCGGCGTGCCCGCCCGTGTGATCAAGCAGGCCGATGAGGTCGCTGCCGGCAAGGTCTCCCTCGTCGACGCGCTGAGGAACCTCTAGGCGCATCCGGCTTTACATATCGTGATCTGGCGGCCCCCGGACGTAGCGCCCCGGGGGCCGTCGTTTGTGGTTCCGGCTGAGCGGGCGGGATTTCATTGTGAGCGGTATAAACGTTATATAAACGTTTTGTGCTGGGTACACTTATATATTATGGGCCGACAGAGGGTCGACCTTATTTCTGAACAATGGAGGAATCGGCATGGCTAATCGTTTTGTCCTCAACACCGTCAGCTATCACGGCAAGGGCGCCATCAAGGAGATCCCGGGTGAGATTACCCGTCGCGGTTACAAGAAGGTCTTCGTTTGTTCCGACCCCGACCTCGTCAAGTTCGGCGTGACCTCCAAGGTCACCGACGAGCTCGACGCCGCCGGCATCGCCTGGTCCCTCTACTCCGAGATCAAGCCCAACCCCACCATCAAGAACGTCCAGGACGGCGTCGAGGCGTTCAAGGCCGCCGAGGCCGACTGCATCGTGACCATCGGCGGCGGCTCCTCCATGGACACCGCCAAGGCCATCGGCATCAT
>QAKZ01000082.1 GCA_003150175.1 Coriobacteriia bacterium
TTCGTTAAACGGGCGCTAGGGTGTCACCCTTACACCAACATTTTCGACGCGATCAGGTCACGCCCATCAAACATGATATTGATCTCGCGGCGCTGTTCGGGCGTAAGGTTCATGGTTCTCCTCTCATCGATGTTGGCGTTACCACCGTGCCGATGCGGCCGGTTGGTGCCGGGATCTGTGAGCCAACTCTCTACCCCGACTCTGGATGCGTGGGCCTCCACTGAGGCGTTTCCCACTATACCCCAGTGCGCGTAAATCAGCAAAATGCCGAGAATCAGACCATCTACCTGCAGCGTTAATTGTTGTCCCAACCGTTTTCTATACTCGCGGCAAGGCTATAGGAAAGGCTAGAAGGACGGCCGCAGTAGCGGCCAACGGCCTATACCTCACAAAGCAGAACGGAATGAAGAACAAGAAGCTCATCGTCATCGTGGCATGCGTCCTGGTGGTGCTCGGCATCGCCGCAAATGGCGGCAGCGGCGGAACACAGAACACCGGAGGCTCCCAAGCGGCGCAGACAGAATCCTCTGGGCAACCATAGTCGTCGACTTCGCAAACCTCAGCGACTCAGGCATCGAAGCCACAGGAGACAAAAACTGAGCCGACAAAACCCAATTCGTTCGTGGACGACGCCCTCGCCAAGTTTGGCGACTTCGAAGAGACGACCGTCACGGGCGCCGGCGATGACGTTATCGACCTTCCCGCTCCGGGCTTCCCGTGCATCATGAAAATCAGCCACAGCGGCTCGAGGAACTTCATCGTCCACATAGTGGATACCTCTGGCAACGACGTTGATTTGCTGATCAACACAATCGGTAGCTACTCCGGTGTCGTGACCGACTACGAGCGCTTCAGCGACGCAGCGATGCTGTCCATCAGCGCCGATGGCAATTGGTCCGTCACGTTTAAGCCGCTGAAATCCATGGCCAGGCTCGAGAACGGCGGCCAGATAAGGGGAGACTGCGTGGCGCACATCGTCGAAGCCTCACTGACCAAGGTCAACATCTCCAACTCCGGCGAGCGCAACTTCATTGTCAGAGGCATCGGCCTGACCAGGAGCATTCTTCTGGTAGACGAAATCGGCCCCTACGACGGTAAAGTCGTCTGGAGCCAGCCCCCAGCCATTCTTCATTGTCCAATCCGACGGCACCTGGTCAATCAGCTGGTAAGAAGAGCGCAGAACTCTCAGTGCAAATTCGTTGATTGCGCGATGAAGGTCCCAGTCTTCCCCTGTCGGGAAATAAGCGGACCTTCAAATTGCCAGGCATCGACGAAGGCGTGCGGCAACGTCTGAAATCAATAGCCCATCTATTAAGAAATTAACGGTTTCCCCTTTGAGAACACCAAGCAGGTGCAAAAGACTACGCCGAAGCCAAAGGGCATTTGATGACGTACAGGTACGCCAGGCTTCTGTCTTCCATTTCTTATATCATTCGTTCGAGTAAAATCGATTCGTTCAGCTTGCCAAGCAGATTAGATCCAGAGATATAGCCACGGCACGCAAGGCGCTTTACCAGCCGTAAGCCATGCCAATGGAGGGGACATGAATTCAGGAATTAGCACAGCTATTACCCGTAGATATTTCCTCGCAGCTGTCCTTGCCAGTACCGCAACGGGACTAACCGCCTGCTCCTCGAACGGCTCAAAGGGCGGCTACGATGATGGATACTCCGCAGGCTTCGCCGCCGGTTACGAGGCGGGCAGATCTGCAAAGGAGGACGCCGGAAAAGACGACGACATTACTTCAGACGGTATCCCTCAGTCAGGCATCGAGTACACCATCGACTCTGTCTCGCGCGGCGACGTTGAATACTCCCTCAACGGAACTGGCATCGCAATTGTTCTAAACGTTACGGCAAAGAACGTTTCTGATGATGTCGTGCAGGCATTTTTCATCGACAGGATCATGAACGTCTATCAAGACGGAAAAGCCCTCGCGGGAACCACGTCCGTCGTAGGTTATGACTATTACGGAGGGACTGAACTCAAGCCAGGCGCAACGCTCGATGGCTGGGTTGCCTACGAGCTTCTTGACGAGACAACCCCTATTGAGATTGAAGCGGGCACAATCAACACATCTGACGGAAAAACGCCGTACTACGGTCTCGCCAATCCGCAAACTGTTGATCCAACGACGCTGTAGTTTCGCCCATCACAGAGCTCTTCTGCAAATAGCTCAGCACGACGCCCTACTCGAGCATCCGGCCAACACTTATCAAGCGTAGAGCGAGGCCCTCAAATAGGGCGCCGTCTTCTATTGCGTGATATCGAGCACAGGGCCTTGATAAATTGATAGGCACTCGCAATCGTCGTATCCGCCAGGCGAACAGAGCCTAGCACAGTAGGATATAGCAATCTTATATTGGGACTACTACGCCACCTTCACCGGTGCGCAAGCCGCTTTATATAGTCTAAACAATCATTGTCACGACTCTAATTATCTTGACATTTATGAGATTCCGTCAGCTTATTTACAGTACTTGTTTCAGACCTCGACCCCCGCACATGAAAGTAGATTTCCGATAATAGAAGACGGGCGGCCGATTGTTGATTACTGTTGATGCTACATCTACCGGCGGTTTTACCTTATTTGAAGACAAGTCTTTGTCCGTAGGATAAAGGAGGCACTCCGCTCGCAGCGCCCGCGCCCAGGAGCCGGGGGATGTCCCCCGGCGTTTTTTATCAACCCGAGTTAACGATAGAGTTGCAGAGATGAAGGCACCGCCCATCTTTGTTTACGAATCCAACGAGACGTCAGCGCCATCCCTCTATGATGCTGCCAGGTGCACGTCGCCAAAGCAGGCCATTGATTGCCCGATGCAAACCCCTCGACCACCGCCTGTCCCAGCTTGCAGATTACATCTGCAAGCTGGGAATAGCGCTGCTCCTCGCTCCTTCAGCGATGTATTACATTTATCGCTCAAAATGCGGTGAGGAGACATTTCCGCCCAACCGTATCCGAGCATCCTTTCATCTTTAATCAGACGCAAAGCCGTTGCATACTTTTTTATTTGCAAATCGCCCGGTTCGACAGCGATATGAAACAAGCACGCAAGTTTGATGACATCAAACATTTCTGATTGCAACCGCAAGCAAAACAATGGGTCCTTGCTATGCGCAAGTCAAAAACCCGCTTCCAAAAAACCACTCAAGGAGAACTTCCCGCCCTTCTACCTTGTACTTAGGTAGAAGGGCTTGACCATATGGTCAAGCTTCAATAGGAGGTTCCTATGCTCAGCCTGGACAAAGCCCAAGAGATACTTCGAGCGGCGGGTTTTCAAATAGAAGGACAGCCGAAGCGTTATTCAAATTACGGCTGGACAATCAAGCTCGCAAACGGCTGCGCGGTGATTATTTACGATAAGGGGAATTTCCAAATTGTTGGAGGCGCCCGAGAGCAGGTCGAGAAGGCAGTCAAAGCCAACTTAATGGCGTACGACGAATTCAATACGAAAGTTTTTGTCGTTTACGGCCATGACCGAAACGCAAGGGATCAGCTCGAGCTCCTCCTACGAAAGCTTGAACTGATCCCCTTGTTTCTGGACGATTTGCCGTCCGGAGGAAAGACCATCATTGAGAAGCTCGAGAAATACATCCCACAAGCAAACTTTGGCGTCGTTCTCTTAACCCCAGACGACATCGGCTGCAAACGCACGGCTCCCCAGAAAGCCAGGCCACGCGCAAGACAGAACGTCATTTTGGAGCTCGGAATGCTCTACATGAAGCTAAGTCGCGGGCGAGTAGCCTTGATTGTCAAGAAATCGGACGATGAAATTGAACTGCCTTCGGATCTCGAAGGAATCATGAGGCTCAACTATATGGACAGTGTCCAAGAAGTTGAGGGGGATCTTGTCAGAGAGCTGAAAGACAAGGGTTATCACCTCAATCATCAGACCTGATTAAGGCCGATTGTGGGGGTGGAGCGCTTACGACCAGCAATCAATCCAAAGATGTCTAGCCCTCTCGAGAAACGGCAAGTTCGCAGCCCATGTAGACGGACGACAAAAACAATTTACATTCGCAAGCAAGGAGGATGCGCAGATGAGCGCAGAAGATAGGGCCGAGTTAATGAGAATGAGCAAAGCCGAGTTAATGAGGCGACAGGCAAACCATCGAGCAAGCGTGAAGCTTAGCGGAATAATAATAATTGGAATAAGCTTCTTTTTCGTTTACATCAACAGTCAGTTTAACGGCTACGAAGTACAGGCGATGAACGTCTGGTCTTTAATATGTCTGGCGTTTTTCTTGCCCTTGTTCGTTTTCTGCCGAAACTACCTAAAAGAGATTGACTCTGTATTGAGCGAGAAAAAAGCCGAAGAAGCCGAAGCGGCTAAGAAGGCAAGCGATGCTGACGCCCTGAGGCGTCACGAAGCCGCCTTGGACCTCGTCAAGCGTTGCGAGGAATTCGGCATCGTATCCCTCGGAAACGAGGACGATAAACAAAACCTGTGGATCGTCGCCGAGAGTATGGGAATCGCCTCGAAGGAGCAGGCGATCGAGCTTTACCAAGAGGGCAGGAACCCGAGCGCGGACACAGTCGCTTTCATTGAGAAGCTTCAGGCTGAGAAGCAGGCAGCAGAGCGGACCGAGAAAAGCCAGAGAGACTTCCATTTCAACGAGTACCGCCTGAAGCAGAGCGCTCCCGACATCGTCGGCAGAGAGAGGTATTCGGGGTGGGCGGAGATCCTCAGGGACAGGCTCCAAAAGGAGATCGAGAGCCTCGACGCCTCCTCCAAGGTCATGGCCACCTACCCTTCCGCATACCCCGCACCTCAGAAAAACATCACCAAAGAGGCCATGAAGGGCCAGCTGGTCGGCGGCGCGGGGCTCGCGGCGGCCAAGGCGATGGGGGCCCGGGACTTCAACGCAAGGAGCGCCAAGACGAGCGCCGACCTCGCGATGGGGATGGCGAAGCTGTCGTTGTCGTATTCCAAGAAGGCGGAGCGCGACAGGGACTATCTGCAAGAGACGCTGAAGTACCTTAGCGCAATCGGGAAAAAGCTCATGGACACCGAGCACACCGATAAATACGCCGAAATGGTTCACATCGGCGTGGTGGAGCCGACCGTCACCGACGGGGGGAACCTGAACTTCGGGCTGGAAGTCAGCGTCGACGGAACGCCCGAAATCCTCGGCAGAAAGGCATTTCTCGACGGCACCGTCGACATCACCGCTCGGCTCGGCTCGCATGTGCTCGGGAACGCCTCTTGGTGCCCATGGGATTACCCGTCTAGGCAGAACATCCTCGAGGACGATTTGTCCGAGGTTGCATTTCGTGCGCTTAGCAATAAGCGTTACGCGGGCTTCAACAGAATTACCACCTCGAAGAACACTCGTGACATCTACATCTTCCCCGACATTAGTATTGCCGCCGAGGACCTGCCGAGCATCGATTTCGAGGTGAAGCCGCGCAAGATATGGGCGGTCGAAGGCGAGAGCGACGGTCTTCTCTACAGCTTTGAATAGCCGCACCTGCAAACGATCGGATTGGCTAAAACTCATTGTTGCGCAGCACAAGAGCCCTGAGACGGCAGGTATGCCGTCTCAGGGCTATCTGATTTTTTACTGACGCTCCCGGTTTTTCGCGCAGCCGTTTACCTGCTGTTTTACCTTGTGTGACGAACGTGTGTTTGCTATCATCTTTGCTTGAAGACAAGCCTTTACCCGTGGTATAAAAGAGGTGGTCCTCCCGCAAGGGTCGGCCTCCAAGAGCCGGGGGGTTTCCCCCGGCATTTTTGTTAGCAAGGAGGTCGTAACGATGGAGGAGCTGTCCATTTTTGTCGACGAATCCGGCGATGCCGGCGAGACATCGACGTACTATTTGATCACAATCGTCCTACACGATCAGGCCAAGGATATTAGCGAGGTCCTTGAGCCTTACGAGGCTGATCTTCGTGCCCGACGGGTCGCGGACATCCCGATGCATCTGGGGCCACTGCTCAACGGCAACGACGACTACAAAGGCCTCGGGGCATCGACCCGCAAGGCGCTCCTCAACAGCTTCCGCGTGATGGCCGACAAGCTCCCCTTCCAATACATGACCTTTGCCTACCGAAAAAGCGAATATGCCGACTACAGGAGTCTCTTTACCAGCATGAAGAGAGACCTTGTTCTGACAATCTTCGACAACCTTGACTTCTTCCAGAAGTTCGAGAAGGTCAAGGTCTATTACGACAACGGTCAATCCGTCGTCACCAACGCTCTTCATGATGCAGTTGAGTACGCACTGGTGAGGGATGCCGTTATTTACCGCGATGCAAAGCCAGCCGACTACCGCCTTTTCCAGCTTGCGGATTACATCTGCACGCTCGAGCTCACGGCGCTCAAATACCAGTCACGCTCCGAGACCGCCACGGACCGAATGTTCTTCGGCCAGTGGGGCTCGTTCAAGAAGAACTACCTCAAGAAGCTGCGCAAACATCGACTTGGGTAGCCACATGCGACATTGAAGACGTTTGAATCTCTAAGCGCCGGGATGTGATAAAAAGGAATCAGACTTTCCGAAAGGAAGGTCTGTCGAAGCTGCCGGAGGGTTTCCTCCGGCTCTTTTATTAATGAGGCAGGCCCATGGGAGAGCTTTGAGCATTCATCGACGAGTCCGGCGAGATCGGCACCGGTTCAGCATTCGCGAACAAGTCTTGCAAAACACCAAGCCGAATGGGCGCCGGCCTCTCCAAGTCACAGGCCATATTTGCGGTATTGAACTTGCCGTCTCTCGGCTCCGAGCTCGAGCCGGATGATCCGCCGCCGCCCGCACGGAAAACCGGGGATGTTGGTACCAATGGACGAGAATTCCCGCGAATAGCAGCCGGGGCTTTCTATCACTATCACGTCAGGGACACGCCATGATTCCAGTTACGATTACCGCCGCCAGAAGAAGGGACACGCGATGAAAGAGATAGTTGCCAACCTTACTGGTGCCACACGTGCTAGTGAGGCCCAAGCGGCAACGCGCAACGACCGCTCTCGTGTTGCAAGTCCGTCGACAGCCGACGCCACAAAACCCAGCATGTTCGCCGTAGCCTTCGACTTCATGGACGAGTACGTCGACGTCTTCGACGAGCTTTCCAAGTGAGCGGCTTTCTCTGGTCGTCAAAAGAACAAGTACTTGCGGTTCACGATGCTGCGATTGTCCGCTACGGTGGCGCCCCAGGTGTACACGATGAGGGAGCTGCTCGACTCCGCACTGGCAAGGCCCTTTGCCTCATTCGGCGGAAATGACGCCTTTCCTGGTGATATTTCCAAAGCTTGCACCTTATGCCACGCCATCATTTCGAACCATCCTTTTGTCGACGGTAACAAACGCGCTGGTGCCGCCGTACTGGGCATGACCCTGCGTGTAAACGGCGTGCAGTTCAAACCACGACACGCCGAGTTCTGCGCCGCGATGATCGGAGTAGCGGCGGATGACGTCTCGCTCGAATCACTTACAAAATGGGTTAAAAGCCAGGTTAGATAAATGATATCTCAAGGAACGCACCGCAGGGACAGATTGTCACCTCGTGCCTCATTCCCCTTTTGGTGCTCGCCGCGTTCCTTTGGATGGGGCACTCGCTCATGGGCATCAACGTCTCCGCTCCGGCCAGCGGCCTGAGCGGGAATCGAGGACCGTCGGTAAACGAGCCTCCGCGCTGCGCGGGAATCGGGGACCGTCGGTATCAAAAGCCGGACCATTACGCGCGAGAGCTACCGACGCTCTCGGTTTCTGGTGAAAAGAAGTCCTTCTTGCCGCGTCCTGCGCGGGAACCGGCGAGCGTCGGTACCGACGGTCGGCAATTTTGGCGCAGCCCGGCGCCCGCTTTACCGACAGCCCCGTTTTCCCGCGCAGCCGTGCCACGGGTTCCAGATGTCACGCATGGCACATGCTAGCCGGCGACAGCAATTAACCGAATGAAGCCGTTTGCCCACTCGACGGCGTCGGCAAGGTTCTGAAGTACGGGTAACCCAGAGGCTTGCTCAGCGTAGAGCCCCTCCCAGCCGTCTCGAAGGACGACCTCCGGAGGCCAAGTCTGCGCCTTCCTGTACGCGAAGAGCCTCTCGCACACTCGCCTCTTCGCAACGAGGTCGAGCTCGGCGTTGGCAGCAACAAGCTGCAGGTCAACAAGATCACGGGCCCGATTGCCCGGCCCGGTCAGCGCGTGCAACTTCCGAGCGACCTGATGATCAAGCGGCATGAGCGGTGCCCGGCCGGGCGCCGGCAACCCAACCCGAGCAAAGAGCGCGGCGGCATCAGCAAGATCGACCCAGTCCATGGAGTCCGCGTCGCCCACTTCGTTGTGCCCGACCTCAAGTGGAACCGAACACTTTTTATCACGGCAGTTGGCCGAGATTTACCACGGCAGTCGGCCAGGTTTTTCCGCCAGGTGAACGCGCCATAGGACGCTCGCCCAGCACAGGGGGCGGTCTACAGGCAGTGCGCCATGTAGAGGGGCAGCTTCAGGACGCCGTCGCCTTGGCTCAGCTGGCTCGGGTGCAAGACGATGCTCTCCCCCACGCGCTTGCCGAACTTCTTGCGGAACTTGCCCAGCGAGACGGTGCTGTACCGCTTGCCGGACTTGACCTCCAGCGGCGTCACGCGAGGCTTCATTGCTGAATCGGCGAAGGGGAGCACAAGGAGGAAGTCGATCTCCATGCGCTCGTCCGCCTCACTCGACCACTTGGAGTAGAAGCGCAGCTCGTGGCCGTTGGCGACGAGCTGCTGGGCCACGGCGTTCTCCGTCAGCATCCCCTCGTTGACCGAGGCATCGCCCAGCAGCACCTGGCGGTACACCTCCGGCAGCGCATCGCCCGCGGCAGAGAAGGCCTCCGTGGAGAGCAGCCCCGTGTCGCCCATGTAGCACTTGAGCGTCGTGTCATCCTCGCTGAGCGCGAGCCCGAGCGACGGGTCGGTGCTGAGCGTACAGAGGTTGACAGTGGCGGCCTCCTTGAGCCAGGCGAACGCCATCATGAAGTCGCGGGAGCGGGAGCCCTCCTCCACCTCGGTGTACACGAGCTTCTTCTCGTGGCGCGCCAGCATCCCAGGGACGGCGTCGAAGACCGCTTTGATCCGCTTGGCGTCCGTGCCGCCGTATTTCTCGATGTCGTTGCGGTAGAGGCCGAGCACGTTGCGCTTCACCCTGTCGGCGGCCGCCATGTCCCGCCCCTGCGCGTACGCGGCGACGGCCTGTGGCATGCCCCCGACCAGCGTGTACTCGCCCCACAGGCGCATCGCCTTGCGGTGGAGGGTCTCCGGCAGCGGCCTGCGCGCGGCGTAGCCCGCGCGGATCGCCTGCGCCAGGGGCTCCTCCCCCATGGCCCAGAGGAACTCCTCGAAGTCCATGGGGGACATCCTAAGGGACTCCTCCTCGGAGGGGAGCAGGATGTCCTTGACGTTCGTCTTCAGCGAGACAAGCGAGCCAGTCTCCAGGTAGTCGTAGCGGCCGTCCGCCACGAGGTGCTTGATGAACTCGCGGGCCTGCGGGAAGAGCTGCACCTCGTCGAAGACGATGAGCGTGTCTCGCCTGACGAGGCTCGCGCCGTACGTCGCCGACAGGTAGAGAAAGAACGAGTCGAGGTCCGTCCGGGTATCGAGAAACACCTGCCTGAACTCGTCGGTCACGAGGCTGAAGTCGACCATGACGTAGGAGGAGTACTCGTTCTTTGCGAACTCCTCGGCGATAGTCGACTTGCCGATTCTGCGGGCGCCCTCGATCAGCAGGGCGCTGTGACCGTCGCTCTGGCGCTTCCATGCCAGAAGCTTGTTGTAAACCTTGCGCTTGAACACGTCTCGTCACCTCGCTGTTTCACGTTTCTTAGGGTTTGAGTATAGCTAAGTTCGCACGTTTCTAAGGATTCACGAGGGCACGATTTCGCACGTTTCTAAGGGTTCGCGGCGAGCGATCCGGGAATGGACCCGTACCCACCCCGGCCCCGTCGGCACCTCAGGCCCGCCCCCAATGGACACCGTCCTTCTTGCCGACTCGCCAATATGCACAGCCTTCTAATTCCGAAAACTCCAAGGCAGACAAGCACCAAACTCGCCGGGGGGGGCACAGTCAAGCCCCCGTATACAGCGGAGTATCATTTGGGCAGCCCAACGTCCGCGTTTGCAGGAGGCGCACCATGCAACAAACGGTACCGAACCAGAAGAGTCGCGAGGATATCGTCCCCGCTGTTTCATACGTCGATGTGGTTCCGCAGCCCGAGCCTCAGCCGAGCTTTGCCGATTGGATCTGCGAGCGCCCGCTGCTGAGGTACGGCATCGTTGCGCTCCTGATCATTGCCGCCCTTCTCTCGGAGTTTGTCGGGCGCCCGCACTTTGAGAACGTCGAAACCTGGAGCGGCACCATTGAGGTGATCGACGCCAAGAAGAACAACGTGCTGGCGCTCACCACCTCAACCATTGCGCTTTCGGCTGCCATCTCGGCCCTCCCCGACGACACCGGGACCCCCGTGGCCGAGCAGCTTACCCAGCTCTCCGGAAACCTCGGAATCGTGCTTGCGGTGCTCTACCTCGAGAAGTACCTGCTCACGGTTTTGGGGTTCCTTTCGTTTGGCGTGCTCGGACCCGCCGCCTTCGTGCTTCTTGCCGCCTCGCTCCTCGCGCACGGCCGTCTGAGCACCGGGCACGCGCTATTCACCCTGGGCATCCGAGTGCTCCTGGTTGGCATCATCGCCATAGCAGTGATGCCGGCAAGCGTATGGGTCACGCAGCGTATCGACGAGACCTACCAGATAAGCATTTCGCAGACGGAGCCCGAGGGAAGCGCCGAAGAAAGCGAGCCCGCAGGCGATGAGAGCCAGGAGAACAAGAACTTCTGGGACAGCATCGCCAGCGGCGCCGCGCAGCTCGTCTCGAACCTGAAGGATGGCATCAAGAGCGTGACCGACGGCGTGGTCGAACAAGTCACGAATCTTATTGAGGGTACCATCGTGATGATCGTGACCTCGTGTCTTGTCCCTCTCTTGGTGCTCGCCGTGTTCCTCTGGATGGGGCACTCGCTCATGGGCATCGACGTTTCCGCGCCGACCAATTACCTGGCGCGGCGTTTGCCTAGGAAGAAATAACATAAAGAGAGGGTCGGCGGGGCCTTGCGCCGATGACGATACGTGCGCGGCCAGCAGCCCGCGCGGGAATCGGGAGCGTCGGTAAACGAGCCTTTGGACTGCGCGGGAAACCGGAAGCGTCGGTACTGATGCTCCCGGTTTCTGGTGGAAAGAAGCCCTTCTTACCACGTTCTGCGCGCGAAACGGGGAGCCGCACCCAGTCCCCCGCTACGCCCCGCCCATCTCCGCAACGAGCTCCTCCCACGTGCGCAAAAGCTCCGCAGGCTCGCCGCAGCCGCCGCAGTTGCTGCAGCCGTTGCAGGTTAGACGACCGCCGCAACTCCGGCACTTTTTGCGAAATCGCGGAACGTAGAGGTCGTCATCGGTCAGAGGCAGCCCAAGCGGATCGGTGAGCCGCCATTCGATGGGCTTGCCCTCGTAGCCCGCACCGGATTTGTACGCCTGCTCCGCCTGAAGGCGCTTGGGGATGCGGTATGTGCGGCCGTCCACCACGAAGTTCGAGCCCGTCTCGATGAAGGAGAACGTCACATTGTGCTCGCGGCACTCCGCGGAGAGCGCCTGCACCCACAAAAAGTCGCACGCTCGCGAGCCCTCGTAATTCTCACCACCGCAAATGACCTGCTCCAAGCCGGCGCCATGTGAGGGGGCGCCGAAATAGCGCCCCACGCTCACCGGCCCGATAAAGGGCGCGCACATGATGCCCTTGTGCTTGGCGGGCGTCGCGAGCAGGATCGGGATCCGCTCGTCAGCGCGGCGCTGGTTCTCGCACGTAACGTTGAGCATCACGTTGTCCCAACCATCGCCCCAATCCGGCGGCAGGCACTCGGCGAAGCGCTCGGGTCGCTTGGTGAGGATAAAGAAGCGGACGTCGGGCCGGGCATGGATGATGCTCCATACCTCGTCGCGCCAGGAGTCTGCCTGCTCAATGAGGAAATCCGAGTTCATGCAGATGCGGATGAGCTCGCCGGAGCGCACCTTGTACGCGCCGTCTCGCGTGCGCTGAAGTGGATAGTCGAACGTTGTCTTGTTGCGACGAACGACGCCGCCGTCGAGCCCGCGCGCGGCGTCCATCGTGAACATATAACAGTGGGCACAGCCCTCGCTCACGCGAACGCAGCCGTGCCAGGGATTCCAGATGTCATGCATGGCAAGCGTCCCTTTTGTCCCAGTTTTGTCCCGAAATTGTCCCGAGGGGGTGTGTCGTGGCAAAAAAGTAGGGACCCTCTCGGGTCCCTACCAGGCAATTTATGGTCGCGGGGGCAGGATTTGAACCTACGACCTTCGGGTTATGAGCCCGACGAGCTACCAGACTGCTCCACCCCGCAATATTTGCGAGCGCGTTTGCGCAAGAAAGAACTATACGCGCCCAGTCGCGCAGAGTCAACGATGTGGAGGTTTCTCCATAATCGCGGAAGAGACCCGCATCCATTGTTCAGCTAAACCGCCGGACCAAACCCCAGACGCAGACAGGTACGAGCTCACCCAGCAACGACCTACGCCTTACCGACGGTAAGCTGCACGAAATCGTCCTTCTCGCCGACGCCGTCGCGGACGCTGCGCAGGCGGACCTTTGCTGCGGCGCCCTTTTGCGCCGTCTCGCCGCAGACGAAGTCGACCCAGCCCTGAGCCTGCGCGAGGTTCGTCGCGCCACGGACGATGGCTGTGCAGCCGTGGGCCACGAGACATCCCTCGCGCGGGAGCACGACCTCGACCTCGCCCGTGAGCCGCGTCATCGCCGCCGCCTGCTGCTCGTACACGAGCCCCGTGACCGCCGCGCCCGAGAGCACGTCCTCGAGCACGTCTTCGCTAGTCGCGCGCACGTTTCCGCCCGCCTGCGTCTCGAGCGCGGCGAGGAACGCGTCGCCGCCGGGCTGCGCGCTGCCGTCTTCCACCGTCGTCGAGAACGCGGAAAGAAGGTCACCCGCGGCGCGCGCCGCTTCCGCGGAGGACTTCGCCGCGGCATCCGTGCCCGCATCGGCAACGGCGACGAGCCCTGCGAGCCGCTCATCGAGCAGGTCGGCGTAGCCCTCGATCTCCACGCTGAGCTCCTCGGCGCGCGCCGAGTTCACGGCGATGACGCACACCTCGCGCGTCGCCGGCGTGACGTATCCGCTGGTGTTTCGGCACCCGTCGAGCACGTTCGCGTTCTCCGACGAGAAGTACTTCTCGTAGTCGGCCTCCCCCGCCGCATACCAGCTCTCGTCGCCGCCCCAAACGACGTCAGCGATCGGGCGGCCGGCGGCGACCTCCGCCGCCACGGAGTCGCGGCACTCGGAGGCGGTCATGCGGCGGACGTCGACCACGATGCCCGTCTCTTGCATGAACGCGGGAACGAAGGCGTTGACCAGGTCGTCGTCGCAGCAGGTATACATAACGAGCTTGCCGCCGCGACGCGAGTCGGGGCCGGCGGCCGCACCCGGCTCGGGGCTTTTGGGCTCGGAGGGCACCGAGGCGTCGCCCGCCGTGCACCGGGCAATGCCGGACGCGGCGCCCGCGCCCACCGCAAGGGCTGCGACGCCTGCGCCGACGAGCGATCTCCTGGTCAGCTTGGGTGCATGGAAGCGACGGGCGGGCGAAGGAGCGCTGGCCGGGGCACCAGTCGGGCCGTCGGCCGGACCGTCAGGCACAGAAGCCGACGCCGCGTCCTCCGGTTCCGCAGCGCCCGCCGCATCCATCGGATCTGCCGCACTCGCCGCATCCATCGGGTCCGCAGCGTCAGCCGCGGCCTTCTTGCCACGCTCGTCCAAGGCGTCCAGCTGCTCGTCCATCGTTCCTATCCCTTCAGGAAGTCGGGCATCCGCCCGGCGCGGGCCGCGCGCGCGAGCTCGCGGAGCGCGGTGGCCACGCCCTCGTCCGCGCACGCGCCGATGTGATAGTTCGCTGCCTTGGCAACCTCGGGCATCGCGTTTGCGACGGCCACCGAGTACGGGACCTCTCGCAGGATCTCGAGGTCGTTCTCCGCGTCTCCGAAGACGACGACCTCGTCGATGCCGATACCCGTCGCGTCGAGAAGCTCATGCAGACCGCGCGCCTTGCTCACGCCTTTGGGCATGATGTCGAACCAGCCCGGCACAGGAGAAACGACCCGCAGGTCAGGAGCTACTTCCGCCACGATCCGGCGAGTCTGGTCCATCTGCTCGGGGCCATCGGGGCAGGCGATGGTCGCCGCCACGAAGTCGACGTCGGGCACCTCGTCCACCATGCAGCCCACGAACTTGATGCGGGCCTCGTAGCTGTTGAGCACCTCCTCGGAGGGCGCCCCGACGGCGTAGATCGCATTGAGCAGGTTCGCCTCGGCGGGGTAGCAGACGAGGAACATCCGGGCCCCCTCGAGCGCCCGCGCGATGGCGACGAGCCCGTCGTGGGGCATCAACGTGAGCGAGACCGTCCGCCCGCGGGCGAGCACGCGCTTGCCGTTGGAGACGACGCCCGTTTGGAAGCACGCCCTGTCCGCGCGGAAAAGGCGCATGAGCTCGACCGTGTCGCGCCCCGTCGACGGCCCGAAGAGCACGCCGGCGTCGAGCGCCTCGTGGATGGCCTCGCGTGTGCTCGGGCTCACGGCGCGGGCGCCGAGCGGCACGAGGGTGTTGTCCATGTCGGAAAGGGCGAGCTTAATCAATGTTCAAACCGCTTTCTTCCGATTAGGTTGCCTGAGCCCTCGCCTGCCGGCTCCGCAGGCCGCTGGCGCGCCCCCGCAAGCCACGGCCCCAGGGCCCTCGGCATGAGCTCGGGCGCGTCCTCCGGGCCCGCCGCGAGCGGCTCCAGCACGTCGAAGCGGTCGATGTGCAGCAGGATCTGCTCGATGTCGACGATGCCCCAGATCCGCAGGCGCCTGCCGTCCTTCTCGACGATCACGAGGTCGCGGTACCCGGAGGTGCGAATACGCCCGCGCCATCCGAGCTTCTCGATATCCGAGTAAAAGAAGCACGAGCTGCGCCCGATCAGCGGGACGATCTCCCCGCGGTCCTCGAAGAGCGAGACCTTATAGCGCATGAGCACGACCCACGCCCCAAAGAAGGTCCACACGAAGGCGTCGGTGAACGCCAGCACACAGCGGGCGCTCGGGCCGAACGCGCCCGCGAGGCTGAACGCGCCCAGCACGAAGCCGAGGCACCCCACGAGCAGCATCGTCACCACCAGCGCGCGGAGGAAATCCGGCGGGACGACATAGGTGTCGTGGTGGCTGTGATGGCGCTCGACCAGCCGGATCGGTGCGTTCGCGCGGCCGATAAGGGCGGCGGCGACGCAGGGCACCAAACTGAGGACCAGGAGGACGGGGTACGGCACGCGCTTACGCCCCCTGCGCGACGGCGAACTTGGCGACCAGGTGCTCGAGCATGTTCACCGTGGCCTCCATGCTGGGAACGGGGATGAACTCGCGGACCGAGTGCGCGTTGTAGCCGCCGGTGGCGAGATTCGGGCACGGCAGGCCGCGGAAGGTGAGCTGCGCGCCGTCGGTGCCGCCGCGCACGGCGACGATCGAGGGCTCCAGGCCGGCCTCTCGGTTGGCGGCGAGCGCGTTGTCGACGAGGAACTCCTTGCCCTCGAAGTGCTCGGCCATGTTGCGGTACTGCTGGCGGACGTCGACCGTGACGGTGCCCTCGCCGTAGCGGCCGTTCAGGAGCGCGGCGATCTCGCGCAGGGTCTGCTCGCGGGCGGCGAACTTTGCGGAGTCGAAGTCGCGCAGGATGTACTTGAGCATGACCTCGGACGCGGAGCCCTCGATGTCGGTCGGGTGATAGAAGCCCTCGCGGCCGCAGGTGTGCTCAGGGCGCTCCCAGGCGGGCACGAGCTGCTGGAACTCGGAGGCGACGGTGATTGCGTTGACCATCACGTCCTTCGCGCTGCCCGGGTGGACCATCACGCCGCGCACGCGGACCGTGGCCTCACACGCGCTGAAGCACTCGTAGTTGAACTCTCCGAGGGTCTCGCCGTCGACGGTGTAGCCGTACGCCGCGTCGAGGGCGTCGAGGTCGAGAAGCGACGCGCCGTGGCCGATCTCCTCGTCGGGGACGAAGGCGATCTTGAGGGTGGGGTGCGCAAGCGACGGGTCGGCGACCAGGCGGGCCAGCAGGGCGCAGATCTCGGCCACACCGGCCTTGTCGTCGGCGCCCAGAAGGGTCGTGCCGTCGGTGACCACGATGTCCTGGCCAACGAACTTGGCCAGGTCAGGGACCTGGTCGGACGTGGTCTGCACGGGCTTTCCGTCGACTATGCCCGCCACAAGCGGGCCGCCCTCGTAGCGGACGACGCGCGGGCGGACGCCGGCGGCCGGCGCGTCGGGCGCGGTGTCGATGTGCGCGCAGAGCATGAGCGCGGGGGCGCCCTCGGCACCGGCGGAGGCGGGCAGCGTGGCCGTCACGTAGGCGTGGTCGTCCACGCGGACGTCCTCGCAGCCGAGCGCGGAAAGGTCGTCGCCGAGCACGCGCGCCATCTGGTGCTGGCGCGGAGTCGAGGGCGTGACCTGCTCGTTATCGGGATCGGACTGGGAATCGACCTGCACGTAGCGCAGGAATCGCTCAAGAACGTCGCTCATGTTCGGATGCCTTTCGGTTGCCGCGGATCAATCTCCTCGATTCTACCGCGGCCGGCGCGTCTACGGCCCCGCAGGTCCTTCTTGCCACCTGCGAAGCCTTCGCAACGCCTAACTCCCATACAGCGGACGCATTTCGGCCATTTTCGGCCCAGATGCGTCCGCTGTATGGGAGTTAGTTTGTGCGAGGGGGTACCTGGCGGCAAGAAGGGCTAGGCCATCGCAGAAAGGATCGGCTCCAGGTATGCGGCGACGCCCGCCTCGTCGCAAGAGGAGGTCACGTGGTCCGCCGCCGCGAGAACCTCGGGAATCGCGTTGGCCATCGCCACGCCGTCGCCGGCCGCGCGGATCATAGACAGGTCGTTGTCCCCGTCGCCGAACGCGATCGCGTCCGCGACGTCCACGCCCAGGTGGCCGCACAGCCACGTGAGCGCGGCGCCCTTGCTCGCCTCGGCATTGGCCACCTCGGTGTTCATGGGCAGCGACCAGGTCCACTCGACGCCCTTGACGGATTCGGCGGCCGCGCGCACGGCGGGGGCGTCGACGTTTCCGGGGTGCAGCATCGTCACCTTGGTCGCAGGGCCGCGCTGAAGAAGCTCCTCCAGGCTGCAGTCATAAGGGGTGCGCAGGCTGTAGAAGAACTTCTCCGTGGCCTTATCGCCCCCAGAGGCCTCGTGCGGAATCTCCCAACGGCTCCGCTCGAGGTACACCTTGCCGTTGATAAAGACATCGAACGACACACGCAGGTCGCGAACGCGATCGTAGAGCTCGAGCACCTGCTCGTTGCTCATCGGGGCACTGCGAAGCACGCGGTCCTCGCGCAGGTCGACCACCAGCGCACCGTTGCAGCAAATGGCGTAGCGCACGGCCGGGTGGTTGGCCAGGTCGGTCAGAACGCCGTTCGCGTTGCGGCCTGTGCACGGCACGAACTGCACGCCGCACTCCGCCGCAAGGTCGAGGACGCGCGCGTTGCGCTCGGGCACCTGCTTTTGCGTGTCCACGAACGTGCCGTCGAGATCGGTGAATACAAGCTTGAGCATGTTCTTCTTCCCTACTCCTAAATCGCCCACAGCGGCATTGCCCACGCCCGGGAGCTAACCGGAAACGCGTCATCCGCCATACAGATGATGGCGCCGGTTCCCACCTCTCGCTTAAAGGCAACGAGCTCGGGCGGCAAATCGTCCGCCTCCACACCGTCCAGCGCGCTGAAATTCTTTGCGTCAGACGCAACGGGAGAAGCGCTCTTCTTTACCTCAATCGGAAACAGCGTACCGTTCTGTTCCAAAAGAAGGTCGATTTCCTTGCGGTCGTTGGTCCGGAAGAACCAAAGCTGGGGGCGCTTGCCCGCGTTGCAGTAGCTTTTATAGAGCTCGTCAAATACATAGGTTTCGAACACCATGCCCGACATCGCGCCCAGCTCAAGCGTAGAGGCGCTGCCCCATCCACACAAGTACGCGGCAAGCCCCGGGTCGGTAAAGTGCATAATGGGCTGCTTGCTCAGACGTTTAAGCAGGTTGTTCGAATACGGCTCCACAATCTTGACCAGATACGAGCTCACCAGAAGGGAAAGCCATGCCTTTGCCGTTTTCTGGTCGATATCCGCCAGGCGGGCAAGCTCCGCGTAGACCACAGGCTTCGAAGTAAGCGAAGCGCAGGCAGTCATAAAGCGCCTGAACTTGAGCTCGTCCGCCACCTGCGAAAGGTCGCGAATATCTCGCATCACGTACGTATCGATGTAGGACTCGTACGCCGCCGCCCGCAGATCCTCGGGCAACGAGCGAATCCCCGGAAACGAGCTGGCGGCTATGCGCTCAAAAGCATCGTGTACGCCAAACTTCGGCATAAGGCCCACTCTGCGCAAGTAGTAATCCGGCGTTGGCGAGAAGGGCTCCGAAGCGACGCCCGCGATCTCCGCGTTTGAAAGACCAAGCATCTCGACGATACCGGCTCGCCCGGCCAGCGACTCGGAAACCTCTTTCATGAGGTGAAGCGGCTGGGAGCCAGTAAGCCAGAACTGGCCATTCAGGTCGTCGGCATCGACGGCAAGTTTGATATACGGAAGCAGCTCGGGCGCCTTCTGAATCTCATCGATCAGAACGGGCGGCCTATAGCGCTGGAGAAACAGCGCGGGATCCGCCTTTGCGGCCATGCGAAGCGCTGAGTCGTCAAGAGAAACATACGAACGCCGGACGCCGGTGAGCTCTTGCTCTTTTTCGATAAGGTGCTTGAGCATGGTTGTTTTGCCCACCTGGCGCGGACCGGTGACCACCACAACCTTGAAGAACTCGGAATACCTGGACACAACAGGTTCAAGGGCCCGAGAAATGTACATTGCCGTACTCGATTCTCTCAAAAATGGAATGCATTCCAGATTTGAGATGATTTTATCGCAAGAATCGTCTCAAAACTGGAATCCATTCCAGATTTGAGACGATTCAAGGCCCCCGGCTCATCCATAAAAGAATGATTCGCGAAGGTCGGCCTCCCTGGGAACCGTTCCTTCGCGAATCATTCTATGAACGCCAGCTCGCGCGACCCCTCAATTAGTCGACCGCCGCGCGAGCGCGGATGTCCTCGAGGCGGGCGCGCTGCTCGTCGGACAGGGGGATGCCGTAGTCCTCGCCGCCGCCCACGGTCGGGTCGTCGTCGTTTACCAGCTTGAAGTCCTCGCCGCGGGCGTTGCGGTAGTTCTCCTTGGCAACCGAGATCATCAGCTTGATGCGGTTGAGCTGGTTGACCTCGGACGCGCCCGGGTCGTAGTCGACGGCCACGATGTTGCTCTCGGGGTGCATCTCGCGCAGGCGCTTGATGACGGCCTTGCCCACGACGTGGTTGGGCAGGCACGCGAACGGCGAGCAGCACACGATGTTGGGCGTGCCGGTCTCGATGAGGTCGCACATCTCGGCCGTGAGCAGCCAGCCCTCGCCCATCGTATTGCACAGGCTCAGGATCTGGCCGGCCTTCTCGGCGAGCTCAAAGACGCTCGGGTACGGCTCGAAGCGGCTGGACTTCTGGAGCATCTGGTTGATGGGCTCGCGGAAGCCCTCGATGAGCTTGATGCCGGCCTTGTGCGTGAAGCGGCTCGTGGCCTTGGTGCCCAGCTCCTCCTTCATGTTGATGGCGTTGGTCATGCCAAAGAGGAAGAAGTCCACCAGGCCCGGGACGTTAGCCTCGCAGCCCTCCTGCTCGATCACGCGGACGACCTGGTTGTTGGCCGTGGGGTGGAACTTGACGAGGATCTCGCCGACCACGCCGACGCGCGGCTTGGAGCGGTCGTTCGTCAGCGGCAGGGCCTCGAAGGCGTCGATGGTCTGCTGGCAGAGCTTGTAGAAGCTCGAGCGGCTCGCATGGAGAAGGACGGACTTGGTCTGCGCCATCCAGCGCTCGTAGAGCTCGTCGGCCGAGCCCGGGCGCGTCTCGTAGGGGCGCACGCGGTAGAGGAGCTGCATGATGAGGTCGCCGTAGAGCAGCGCGTAGAGGGCCTTGATGAGCAGCGACGGCTTGAAGACGTTGAAGCCGGGGTTGTCCTCGTCGAGGCCGGAGGCGGCGGTCAGGCTGATCACCGGCACCTCGGGGTGTCCGGAGTCCTTGAGCGCCTTGCGGATGAGGGCGATGTAGTTCGTGGCTCGGCAGCCGCCGCCGGTCTGGGTGATGAGGACGGCGGTGCGGGTGAGGTCGTACTTGCCGGAGAGCACGGCCTCCATGATCTGGCCGGTGACGAGGATGGACGGGTAGCAGATGTCGTTGTTGACGTACTTCAGGCCCATGTCCACGGCGCCCTGGTCCACGGAAGGAAGAAGGACGGCGTTGTAGCCCTCGTTGCGCAGGAGTTCCTCGATGAGCTCGAAGTGGATCGGGCTCATCTGCGGCGCGAGGATGGTGTAGCCCTCGGCCTGCATCTCCTTGGTGTAGCGGACCTTCTTGAACGCGGAGCTCGCGGCCTCGCGGTAGACGGGAACGTCGCCGTCGTCGGCGCGCTTGCGCTCGGGGGTGCCGTCGGCGCAGCGGACGCCGGCGGGCTCGATCTCGTGGACCTCACCGGCGGCGGCGCGGGCCTCGAGCTCCTCCTTCTGCTCCTTCAGGGCGGCCATGAGGGAGCGGATGCGGATGCGCGCGGCGCCGAGGTTGCTCACCTGGTCGACCTTGAGCATGGTGTAGATCTTGCCGGAGGCCTCGAGGATCTCCTGGACCTGGTCGGTGGTCAGCGCGTCCAGGCCGCAGCCGAACGAGAAGAGCTGGATCAGGTCGAGGTCGTTGCGGGAGGCCACGAAGCGCGCGGCGCGGTAGAGGCGGGAGTGGAACATCCACTGGTCGACCACGCGGATCGGGCGCTCGGGGAGCATCTTGTGCGCGACGGAGTCCTCGGTGAGGACGGCGAAGCCGAAGGAGTGCACGAGCTCGGGGATGGCGTGGTTGATCTCGGGGTCGTTGTGGTACGGGCGGCCGGCGAGCACGATGCCGTGGCCGTGGTTCTCCTCGATCCAGCGCAGGGCCTCGTCGCCCTTGCGGTGCATGGCGTCGTGGAAGTCGATATCGGCCTGCCACGCGTAGTTGACGGCCTCGTCGACCTCAGCGCGGGTGATGTGCGGCCCGCGCACACGGCCGCGTCCCTCGGCGGCGTCGCGCTCGCGCTGCTCGGAGACGAGCTCATAGAGGCGTCGCTTGAGCTCGCCCTTCTTGTCGTAGGGGATGAAGGGGTCGAGGAACTCGACCTTGGTGCCGTGGCCGAGCTCGTCGACGTTGAGCTCGAGCGCCTGCGGATAGCTCATGACGATCGGGCAGTTGTAGTGGTTGGTCGCGCCCGGGTCCTCCTGGCGCTCCCAGCGGATGCAGGGCATCCAGATGAAGTCCGGGTCCTTGGCGATGAGGTTCATGATGTGGCCGTGGCTGAGCTTGGCCGGGTAGCAGACGGACTCGGAGGGCATGGACTCGATGCCGGCCTCGTAGGTCTTGCCGTTGGTCTGGTCG
>QAKZ01000072.1 GCA_003150175.1 Coriobacteriia bacterium
GGCGTTCGGGGAGGCGCGCGAGGACGCCCTGGCGTACATGGCCTTCCCGCGCGAGCACTGGCCCAAGATCAGGACGAACAACCAGCAGGAGAGGGCCAACCGGGAGATAAAGCGGCGCTACCGCAGCGTCCAGTCGTTCCCGTCGAGGGCCTCGATGATGCGGCTGACCTGCGCGGTGCTCATGGGCGAGGAGGGGCGCTGGCAGGCGCAGAGGCTGCTGTCGCCCTCGTCGCTCGCCAAGGCGGCGCCGTCCGCGGCGGAGCCCCCGTCCGACGAGAGGCTGGAGGCCGCGAGGCTCTACGCGGCGGAGGCCGTGAGGGAGGTGGTTGACCGGCGCGGGCTGAGGAAGTAGTTTCTACCGGGAGGGTGAGGTTCCCCGGCGCCGGCGGCGCGGTGGCCATGGCCTTCTTACACCAACCTTATACGCGCCATCCCGGAATGCCTTCCGCGTTAAAAAATCCCGACCTCTGGGCAATGGCGCGCCCAGAGGTCGGGATTTCTTAGCAAGAAGGGCGGCGCGGCGCCCAGACGTCGGGAATTATTAGCGCGCGGCACCGCCGGAAGCCAACCGGCGCCCAGACGTCGGGTTTTCTTAGCGCGTAAACCGACGCGACGTTAGCCGAAGTACTCGTGCCAGACGTCCATGACGGTCGGCGCGCCGCCGCCCTCGGTGAGGGCGCCCGTGCGCGCCACATCCTCGTTGCAGACCATGATACTCACGGTTGCGTCGTCGTTTGCCGCCGCCATCACGAAGTTGCGGTTCATCGACTCGTTGTACACGATCGCGTACAGGACACCGTCGACATAGCGGTAGTCCTCGCACGAGACGCCACCGGCACCACTCACGGCCTTGAGCAGCGCCATCGACTCGTCGTCTTCGCCGTCCAGATAACCGCTCACAGTAAGGTAGAAGGCCACCGGTGAGCCGGTCGCGCCCTTATCGAGCTCGCCGATCTGGTCCTCGCCCAGGGTCTCGTCGCTGCCGTCCCTGTAATACCGCTCGGCGAGGAACACGCGCCCCTCCCCGTCCTCATAGCGCTTATACTCGCCGTTCCAAGAAAAACCTCGCTGCGAGAGAAGCGTCTGGAGCTGCCAGCCCTTAAGGCCCAGAAGCGCGCTTACCGTGACGTTACCATGGTCGTCGACACAGTCGTCGGACCAGGTATCGAAGGCGGGCGCATCGGTGTTTGTCGACGAGCCGCCACTCGAGCCGGTCGCATTATCGGCCTTTGCGTCGTCCTTCTTGCCGGAGTCGGTCACGTTGGTGTCGGCTGCCGGGGCGTCCGTGCCCGGCGCCGTGGTCGTCGGCTGCGCGCCGCACGCAAAGAGCGGAGCGGCAAGAAGTGCCGCCAACATCGCCGCGATTGCCCTTCGCCTTGCAGTTGAGATGCTCATGATTCCTCCCTTGGCTCGTTATTTCTGGTGGAGCTCCGTCCAGTCGGCACCGGGGTCGAAGCCCCCGCCGCCGCCCACGACGTCTCCCGCCGCGTTCGTCCATGCCCGGTTAGATGCCGTCGAGGTCTCGACCTCGGTCCCGTCGGGGCGCACCCACGTGTTCACGCCGCGCATCGCGTCCGAGAAGCCGTCTGTCCACGTGGAATCAGACGCCGCATGCCCCGAGCGTGCACGATCCGCCGCCCACTGGGCATCCGAGCGCGCCTGCGCCGCGCGTTGATAGTCGTCGAAGGCCTGCCGCTGTGTATTGACGGCCTGCCTCATGGCAGCGAACCGCGCCTGTTGACGCTGCTGCGCCATGGCAGCCTGCTGCTGCTCTTGAATCACGGCGTTGTTGCGGATGGCGTCCGCCTCCTGCGCAAGCGCCGGGTTCGGGGTGAAGCTCCGAAGCATCGCGGGCAAGGTCGAGCGCAGGTGCTCCTCAAGCGCCTGCCCAGGGCAGCAAAGGACCGTCACGTTCCTCGGGCCCCAGATGAGGACCTCTCCGGCGCCGACCTTGCCAAATCCTTCTTGCGCAGGAGCGGCGACCTCAGAAGACGGCAGCACCGTCGAGCAGGGCGCCGAAGGCGTTGCAACCCGACGCTCCTTGAGTTTACGGCCCACGATGCCGCCAAGGATCCCGGAGTCGACCACGGCATCCAAGAAGCCGCTGGCCTTCGCCTGCGGGGCAACGGCCTGGACGAGCTCGGACGCCGCTATTGCCATGGAGCCTGTCGCGGCGCCCGCCGGAACCCCAACGACGTAACCGTCGACGATACCCGCGGCGCAAACGCTGCGCGAGCTGCCGTCAGGGAGACCGAGCTCGTACAGGCGCGCTGCAGCGCGGGCCCAGAGCCGCGAGCACTTGACCCGAGCGCCCTGGATCGCGAAGTCGTTGATCGCCTCGCGCTCGACGAGCGCCTTGCCCGCCGCTTCGTCAAAATCGCCGGGGTACGCCACTGTGCCCACAAACCGCGCCGCGCCACCCGCCCGCCGGGCAAACGCCGCCACCTCTTTGTCAAGATAATCCTCGATGTCCTCGAACGCGCGGTCCGGAGACGTCTGCATCGACGACGTCAGACCGTACATCGCCGCCATCACGTTCATGCCCTTAGCCCCGGCGCCCAAGCGGCAGTAACGCTCACCGGAATTGAAGTCTACGCTCGAACCGTCCGGCCCCTCGGCGCGAAGGCGAACGCTGATCGGCCGCTCGAACGAATCCGCGCGCTCCAGCCGACCCACCACAGACCAGCCCACCGGAACCGCAAGCCGGGCAAGCGCCCGGCCGGTGGCGCCGTCATATGCGGTGTCCTCGCAAAAGCCCTTCTTGCCAGGCTGCCGCGTCATTGTTCCGCCTCCTCAACCGAGGATTCGCGCACGTAACCGAGGGCCTGCGCGAGCTCACCTGCACCGGAGTCGACCGTTCTTCGCACGTCCCCATCCACGTAAATGCCGGCCTCAAAGAAGTACCTGCGCTCCGACCCGTCGTTTAGCAAGAAGATCAGGCAGTCGCCGGCATCCAGGGCAAATAGCTCCGTGGACTCGCCGAGCTCGATGCGCGCGAGGGCGTCCACGACCCCTGCGATGGCCTCGGGCTCTGAGCACTCGTACCTCTGCAGCATCTCGCCCTCGGATATATAGGTGAGGGACGCCACGTCAGCCGTGGAGAAATCAAGCGCGAGGTCGCCCGCGGCAGGACCACCCGCCACGGCAGGCGCAGGCGGGCTTTCAGGCCCCTTCGGCCCGGCGTTAACAGCCGCCATCGACAAAACCCAGAAAACCGCGGCGGCACCGAGTGCCGCAACGCCGCACCCCAACATGAGCCTTTGCGCGTTGGACCTGGTCATGGGCACCTCCGACCGACGCTGTACCGGATGGCCACATCGTCGCAGACCGCGAGGTCAGACGTAAAGGTTACAGATGTCCCAAAATCGCGAGCGGGGTTTGCGTTCGTTTAGCCCAGGTCCTCGGGCCGCCAAGAGAAGTAGCAAAGAAGAAGCGCCTGGCGATTGTCGACGCCCACGCGACCGCACATCGACGAGATGTGTCGGTGGAGCGCGGTTCTGGACATGAAAAGTTGTCGGGCGAGATCTTGCATGCTCGAGTCGGATGTGATCAGCGCGGCCAGAACCTCGGTCTCGCGCTCGGTCAGGCCGAAAGCGGAGGAGAAGGCGGCGATCCTCTGGTCGGGGTCGAGGGGCGCGGGGGCAGATGGGGCGTCGGCAAGGATCGCTGCGGCGGGTGCCGGCGGCTCGCCGGGAACCGTTGGCTCTGCGCCCTTCTCGAGCCACAGGAACACCGGCGCATAGATGGCGGCCAGGACCACAAGCACGACCGCCGAGATCGCAAGGCTATTCGCGCGCGTGACGAGGGCAAGTGCGGGCGCCGCGACGGCGAGCGAGACCACGTTGTTGACCACTCGCCCAGCTGAGGGCCACAGGCCCGAGGGGGACGAGGCGCGGCCAGCAAGCATAAACGCCGAGGTAAAGAAGACCACGAACGCACCCGACCCCAGGTAGAAGACGGCGGCGCACATAAGGGCAGGTCCGCCGCTTACGGCCGAGAAGATCGCGAAGCACGACAGCGTGGAAACAAGCGCCATCGCAACCGGCGCGTATCGGCGCGAGAGCCTGTCGAGCGCGAAGCCGGACGCAAGGGCGCTCGCAGCCAGAAGGAGCCACGGCCAGGAGCCGAGGTCGACCTGACCGGCAGCATGCATGCCCGTGAGGGTGACATTTAGCGTCGAGAAGATGCGCGTCATGGGGGCAACGATGGCCGCAAGGATGGGCAGGGCGCGGGTCGCAGGAACGTCGCCGGAGGCCGCGGTCTCCAGGGCCTTCGGGACTGCGGCGCGGGCCGCAGCAGGGGCGGCCGAGGCGAGGCACGCCGCCGCGAGCAGCGCCGCGCGCATCAGTCCGGCTTCCGTCAGCTCCTGAAGCTCGACCTGCAGAAGGATCGCCGCTGTATAGGCGACGCCCACGGTACTTGCTATTCCGGCATCCTCGCGCTCGCGGACGACCGCATCGTGCGCGGCCGCGCCAACAAAGCCGAGGCACAGAAGCCCGACGGCGCCCTCAACGTAGACGGCAACCGGCTGCTCTGCGACGCCGATCTCGACGGAGCACGCCGCGGCTAGACCCCCGGCGACGAGCAGCAAGGGCTTGATCCGGCGCTCGGAAAACCTCAGCGCGGGCGGGTACAGGAGAAAGCCAGCCACGCTGATCCCGACCACGACAGACTCGGCCATCGCCACCGAGCCGGCGCCGGCAAGAAGCGCGACCTTCTCGTCAAAAAGGTATTCGACGCCAAGAAATGCGAGGTAGAAGAAGGCGAGCGCCGCCATGGGAACGTTTTTTCTAATTACGCTCATGGCTTGCCAGCCCTCCTTCCTCTGCTATTTGCCCGCCATTCCAGCCAGGCAAAAAACGCTGCCAAATCAGCCAGGCTGAAATAGCAGGTTACGGCTCTGTGATGGTGGCCTCGCGGGTCTCGACCGTCTCGTAGCGCGAAAGGCCAACGCCGTCGACGATCATCTCGCCGGTCTGGTTGTCGAAGGGGTCGTCGCGCAGAACGTCGACAGCAGGCGTGAGCGGCGCAAAGAAAGCGCTGTTGGCCGGCATGCGCCACGGGCCGAGGTTGCCGAAGTAGAACCTGCGGCGCGCCTCGTTGCCCTCGCGACGGGCAGACGAGCCAAAGGAGCAGTCGGCCCACAGCCAGCCGAGGCCCTCGATGTAGAACATCGCCCAGTCATGCGGGCCCACGTGGTCGGGCGCCACGTACAGGCCGCTCTGCCAGCGCGCGGGCACGCCGCCCAGGCGGCACAGCGCCATGAAGGTGAGCGCAAACACACCGCAGTCCGCGCGCAGGCTCTTTGCGCAGCTATCTGCAATGGAGTCAAGAAGCACGTAGGCGGGCTGGAAGCGATAGTCGACGTTGTTCGTCACCCAGTTGTAGGCGGCGCGGGCACGTCCGAGGGCGTCGCCCTCGGGGATATTGCGGAAAAGCCGCTGCGCGAGGGCGCGCAGGTACGGGGTGAACACGACGTGCGGCGTATCCTCGGCGAGGTCTGCGGCGCACGGCGCGGGCGCGGGGTCAAAGCGCGGATCTGCCGCGGCGGGCACGGGGTTTTCGGCCCAAAGGTCGACGTAGGGAGCCCGGACCGTGTACTCAAGCTCCATAAAGAAGTCCCGCTCGCCCGTGGCCTCCCAATACGCGGTGCGCTGCGGCGCGTCCTCGGGAGCCACGCAAATACCCGGCGTCGAGTCGATAATCCGCAGGTCGGCGACTTGCGGGCCCGCCGGCAGCGGGAGCCAGGCGCGCACCTTGCTCTGTGGGGACACCTCGACGGCGTCGGCAGCGGCCACGCCAAGGCGCATGCGGATGCGGCGCTCGGCGAACCCCTGGGCGCGCATCTGGTCGATCACGGCGTGCTGCTCGGCGCGATCGGTCGGCGGGCGATCGAGGCCCGGCACCTCGGCAGGATAGTTGCGCAGCGAGTCGATGCAGCTCGCGAGGAAGCGCTGCTCGCCATCCACGTAGCGCCAGTCGATGCGGCCGTGGTCGATAAGGGTATCGAGCTTGGAGGCGCCGAACTCGGGCCACTCCTTTTGGATTTCGGCGATGATGCCCTCCCGCGTGACGCTGAAGTCCCGCCGCGTGCGCAGGATGCGGGCGCGCTCGGCGCGCAGGCACGCCGTGAGCTCGGGACGCGTGCCGGCGTCGAGCTCGGCCTCGATCAGGCGCAAGGCGTCGTCAAAGGCGCCCGCGGCGATCAACCGGGTCATATCCGCGGGAAGCCCGTCGTTCAGGTGCTTGAAGTCCTCGTTCGTCGCTTGGTAGTTGTCCGCAGTCGCCATGGCGCCCTTCTTTCCATCAATACGAAAAAGGCCAGGCAGCAAGCTACCTGGCCCCTCTCTTTAAATGGTCGGGTTGACTGGATTCGAACCAGCGACCCCCGCGTCCCGAACGCGGTGCTCTACCAAACTGAGCCACAACCCGCTGCAGGAGTAGATTCTAGCAGACTTCTTCCGGCTTTCCAACCGTCAATGTTGCAAAAGACCACCAACCTTGCTCGCCGCCCGCCCGCTCGGCCACGGCGCGAGCCGCCCCGAGGCCGTCGCACAACGCAAAAGCGCAGCTCCCGGAGCCGGACACGAGCGCGCCGCGTGTCTCGGGCTGCGCCTCGAGCCAGCTTTCCGCCTCCGCGCAGCCCGGCTGCAGCGCCTTCGCCGCGGGCGCGAGGTTGTTGAAGATGTGCTCGCGCACACCCTCCACACTTCCCTCGCGCAGCGCGCGGCACATATCTCCATATGACACCGGCTCGCTCGGGCCGCGATCGAACTCCTCGTACGCCGCGCGCGCCGAGACTCCGTCACCCGCCGGCTTGACGATGGCGACCGGCAAGGGCAACACCGGGAAGGTCTCTGTCAGCATGTCCCCGGCACCGAGGTACAGCGAGGGCTCCGGGTTGAGGAAGAACGCGACATCGGCCCCGATGCGACGCGCCACGTCGACCACGCGGGGATCGTTCACGTCCACGCCCCAGCGGGCGCACAGCGCGCGCAGCGCAGCGCCGGCATCAGCGGACGAGCCGCCTAGGCCGGCCTTCTCGGGAATGCGCGTCTTTATGTCGATGCGCAGGTTGAGCTTCGTGTGGAGCTCCTCGGCGAGCATCGTCGCCGCCTTCCACACGGTGGTCTTCTCGGGCGGGACCTCGAGCGCGGGCTCGTGCCGCACGGCAAAGAAGGGCGCGTCGTCCACCGTGACCTCGTCAAAGAGGCCCACGGGCGCCATCACGGAGTCAACGTAGTGGTAGCCGCGCTCATCGGTCTGGGCGTGGATGCCGAGGTGCAGGTTAATCTTGCAAGGTGCGTAGACGACCTGGCGACCGACCATTTTTTGTCTCCTCGCCTACTCCGCCTCTGTGGGAGCGTAGTCAAAGAGCTTCTCGCCGGACTCGGCGTCGAAGAGCTCGACGGTGCCCGTGAGCACGTCGACGTACTGGAAAGACTGGCGCGCGGTGCGGCCGCGGCGCTCCTCGACCTCGATGATGAAGAGCGACGGGTGAACGTTGACGAGGGTGCCCGAGCGCTCGACGATGCGGGAACGGCCCATGTTCGCCTTGACCCTCAGGCGCTTGCCCTTGAGGTCGGCGAGGCGCTCGCGAATGTCGTCAACGCGGTTAACGGACGGGATCTCGTTTTCCATCTGAAATGCCTCCGGATGGGTGTCGTTGTTTAGCAATCTATTATCTTACCCCGTAGGGAGCCGTAAAAACCCACTTAACCCACATTTGACACGACAACACCAGATGTGGCAGGCGCCCGACTGTCAGGTTCGCCCCAAACGCCGGGATCACGTGCCCGGGCCGCGCTTCTTGCCCCCGGCGCGCCCCCGCGCGCTACACTGGCAAGCGTCGAAAGGATCACGCCATGAACAACGATCGCCTTGCCCGCGTGCGCGCCAACCTGCGCTCCCGCGGCCTCAACCAGATGCTGCTGGTGGACCCCTTGTCCATCTGGTGGCTCTGCGGCTACTACACCGAGCCCTACGAGCGGTTCCTCGCGCTCTACGTCCCGTGCGACGAGACCCGCGAGCCCGTGATGTTCTGCAACCGGCTCTTCCCCGAGGTCGGAGACGCGTGCGCCGACGTGCGCACCTTCGACGACACCGAGGATCCCATCGCCCTCGTGTGCGCCGTGACCGACCACGCATCGGCACTCGGTGTCGACAAAGAGCTCTCGGCGCGTTGGCTCGTCCCTCTCATGGAGGCCGGTGCCGCGACCGGCTTCGCCCTCGCCTCTGACGCCATAGACGACGCCCGCTCGATCAAGGACTCCCGCGAGCAGGAGCTCATGCGCGCCGCCTCCGCCGTCAACGACCAGGCCATGGAGTGGCTCGCCGCGCAGGTGCGCCCCGGCGTCACCGAGCGCCAGATCGCCGACGGGCTTTTGGGTGAGTACCGCCGCCTCGGCGCGCAGGACCATTCCTTCACGCCCATCGTGAGCTTCGGCGACCACGGCGCCGACCCGCACCACGAGCCCGACGACACCCCGTTTAAGCTGGGAGACATCGTGCTCTTCGACGTCGGTTGCAAGAAGGACTGGTACTGCTCGGACATGACGCGCACGTTCTTCACCGCCGAGCCGACCGAGCACCAGCGCCGCGTCTACGACACCGTCCGCCGCGCCAACGAGGCCGCCGAGGCCATCGTGCGCCCGGGCGTCGAGTTCGCCGAGATCGACCTCACCGCGCGTCGCATCATCGAGGACGCCGGTTGGGGCCCCTACTTCAACCACCGCCTCGGGCACCAGATCGGCCTTACGGACCACGAGCCCGGCGACGTGTCGAGCGTCCACCACGAGGGCGTGCGACCCGGGCAGTGCTTCTCGATCGAGCCGGGCATCTACCTGCCGGGCGACATCGGCGTCCGCGTCGAAGACCTTCTGATCGTGACCGACGACGGCCGCGAGGTCCTGAACAGCTACACCAAGGAGCTCACGGTACTCAAGATCTAGCGAGAAGCGCGCTGGATCCGGGCGCGCCAGCCGCCGTTCCGGCAACGTCCTGCGGTCATCGCGCTGCCGCAGCGGCAATCCAAACAAGAGGCCCGGCGCCGTGGGGGAGCGGCGCCGGGCCTTATGCAAAAGGGCCAGGCCCTTTTGTGCCTATATCAAAGACGGCGGCCAACCGGCGAGCGCAAACGGCGCCGAGGTCAGGGGCCTGTCCGTCTTTTACTCAGCGGGGCAGAGCGAAAGCGCGGCCTCGTCGGCGACCACGACGCAGTTGGTGTGCAGCTGCAGGATGGAGGCGGGGCAGCTCGGGGTCACGGGGCCGAAGCACATATCGCGAACAGCCTGGGCCTTCTTCTCGCCGTTCGCGACGACGAGGATCATGTGGGCGTACATGATGGTCTGGACGCCCATGGTGTAGGCCTGGCGCGGGACATCCTCCTCCTTCTCGAAGAGGCGGGAGTTGGCCTGGATGGTGCTTTCGGTGAGGTCGACGCAGTGGGTGCCGGCGCTGAAGTGGTCGTCCGGCTCGTTGAAACCGATGTGGCCGTTGTTGCCGATGCCGAGGAGCTGCAGGTCAGGGTAGCCGGCCTCGGCGATCATGCGGTCGTAGTTCTTGCAGAAGGACTCGGGGTCCTTGGTCGCGCCGTCGGGCACGTGGGTCTTCGCGAGATCGATGTTCACGTGGTCAAAGAAGTTCTTGCGCATGAAGTAGTGGTAGCTCTGCGGGTCGTCGTCGGAAAGCCCCACGTACTCGTCGAGGTTGAAGGTGCTGACCTGCGAGAAATCGACGTCGCCCTTCTCGTACCACTTGATCAGCTGCTGGTAGGCGCCCATCGGCGTGCTGCCGGTGGCGAGGCCGAGGATGCATTCGGGCTTGAGGATGACCTGGGCCGAGATGATGTTGGCGGCCTTGCGGCTCATGTCCTGGTAATCCTTGGCGCGAACGATCTTCATGCTTACTCCTTCTTTTGCGTGACCGCCAGGGCGCGGCCGCGAAAGCGATAAGAGAAAGACCCGCCGCGTCGAGGCCCCTGCCCGTCCACAGCTAAAAACTATTGTGCGCGATGTTTCGCCTGTTAACTGGCTCATTTTTATGTTACCAGCCGAACGGTGCGCGGGCGTCGGCGTGGTCGGTCGGCGCGGGCTTACCCCACCTTCGCCGCGAGATCCGCGAGCGCGCGGGCGCGGTGCGAGATGCGGTTCTTCTCGTCGAGCGAGAGCTCCGCCATCGTGCGGCCCGGGACGTCGTCCGGCCAGAACAGTGGGTCGTAGCCGAAGCCGTTGGACCCGCGCAGCTCATGGCCGATGACGCCGGGGCAGTCGCCGTCGCCGCGCAGGACCTCGTCGCCGCGTACGAGCACGACGGTCGAGTGGAAGCGCGCGGTCCGGTCGGCGTCCTCCACGTCGGCGAGCTCGCGCAGGAGTTTCTGGTTGTTCGCTCCGTCGTTGCCGTGCTCGCCCGCCCAGCGCGCGGAGAAGATCCCCGGCGCGCCGTCGAGCACGTCGACGCACAGGCCGGAGTCGTCCGCGACGGCCAGCTCAAGGCCCGTCTCGGCCTGCGCGGCGCGGGCCTTGATCAGCGCGTTCTCGTAGAAGTCGGAGCCGTTCTCCTCGGGGTCGGGGAAGTCGCCGAGCTCGCCGAGCGCCACGAAGCGCACGTCGGGCATCACGCGCGAGAGGATCGTCTCGATCTCGACGACCTTGTGCGCGTTTCCGGTCGCCACGACCACGGTTTTCTTGTCCGCCATGTTTTCCTCCTTGTTTGGGCCGTCAGTCCCTGAATCCGGTCACGTCGTTCTGGATGGCCACGAGGCGTTCGATGGCCGCTTGGCCCATGTCGAGGAGCCCGTCGAGCTGAGCGCGGCTGAGCGTCGAGCGCTCGCCCGTGCCCTGCACCTCGACGATGCCGCCGGCGTCCGTCCCCACGAGGTTCAGGTCCACGTCCGCGTGGCTGTCCTCGGAGTAGTCGAGGTCGAGAAGCGCCTCCCTGCCGACGATGCCCGCCGAGATCGCGGCGACCTGACCGGTGAGCGGCAGACGGTTGAGCTTGTTCGCGCGGACGAGGCCCATGAGCGCGTCGTGCAGGGCGACCCAGGCGCCGGTCACGCTCGCCGTTCGGGTGCCGCCGTCCGCCTGGATGACGTCGCAGTCGAGCGTGACCGTGATCTCGCCCATCTTTTCCATACGGACGACGCTGCGCAGGCTGCGGCCGATCAGGCGCTCGATCTCCATGCTGCGGCCCTTTCGGGCGCCGTACTCCCGCTTTGACCTGCGCGCGGTTGACGCGGGGAGCATCGCGTACTCGGCGGTGACCCACCCGCAGCCGTGGCTCGCGCGGCGCCATTTGGGCACGCCTTCCTCGACGGTCGCGCAGCACAGAACGCGCGTGTCGCCGAACTCGGCGAGGCACGAGCCGTCGGCTGTCTTAATGATGTCGTTCGTGAGCTTGATGGGCCGCATCTGGTCCGCGGCGCGGCCATAGCTGCGCTCGCGCGGCGCTTCGGGGGTAGTCATGCTTCTTGCCTCCCTACAAAGAAGCCCCGGACCGCGCTCGCGGGCCGGGGCCGGCTATCCTATGGTGGGCGATGAGAGGTTCGAACTCCCGGCCTTGTGCGTGTAAAGCACCTGCGCTAGCCGCTGCGCCAATCGCCCAGACCAAGCCAGTTTACCATACGTTCCCTCCTACCCTCACTGGGTGACAGTCATTGCGTGCAGCATCCTGTGACACCCATCACTGGGTGACAGTCATTGGCTGATGGGTGTCCCAAAAGTGCTGCACGCAATGACTGTCACCCAGTGTTGGGCGGCTTATACTGGAGCGCATGGATACCTTGACTTTATCGCAGCTGGCAGGCGAGCTGCGCGCGCACGACATCGCCTGCGAGGTCCACGCCCCGACCACCACCGACCCCGTGATCACCGGCGCCGCCTGCGACTCGCGCGCTGTCCGTGCGGGCGACATCTTCGTCTGCAAGGGCGCCGCGTTCCGCCCGGCGTTCCTCTCGTCCGCGCGCGAGGCGGGCGCCGTCGCCTACCTCGCCGACGCCGTCAAGCTCCCCGAGCTCGCGGCCGCCGAGCCCGCGCTCCCCGCCCTCACCGTCGCCGCCGAAGACCTGCGCCGCGCGATGGCCATCGCGTCCGCCGCCGCCTTCGGCCGGCCCGACCGCGACCTGCCCATCATCGGCATCACGGGCACCAAGGGCAAGACGACCTGCGCTTATATGGTCCGCTCCATCGTCGACCACGCCCGCGGAAAGGGAACCTGCGGCATTATCGGCACCGTCGAGACCTACGACGGCATCGAGGACGGCCCTTCTCGCAACACGACGCCGGAAAGCCCCGACCTCTGGCGCCATCTGGCAAACGCCTGCGACGCGCAGCTCGGCGGCCTCGTCATGGAGGTCTCCAGCCAGGCGCTCAAGTACGACCGCAGCTACGGCGTCGACCTCGCGCTCGGCTGCTTTCTGAACATCGGCCTCGACCACATCAGCGCGGTCGAGCACAAGGACTTCGAGGACTACTTCAGCTCAAAGCTGCGGATCTTCGATCAGTGCCGCAGAGCGGTCGTCAACCTCGACTCCGATCACGCCGACCGCATCCTCGAAGCCGCCCGCTCGGGCTCGGCCGACCGCGTCCTGACCTTCGGCCTCAACCGGCCCGAGGCCTATGCCTGGGCCTCCGACCTCCAGGCCGACGAGACGGGCATCCTCTTCACCCTCCACCTCGGCGAAGAGGCGCGCCCGGCGTCCCTCCCCTTCCCCGGCGACTTCAGCGTGAGCAACGCGCTGTGCGCCGCCATCTGCGCCGAGGAGCTGGGACTTTCCATCGACCAGATCGTCGCCGGCCTCGCCGTCACACACGTCCCCGGCCGCATGGAGTTCTACCGCACCGACGACGGCCGCGTGACCGCCGTCGTCGACTACGCGCACAACCGCATGGCGTTCGACTCGCTGCTGTCCGCCATTCAGGGCAGCTTCGCCGATGCCGAGAAGATCGCGGTCTTCGGCGCGGTGGGCGGCAAGGCCGTCGAGCGCCGCCGCGACCTGCCCGAGGTCGCGGCAAAGTACGTCGACCGCATCGTGCTGACCACCGACGACCCGTGGACCGAGGACCCGGCAGACATCTGCCGCCAGATGGAGGAGGCGCTGCCCGCGGGCTTCCCGCACGAGACCGTGCTCGACCGCGAGGCCGCCGTCGCGCGCGCCTTTGACCTCGCAAAGAGCTGCGGCCGGCGTGCCGTGGTGCTCCTTCTTGCCAAGGGATCCGACGCGACGCAGCACGTCGCCAACGGATACGAGCACGTCGAGACGGACTCCGCGCTCGCCGCACGCCACATCGCGGAGCTGAATTCGCGCCAGAGAAAATCGTCCACTTGCTGAACCCTGTAAAATTGACGCCTGTAAAGGGGCTCTATTTTATAAGAATCGCGATTCTTTATAAATTAGAGCCCCTTTTTGCTCCCGTTATTAATATGAATGGCCTGATTCCGAATCTAGGAAGAAGAACGACAACATCGACGCAAAGAAACCCCGTCGAGCGCGAAGCTCGGCGGGGTTTCCAGACTTTACGCTACTAAGCGAGGCTTAGAAGTCGATGTCCGTGTCGTAGTAGCAGGCCTTGAGGATCTTCTCGAAGTCGGCAGCCTTGGTCTCGCGCGGGTTCTCCGGCGTGCAGGCGTCCTGCTCGGCGTTCGCGGCGATCTCGGGAAGCTTGGCCAGGAACTCCTCCTCGGAGACCATCTGCGGGTTGTCGGCGTCGACCTTGACGCCGCCGTTGGCGTAATCCTTGATGGACTGCGGGATGTTGAGCTGGT
>QAKZ01000054.1 GCA_003150175.1 Coriobacteriia bacterium
CGTCGCGATGGCGGCATCGTCTACGACTACCACATGACGCTCGCGCTGGCCATGGGCGCCGACTTCATGATGCTCGGCCGCTATTTCGCGCGCTTCGACGAGTCTCCGACCGAGCGCGTCAACGTCAACGGCCAGTACATGAAGGAGTACTGGGGCGAGGGCTCGGCGCGCGCCCGCAACTGGCAGCGCTACGACCTCGGCGGCGCGGCGAAGCTCAGCTTCGTCGAGGGCGTTGACTCCTACGTGCCCTACGCCGGCACCCTGCACGACGGCGTCAACAGCACGCTCTATAAGGTCAAATCGACCATGTGCAACTGCGGCGCCAACTCCATCCCCGAGCTGCAGGAGAAGGCTCGCCTCACGCTGGTATCCTCCGTTTCGATCGTCGAGGGCGGCGCCCACGACGTCGTCGTCAAGGACCAGAGTCACCAGAGCGTGAGCTACCGCTAAGGCAAACTCGAAAACCATTGTTTGACATCGCCCCGGGGCCCTTGCGGCCCCGGGGCTTTTTGTCGACTCTTTGAAGGCGACAGGAATCCGTATTGACAGCGAGCTCGATAAGATCAAAATGAACATCGTTCACATTGGAGGTGGCACGATGAACACGGTCGTTACATCCAAAGAGGAGATCTTGAAGAAGAGCCGCGAGCTTATCCAGGAGAACGGATGGGCTTCGGTCAATATCCGCTCGGTCGCCGCCGCCTGCGGTGTTTCGGTGGGTTCCATCTACAACTACTTCGAGTCGAAGTCGGCCCTGGTGAGCGCCACCGTCGAGAGCGTCTGGGAAGACATCTTCCATCGTCCGGACGATGAGGCCGTCTTTGCGGACACGCTTTCGTGCGTCAAGTGGATGTTCGGGCAGCTCGGGTACGGCTGCGATCGATACCCGGGCTTCTTTACGCACCACTCGCTGGGGTTCATGCAGCAGGACGCGGCGGACGGCAAGCGGCAGATGCGTCAGGCATGGCTGCACATCCTCGACGAGCTTAAGGCGGTGCTGCTGCGGGACCCGAAGGTTCGCGCGGGCGCCTTTACCGGGGACCTTACGGCAGACGCCTTCGCTCAGGTGCTCTTCGCGCTTATGCTCTCGGCTGCCGTGAGGCAGGACTTCGACTCCTCTGCGGTTCTGGAGATCGTGCGTCGAACCATCTACTGAAAAAGCACCCGCGAGCAGGCGGGTCTTTTTTTTTCGCCACCAAAATGAACAATGTTCAATTTATTCGGTTAGGAGAATTTGATGCAGGCTATCGTCGAAACATTATTTGATATTTGCTACCTTGCGACGGTTCTTTCCGTCGGTGTTCGAATGATCCGCGGAGCCAAGGGCTCGCGCCAGTTCGAGCTCTTCGGCTGGATGGCGGTTGTGCTCGGCGCGGGCGACTCCTTCCACCTCGTTCCCCGCGCGCTCGCCCTGTGCACCACCGGCCTCGGTTCCTTCGCCTTACAGCTGGGTCTCGGCAAGTGGATCACTTCGGTGACCATGACGGTGTTCTACGTCCTTCTTTACTACGTGTGGCGCGAGCGCTATGAGGTTGAGGGCAAAAAGTCGCTCACCGCGGCTGTGTACGCCTTGGCGGCCATCCGTGTCATCCTGTGCATGATGCCGCAGAACCAGTGGCTCTGCGACCACTCGCCGCTCATCTGGGGCATCTACCGCAATATCCCCTTCGCCCTTCTTGGCATCCTCGTCATCGTGCTGTTCTATCGCAGCGCAAAAGAGAAGGGTGACGAGGCCTTCGGCTGGATGTGGCTCACCATCGTGCTCAGCTTCGGCTTCTACATCCCGGTCGTGCTGTGGGCCGAGGCGGTTCCCATGATCGGCATGCTGATGATCCCGAAGACCTGCGCCTATGTCTGGACCGTCATGATCGGCTACAACGCGATGAGCAAGGAGCTCCAGAACTAGCCCGACTTTGTAACCTGCGAGCGACGGGGGCAATACGGCGCACGATGCCTGCTACAATCAATAAGTTACCGTATGAGCAGGCAAAGGAGCGCTTTCATGTGCGACGACGCTAAAAGCACCTTCGAGGTCCCGGCCTACGACGCCGAGGCCATCGAGACCAAATGGCAGAAGACGTGGGCCGACACGGAGCTCTACAAGACCGATGAGGACCCCGCCAAGCCGAAGAAGTTCGTGATGGAGATGTTCCCGTACCCGTCGGGCGACCTCCACATGGGCCACGCGCGCAACTACACCATCGGCGACGCCATGGCGCGCCAGGCGCGCATGCGCGGCTTCGACGTCCTCCACCCGATGGGCTTCGACGCCTTCGGTCTTCCCGCCGAGAACGCCGCCATCAAGCACAACACCCAGGCGGGCGAGTGGACCCACCAGAACATCGCCCAGGCCGTCAAGACCATGAAGCGCATGGGCTTCTCCTACGACTACGACCGCATGTTCAACACCTGCGACCCCGAGTACTACAAGTGGGGCCAGTGGATGTTCCTCAAGATGTGGGAGAAGGGCCTGGCCTATCGCAGCACCTCGCCGGTCAACTGGTGTCCCTCTTGCAACACGGTCCTTGCCAACGAGCAGGTCGTCGACGGCAAGTGCTGGCGCTGCGGATCCGTGCCCGAGAAGCGCGAGCTCTCGCAGTGGTACCTGAAGATCACCGACTACGCCCAGGAGCTCCTCGACGACCTCGACCAGCTCGACGGCTGGCCCGAGAACGTCAAGGCGCAGCAGCGCAACTGGATCGGCCGCTCCGAGGGCGCCGAGATCGACTTCGCGCTCGCGGCCGAGGACGGCGTGACGCCCACCGACCGCAAGATCACCGTCTTCACCACCCGCGCGGACACCCTCTTTGGCGTGAGCTTCTTCCTGCTCCCGCCCGAGAGCCCCCTTGCCGCCGAGCTCGTCGCCGGCACCGAGTACGAGGCCGCCTTTAAGGAGCTCAAGGCCGCGACCGAGAAGGTCAGCTCCGTCGACCGCCAGGGCTCCGAGCGCGAGAAGCACGGCGTCTTCACCGGCCGCTACGTCATCAACCCGATCAACGGCCGCCCGGCCCCGATCTGGGTCGCCGACTACGTCCTGATGGACTACGGCACCGGCGCCGTCATGGGCGTCCCCTGCGGCGACCAGCGCGACTTCGACTTCGCAAAGAAGTACGGCCTCGAGATCGCCCCGATCATCTGCGAGAAGGACGACCCGCTCTACGAGGAGCTCAAGGACGAGCGCGAGCTGCGCGTCACCTCCGTCGACTGGGACCACGCCATGGTCGCCGAGGGCTACCTCGTCCAGTCCGGCGAGTTTACCGGCATGAAGGGCGGCAAGCACTCCGAGGCGGTCGACGCCATCATCAAGTGGCTCGGCGATCGCGGCATCGGTCGCGAGAAGGTCCAGTTCCGCCTGCGCGACTGGCTCATCAGCCGCCAGCGCTACTGGGGCAACCCCATCCCGATGATCCACTGCGACTGCTGCGGCGACGTGCCGGTGCCCTACGACCAGCTGCCCGTCACCCTGCCCGAGAACCTCGACCTCGGCGCCGGCGAGACCCTCGCCGAGTACGCGCCGTTCTACGAGACCACCTGCCCCAAGTGCGGCAAGCCGGCCAAGCGCATCACCGACACCATGGACACCTTCACGTGCTCCTCTTGGTACTACCTGCGCTATACCGACCCCCACAACGAGGAGCTGCCCTTCTCGAAGGCTGCCGTGGACCGTTGGATGCCCGTCGACAACTACATCGGCGGCATCGAGCACGCCATCCTGCACCTGCTCTACAGCCGCTTCTGGACCAAGGTCCTGCGCGACCTCGGCATGATCGACGTCGATGAGCCCTTCACCAACCTGCTTTGCCAGGGCATGGTCAAGGACGAGAACGGCGACGTCATGTCCAAGTCCAAGGGCAACGTCGTTCCTCCCTCGAGCGTGATCGGGCCCTACGGCGCCGACACCATGCGTCTCGCGATCCTCTTCATCGCGCCGCCCGAGAAGGACTTCGACTGGGATCCCAAGGCCGTCGCCGGCGCGAACCGCTTCATCAAGCGTGCCTGGAACGTCGTGTGGCAGCTTGCCGAGAACGGACACGCGGGCGAGTTCGACCACAAGGCGCTCAAGGGCCACGCGGCCGCGCTGTTCCGCACCCTGAACGGGCTTGGCGATCGCAGCACCTCCGACTTCGACCGCGGCCAGTTCAACACGGCCATCAGCGCCGCCATGGAGATCGTCAACGCCGCGAGCAAGTACGTGGTCGAGACCCCGGCCGCCGATCGCGTCGCCGCGCTCGACTACCTCGTCGCCCGCGACATCGTCGCCATGCTCGCCCCGATTATCCCGCACTGGGCCGAGGAGCTCTACCATGAGGCCCTGCACCTCGACGGCTCCGTCTACAACGAGCCGTGGCCCGAGTTCGACCCCGAGCTCGCCAAGGCGGACGAGGTCGAGCTCGCCGTCCAGATCAAGGGCAAGGTCCGCGGTCACGTGACCGTCGCCGCCGACGCCTCCGACGACGAGTGCGCCGAGGCCGCAAAGGCCGCCGTCGCCGACCAGCTCGAGGGCAAGGACATCAAGAAGGTCATCGTCATCAAGGGCCGCCTGGTCAACATCGTCGCGATCTAGGGCCTGCGCCTATAAGTGGACGCGCCCCGCGGCTCCTAGGGAATACTCCCTCGGCGCCGCGGGGCGCTATCATTTGGTTGATGAAGTCGCAGAAGGTCTGGGAGGTTTTCTTCTCATGGGCAAAATCGGAGAGAAGAACAGCTGGTTCAAGCCGAACTTCTGGACGCTCGCGTACCTCGACGAGGCAGCTCGGTCGCGCGGCAATGAGCAGCCGGTCACGTTCGGGGGCTGCCTTGCGGCTGTGGGCGCGACGGTGGCCGCGTTCGCGCTTCTTATCTTTCTGATTTGGCTGCTTCCGACGCTCGCCTCGATCATGTAGCTGCGGCGATCAGAGGAACTCCGTGAGGCTGTGGTAGACGGTGCCGTCGAGCCCGGTCGCGGCATCGGCCTCAACGAGCGAGTCGAGCACCGCCTCCTCGGTCGCCTCCGCGCAGGCACGGAAGAACGCGTCGAGCGACTCTTCCGGCACGCGCCCGCAGACGGGCAACGCACCGTCTTCCGCACCCATCGAAAGCCCCGTCGTGAAGCCGAGGAAGATGTCGCCCGAGCCGTGGCCCATGTATGAGCCGCAGCGCACGAGGCCGACGGTCGCGCGGCGGATCACGCGCCCGAGCTGCCTCGACGAGAGCGGGGCGTCGGTGGCGACGACGACCATGACCGAGCCCTTCTCGGGGGCGCGGGCGTCGGTGTCCTCCGCGATCCGTTCGAGGATCTGCGGCCCCATATGGCGGCCGCAGACCATGAGGTCGGGCATGCGGCCGAAGTTGGTCTGCACAAGTACGCCCACGGTCCAGGCGCGCCCGCCTACTTCGACGAGTCGGGAGGAGCTGCCGATGCCGCCCTTGAGGCCGAAGCAGACAGTCCCGCGTCCCGCGCCGACGGCGCCGTGAGCGAAGTCCTTGCTCGCGTTGTCGATGGCGGCGAGCACCTCTTTCGTGTCTACGGGCCTGGCCTGGATGCGGCTGATGCGCCCGTCGTTCGTCTCGCCGACCACGGGGTTCACGCTCTGGGGGAGCGCGTACCCCGCGCGCTCTTCTTCTCGCAGGGCGTTCTCGACCAGCGCGTCCGCGACGCGGCCGACGTTCATCGTGCCGGTGAGCGCGATGGGCGTCTCGAGGTAGCCGAGCTCGGCGACCTGGACGGTGCCGCAGGTCTTGCCGAAGCCGTTGAGGGAATGGGCGGCGGCCACGGGCCGGGTGGAGAACACCGGGCCCTCGCAGGGGACGACGACCGTCACGCCTGTGTGCAGCCCACGGCCGGGGTCTTCTATGGTCGAGTGGCCGACCTTGACGTCCGCGACGTCGGCAATGCTGTTGCGCTGTCCGTGAGGGAGCGACCCTACCGAAAGCCCGTATGACTCGATGCCCATGATGTCTCCTTCCGGCCAGGCCGGCGCTTCTTGCTAGTTGAGGACCTTCGCCCAATCGTCCCCGAACTTGCGGCGCAGGTCGAGGATCGCCTCGCAGAACACATAACCGTGCGGTGTCGAGGTGCGCACGAGGCGCCCTTCTTTGTAGGCGATCAGGCGGTTCTTGGGCACGGGGCGCCATTGCGGTGCCTCCGCCTCGTCGCCGAGCGGCGTCGTCGAGAAGACGATCGCGTCTGCGGAGAGCTGGCGGAAGTGCAGCGTGTCGACGTTCGTGTTCGTGTGGACGTAGGTGTACTCTCCGTCGTCGATGATGAGGTTCAGGCGGTTCAGGTTGCTGATCTGCGCGATCGCCTCGGAGAGCGCTTGGAAGCGCGTGTCGAAGCCGAGGTCGCCGCCCGAGCGCATCGCCGCCTCGTTGACGACGTCGATGAGGAAGAGAAGGGCGCGCTCCGAGTCGGTCTGGCCGGCCTCCCTGCGGTCGTAGGTGGCAAGAAGCCCCTCGTTGAAGAGGATGCCGTTGTGGATGAGGGTCCATTCGCGCCCGGAGATGTCGGTCGCGTAGAACGGGTGGCAGTTCTCGTGCACGGTGTTTCCGCAGGTGGAAAGGCGTATATGAGCCTCGAGCCGGCAGGAGTCGATCTCGTGCGCGCAAAACTCGCCCATGGCGGCCGATCTCCAGGCTGCGATGGGCTCTCGGTAGAGGAAGACGTCGCTGTCGTCGCCGAGATCTTCGGGTATGGGAAGCGTCTGCGCAGGTGCAGAGGTGTTTGTGCAGGACTTGCGCCAAGTGATGCCCCAGCCGTCCTTGTGCTTATGGCTATGTGAGAAGAACTCCTCGAGGTAGGCGTTGGCCCGCATGGGCCTCGCGGCGTTGACGGCAAACAGCTCGCACACGTTCTTCTTCCCTCCTCGGTCTGCTGGGCGGTGCCCCTTATGGTAGCCAATGGCGCGGCAAGGCGGCGCTGCGGTGTTAGACTCGAAACCGTTGAATAACCGGCAGGAAGAAGGACATATGAGCGATATCGACCACGCCCGGGGCCTTTGCGAATTCGTCGACGGCTGCCCGAGCATGTTCCACACGACGGCGCGCATCGCCCGGAGGCTCGTCTCCGAGGGCTTCGCGGAGCTTCCCGAGGGAGACGCGTGGGAGGTCGTGCCCGGAGGGCGCTACTTCACGCGGCGCAACAACTCCAGCGTCATCGCCTTCGCGGTGGGCAAGGACCTCTGCGACTACCACTTCCAGGTGGCGGCGGCCCACGGCGACTCGCCGTGCTTCAAGGTCAAGAGCGCGGCCGAGCTCGCAGGTCCCGGCGATTACCTGCGCCTCGACGTCGAGGCCTACGGCGGCATGATCGACCACACCTGGCTCGACCGCCCGCTCGGCATCGCCGGCCGCGTGCTCGTGCGCGACGGGGCGCGCGTGGAGAGCCGACTCTTTGACAGCGCCGCGGACGTCGCGCTCATCCCGAGCGTGGCCATCCACCTGAACCGCGAGGGCGGCAAGTGCCCCGAGCTCAACCGCGCGGTTGACCTCTGTGCGCTCTTCTCGGCAGGCGAGCTCGGCGAGGGGTCGTTCGACCGCTATGTCGCGGCCAAGCTCGGCGTGGACGCCGCCGACGTACTGGCGCGCGACCTTTTCCTCTATAACCGCCAAAAGGCGCGTGTGTGGGGCGCCGCGAGCGAGTTCCTGAGCGCGGCGAAGCTCGACGACTTGGGCTGCGCGTACGCCGCGCTCGAGGGCTTCCTCGCCGCGGGTGTCAACGACGCGCAGGTCAATGTGTTCGCCTGCTTCGACAATGAGGAGGTCGGCAGCAACACGAAGCAGGGCGCCATGTCCACCTTCCTGAAGGACGTGCTCGTGCGCGCCAACGCGGCCCTCGGCCGCAGCGACGAGGACCTGCGCCGCGCCGTCTCGCGCTCCTTCATGCTGAGCTGCGACAACGCCCACGCCTGCCACCCGAACCACCCCGAGAAGCACGACGAGGCCAACCGCTGCTGGCTTAACCGCGGTCTTACCATCAAGGAGGCGGCAAACCAGCACTACTGCTCCGACGCCTTCAGCCGCGCCGCCATCGCGGCCGTTCTCGATGCGGCGGGCGTGCCGCACCAGACCTTTGCCAACCGCTCCGACATGGCGGGCGGCGGTACCCTGGGCAACCTCTCGAACACGCAGGTGAGCATGCACGGCGTCGACGTTGGCCTGCCGCAGCTCGCCATGCACTCGGCGTACGAGACCGCGGGCGCCCGCGACGTCGAGCTCGGCGTCGACGCCCTTGCGGCCTACTTCCGCTGTGACCTGCACATCGACGGCGCCGACTCCTTCGAGCTCCGCTGACCTGCTGAATCGGCCCGCCTGGCTTAGCGAGAGGGGCGCTCTCGAAACCAGGCGGGCCGAGATGATGGGTGTTGGTACGGCGACACAAAGGCACGTCCCTTTCAACGTTTTCTTTGGTACGACCTAACATAGGGTTTGAGCTGCACTCTCCATATTCTGTTCACAGTGGTTGTGTTCAGGAATTAAACCAAGGAGAGGACCGGACCGTGCCCATGAAACCAAAGACCAAGCTCGTTAAGGTGCTGCTCACCAACATCATGATCGCCTTCGCGATCTCGCTCGTCGCGAGTTACATCGCCATCGGGCAGGCCGGTGTCCCCGCCGAGGCCGTCGCTCCCGCGACTGTATTCTCGACGCTCAAGAACTTCCCGATGACCTACGTCATCTCGTTCTTCATCGGTATGTTCATTCCGTGCGAGCAGTGGGGATTCGGCTTCGCGACGGGCACCTGCCATCTGAGCCCTGCCGACGGCCTCAAGTTCGGCGCCGCGCTTAACCTGGTGGTCAACACCGTCTACGTCGCGATCAACTCCGTGATTCTCACCTATGTGAATGCGTGCGTCCTCAACGGCGCGCCCCTCGCCGCCTTCCCGGCCGCCTGGGCGAGCTCAATCATCCAGTGCTGGATCGTCGGCTACGTCGTCTCGCTCTTCTGGGCGCCCGCCTGCGAGAAGTGGGCACGTCAGATTTGCAACGACCCCGCGCCCGACATGCACTAAAGCCTGGCAATAAACGCCTGGTGGACCTGCCTGCGCTCGCGTGGGCAGGTCCACCTATTTATAGGGAAGACCGATGGACGATTTGATTTCGAGCGAAAGCGCGGGCGAGGGCCTTTGGCGCATACATAACGCGATGGGGGAGGTCTGCTACCTCGTTGAGGGCGCCCGCGAGGCGGCCCTCGTCGACACGATGGGAGGCTTCGGAGACCTTGGCGCGCTCGTGGCCGGCCTCATCGGAAAGAAGCCCGTGAAGGTCCTTCTTACCCACCGGCACGCGGATCACGTCGGCGGGGCGTACTGGTTTTCCGATGTCTGGGCGCATGCGCAGGAGGCTTCGTGCTGGTGCGTCTGCGAGCGCTATGCGCACATCGTGGCCGAGCATGCCGTAAAAGAGGGCTATGCCGGCGCGTCGACGCCCTTCGGGCCCCGCGACGGCGCGCGCCCACGGGTGCACACAACCGCGGAGGGCGACGTGTTCGACCTGGGCGGGCGCACTCTTCGGGTCGTTGGGCTTCCGGGGCACACCTCGGGCTCGATCGGGTTTCTTTGCCGGGAGCTCGGAATTCTGTTCTCCGGCGACGCGGTGACTCCGATCGAGTGCCTCTGCTTTCCCGAGAGCTCGTCTGTGAAGACATACAAAGAAACCCTCGAAAAGCTTCGGCGCCTGCCGTTCGAGCGCTTCTGGACCGGGCACCACCTGCACGACTTCACAAAGAAGGACCTCGACGGCTTCGAGTCCGCCGCCGACTTCGTCCTTTCGGGCGACAGGGGCTACGCCTGGCACCACGGGTTCATCCCCGATTGGGAGGGCACGATCCACTTCGCGCCCAACGGCGTCAATGATGTGGACTCGTGCGACTTCCGCGCCGTCATCACCCGTGGGCTGCCCGCGCCGAGAAGGCGCCGCTCCCGTCCTTAGCCGCGGCTAATGCCGGCGAAGGATGAGGTAGCGATTCAGATTCCCGGCGCGACCGTCGGCGGAGTAGCGCCCAACCTCGTCGGCCTCGCCGGACACCGCCTCCGCGAGCCGCGACACCTCGCCCTCGCCGAAGCTGTGGCAGTAGCGGTACGGCGCCGTCCCTTGCCAATCCAGGAGGTAATCGCCCGGCTCGAGCGAGCGCGGCGAGAAGCCCTCGAAGGGCGGCTCCTTCGCGGCGCGCGCCGTCGCGTCGGCGGCTTTTCTTGCCAGGCGCGGATTTTCGGCAAAGGCCCAGAAGCTCATGACGGCGATGCCCCCGGCGCGTGTGTGGGCAAGGAGCATCCGCAGCACGTCCTCGCGAAGCTCGGCGCCGGGGACATGATGCATGAAGCCGAAGCAGACCGTGAGGTCGGCGGGCGGCACGTCGGCAAGAAGGGCATCGCCGCTGCGACTTTTGTCCATAAGCGCCCCGAGCACATCGAGCTCCCTATACGAGAAGCCCGCGACCGCGTCGGCATGTCCCGACTCGTCGAAGGTCAGCTCGTCGCAGGAGTCCACGCCGTGGAGCTCAAGCGGGCGATCGGCCTGTTCGGCAAGGAACGCCTCGAAGCGGAGATTTCCGCAGGCGAGGTCGAACACGCGCAAGGGGCGGTCGGGGTCGCCCTGGCTATGGCCAAGGTGCTTCCCCGCGACCTCGAGCGCGCGGCCCCATCCAGGCCACGGCGCCTGGCGGGTCCTGGAGAACGAATTGGCGTTCTCGCGATAAAACCGGTTGTTGAGCTCGATGAGCCTCTGTGCGAAGGCGCGCTCCACAGTAGATCTCCCGCGGCGGCTAGAATGGTCGTATGGAACAGATTCTATTGCAGATAGCCGCGCTCCTGCGCGCGGGGCGCCCGGTTGACGACGCCGTAGTGACGAAGCTCGTGCACGCGGCGTCGCGCGGCGCCGCGCAGCCTCCGGCCAAGCGGCAGCTTCTGCCTTTTTACCTGCGCACCAAGAAAGAAGACCCAGAGCGCTGGGCCTCGTGGCAGATCTCGCCCGGCCTCGAGCGAGAGCTTCTGCGCGCTATCCGCATAAAGCCCCGCCGCACCGCCTCGGGCGTGGCGACCATCACCGTGATCACCAAGCCCTGGCCGTGCTCGGGCGACTGCGTGTTCTGCCCGAGCGACCTCAGGATGCCCAAGAGCTACCTGCACGACGAGCCGGCGTGCGCCCGCGCCGAGCAGAACCGCTTCGACCCCTACCTGCAGGTGAGCTCGCGGCTGACGGCGCTCTCGCAGATGGGGCACGCGACCGACAAGATTGAGCTCATCGTGCTCGGCGGCACCTGGACCGACTATCCCGAGGGCTACCAGGTCTGGTTCATGAGCGAGCTTTTCCGCGCCCTCAACGACGACGCCGTGGCCGACGAGGCGGCGAACCCCATGCTCAGGCGCTCCTGCGGCCGTGGGGGAGCCGAGGCTGCCATGCGGGCTGTGCCGGACGGCTGCCTGCCCAGGGGCGTGGCCGCGCGTCGCGCGCGGTACCGCGAGTGCTTCTTGGCAATGGACGCCGAGGCGCTCGCGCAAAGAAGGGCCGAGCTCCAGGCCGGCATCGACGCCGGGCACGGGGGAGGGCGCGGCCGCTATAACGCCGCCGTCAAGGAGCTCTACGGCGCCGGAAGCGCCTGGGGGCATGCGATGTCGTGGCAGAGCGCGTCCTGGGAGGAGCTTGAGCGCCGGCAGCGCGCAAACGAGCGTGCCCGGCACCGCGTGGTGGGGCTCGTCATCGAGACCAGGCCGGACGCCGTCACGGCGCGCTCGCTGCATACCATCCGCCGCCTCGGCTGCACGAAGGTCCAGATGGGCGTGCAGAGCATCGACCAACGCGTCCTCGACATGAACGAGCGGCTCATCGACGTCCCGCGCATGGAGGAGGCCTTCAGCCTGTGCCGGTTGTTCGGCTTCAAGATACACGCCCACTTCATGGTCAACCTCATCGGCTCAACACCGACAGGCGATAAGGCCGACTACCTGCGCTTCGTTGGGCCCGGGCCCTTCCAGCCCGATGAGGTCAAGCTCTATCCGTGCGCCCTCATCGAGGGGACCCGGCTCGTCCGCAAGCACGAATCGGGGGAGTGGGGGCCCTATACGGAAGACGAGCTCCTCGACGTGCTCGCCGCCGACATCGTCGCCACGCCGGCGTTCTGCCGCGTGAGCCGCATGATCCGCGACTTCAGCTCGAAGGACATCGTCGCGGGAAACAAGAAACCCAACCTGCGCCAGATGGTCGAGCGCAGGCTCGCGGCCTCGGGACAGGAGCGCGTGCGCGAGATCCGCTACCGTGAGATCGGCTCGGACGCGCCGGACCCCGCCGAGCTTGAGATGGACGTCGTCGCGTACTCGACCCCGACATCCGAGGAGCGCTTCCTGCAATGGGTCACGCCCGAGGGAAAGATCGCCGGTTTCCTGAGGCTTTCCTTGCCTGACCAGCGCTTTGTTGCCGAGTGCACGAAGCGCTACGGCGATGACGCCCCCGTTGGCGCCGGCGAGGCCATGATCCGCGAGGTCCATGTGTACGGCGTCGCCGCGCGCGTGGGGCAGGAGGGAACCGCCGCCCAGCATCGCGGGCTTGGCCGCTCGCTCGTGGCGCGGGCCTGTGAGCTCGCCCTCGAGGCGGGCTTTGGACGCATCAACGTGATCAGCGCCGTGGGGACCCGCGAGTACTACCGGTCCCTGGGCTTTCTCGACCACGGGCTCTATCAGCAAAAGGCACTCTAGCCGCACTTCTTCGCGCTGTTTTCGGCCGTGCTGACCGCGGGCAAAGCCCTACGGGTCTTCGGCGAAAGCGCCGCTTCCGCGCTATCATGGGGAACACGAACAAACGGCATCGGGGGACATGCGCATGAAACTGAGGACGGTTCTAAACGAGCTCAGCTGCACGGATTGGGCCGAGGGCAAAGAAGGGCTGCTCGATGAGGACGTCCTTCTTGTTTCGAACCGTAGCGTCCGAAACCCCTCATTTGCAAAGTTCCTACGACTTCGCCAACTCTCTGAGCTTGAGGAGGTGGGCTTCTCCGCCGACCCGGGCGAGATCGTGCTCCTGCATTCCGGTGCGAGCATCCCGGCCGGGCTTCGGGTCTCCGGAAGCCTCGTGGCGGTGGCGTCTCCCGAGGCCTTCGTGTCTTTCTGCTCGGCCTTCGACAACCTTCCCGTGAGGGCCGCTGAGCTCAATCATCTTCGCGACCGGATGTTCGAGGCGTTCCTTGGCTCCTATGACCTTCCTCAGTTCGCCAAATCGTCCGCGGAGGTTCTCGGAAACCCGGTGATCGTTGCCAATGCCGACGCGCGCATCCTCGGCGTCTCCGGCGATTTCCCTGTTGACGACACCGATCTGCAGAGGGCTATTGTCGAAGGGCATGCTTCTGCGGGCATGGACGCGACCCCTGGAACCGAAGGCTCGCCGGGACCTGTTCGCCACGCGCGCAACTCGGTTATGGGGAACGCGAGGCTCCAGGGGCTTCGCTGGGCCACCTCGATCATCAATTACCACGGCCTCGAGATGGGCCGCTACGGCGTTGTAGAGAAGAACCGCCCCATAACCGGCTTCGACCTCGAGCTTATTGACTTTGCCGGTCAGCTCGCGGGCGTTTTGATCGACAGGCTGGGCGCTGCGGGCGACCGCGCGGGCGCAGGCTCGTCGGTGCTGCGCAATCTTGTGGAAGGCACATTCGCGAATGTGCAGACCATTCGTGCCCAGGTCCTTCTCACGAGTCTTCCGCTCGACGTGAGCTACATCCTGTTCGCGGTCACCGGCCGGCGGAAATCCGATAAGGACTACTATGCCCGGGTGGGGACCATGTGCTCCCGTGCGCTTCAGAACAGCCTGTGGAGCGCCAGCGAGGACCGGCTTATCGTGCTCGCGCCCATCGGCAGGGGCGAGACGGCCGGCTATGACGGCTATACGCGCGCCCAACGGTGCCTCTCTTCGAACAAGTCGCTGATGACGACGTTGGAGAGCAACGGATTCTCCTTGTTCGTCAGCGAGCCATTCGACGACCTGCTCATGTGCCCGGGGCGTTACCAGGAGGCTATCGACCTCGAGGGCGCGATCCGTGAGCCGGAGGACGGTCGCGCGTATTACTTCTGGGAGCACAGGTTCGCCGCGCTCGCGAGCTCTGCCGGGGAAGTTGACAAGCTCGAGATGATGCTCGACAAGCGCGTGGTCGCCATGGCCGAATACGATCGCGAGCACGGCACCGCCTATCTCCAGACCGCCATCATGGGAGTTCGCTACCCGGGTAGCCCTGCCGACGCCGCGACTGCGCTGAATGTGCACCGCAACACGTATTTCTATCGGCTGAACAAGGTCCGCGAGCTCTTCTTCATTGACCTGAAGGACGGCGACGACCGGTTGGCGCTCAGCTTCTCCGCGTCGATCATGGGGAACATGGAGAAGTAAGGGCCGAAGGCGGCGTGCCCTTGGATGGGGCTTTGTTCGAGCGCGAAGGTGTCCCGTCTCGTTCTTTGAGGCGACTCTCATCTCAATCGAGCATTTGAGTGCCATCACGAAGCTTTGCCTTTGGAGGAGCAATGCCTTGGATCCTTTGGACAGCGCTGCTTGCTGCGACGCCGTATGGGCCCTTTATCGTGGGAGATCCCGTTGCCCCGGGACTTTGCGGGGCTATTGTTCACGCGACTGTTTTGGCGCTGTTGATCGCATGGCACTGGCTGGGTGATTGGCTTGAGCCGCGAATCCTGCGCGTATTTCCCATGGCATTCGTTTGGTTCTCTCTGGCATCACGAATCACGACCCTCCTACTCGTCCCGCTTGGCTTTGTCGCTGTCGTAAACGCAACGGTTGAATCGGTCGATCTCCCCTGGGGTCTGGTCGACCTCATCGATAACCTTGAGGTTTTCTGCCGCATAGTCGGTACGTTCGGTTGGTGCCTGTATCTCGATAAAGAAGTGGCCGTGCAGGGAAGGCCTCCGCGTTTTGCGGCGTCGCGATCATATTTCTTGGGCTGCGCCTGGCCTTCGGCGGTTTTGCTGGCTGCTCTTTCGTTGTGCGCTGCAAGCTTGGTGCGCTCTGTGCTGCTGTCCATTCTTGTGGCCGTTGCGGTCGTGCTATGGGGGCGGCATAGCCATAAAGATGGCGCGCTCCCGGAAAGAACGGCCATGTACCTTGTCTCAGGGCACTTGACGTCCTCTCTGTTCCTCGAATTCTTGATGAGCCTATGGTCGCATATGATATTCGAGGCGTATTACCCGCCGACGATAGTGCTCGGCTATTTGGTAGTTGTGCTGCTGAGCGCATCTCTTTTCGAGGCGGCGCTAAAGGACATGACTAAATGGCGTGCAAAAAAGACTTCTGCGGCGTCCAGCGACAACCTACCGGCAGCAAATGAAGAAGACGAAGTTGCGAATTTGCTATGCAAAGCCGCCAGTTCACCCTTAACTCATAGGGAACTCGACGTTATGTGCAAAACGGCACTGGGCCATTCGGCCGCAACTATAGCGGACAGTTTGGGAATCGCCGAGGCCACGGTTGCCTCGTACCGTAGGCGCGGTTATGAAAAGTTGGGGCTTTCTGGCGCTTCCGAACTGCGGCAGTATGTTCGTGACAGCAAGGTGAGTCCGGTTGCCTCAAAGGAATCTGGCGAGAAGGAAAAGCAAAGGAATAGGCCTTCCTTGCCGGGGATGGCGGCCTTCGTCACATTGATGCTCACAGTCATATTTATGGTCTGGCCGGACATCATCTACAACCACAGCAAAGGCGACTATGGGTCTGTTTCGGGAATATGCCGCTTTGGCCTGTTTTTTGCGGCTCTTCTTATTTTGATGGGCGTCATATGGGCCGAGGTTTCCTCCGGATCGAGTGAGGGCGACAACTCGGTCGGAAGACTAACGTCACGCGAGGCGGTACTGACGCTTGCACACTACCTGCTCTTTTCTGTGGGCTCCTACTTTGCATGGTCTTCTTCCTTGATATGGACTGGTATCGGACTGAACCTCAATCAATATCTCTCATACCGTCTAACAATATTGCTCTTGCTGGTGCTCGTATTTCTTTGGTTGGGTGCCGAGAAGCTTGAAAACGACGGATCTACCGGATATCCCAGACGGCTCCTTAATGCCTTGGTCCTCGGTGTTCGTAGGCTTTTTGGGATGGGGGCGGAGAACCTCTTGTTCCTCGCTGCGGCCCTGTACATATCGGAATGGTTCGATTACTACCTTATTGGCACGCTCTCAAATCCCGTTGCCTATGTGTATCCCGCTGCCATAGCGGTCCTAACCGTTTGCCTGTGGCGAAAGCTAATTTACCGTCGGGTAGCAACACCGCTTCTGGCTATAGAAGGTTGTGCTGTCTGTCACCCAACGCTATGCAATTGATGAATCAGCTTGTAAAGCCCGCCTAATCCTTAAGTAGTTTCCGCAGCTCATCGATGCCGTTGAGGCCGAGCTTCTCAAAGGCCCTCGTCTGGTACGAATAGACCGTTGTAGGGGTTGTCACATTCTTCTTGTAAACAGACGCAAGGTCCTCGCCACTAGCAAGATCAATCAAAATGTCGGCCTGAAGCTGGCCGAGCCCCCTGCCAATGAGATAATGCCTCGTACGCTCGACGCCCTTTGGAGCCACTTTAATGCGGCGCCACTTAAGCCAGGAGCGTGATGTGCCTATGGCTTCATGTACTGACGTTCGTAGTGGGAAGTTGGCGCCGGGTCTGTTTATTGCTTTATTGACATCTTTATTTCCAATTAAGGCATGGGCGACAGAGAACGAATTCGAGGTTTCGGTAACGTACGACGATTCAAACACTGGAGTAGCAGCCTGCTCTTGGTTTGGCAAACCCCTGACTTTGAGCTCATATGAAAGATTCGGGAGTTACTCATTTGATGGTTCGAATGTCGGTCTTGAACTTACAGCTAGTTGCGCAAAGACCGGGGTCTTCACGGTGACTCTCTTAAGGGTTTCGGATTCATCAACCATTCGGATAGGGTATGTTTCCCTTAAAAGCAATGGGTTCACGAAGGCAACATGGAGCAATGTCGGATCTGGTCAGTAAATGTTTGAATTTCGCAGCAATCCAGGCTCGTTGATTACGGCACCAACCGTCGCAATGTACAGCTGGTGAAAGGAGGGATTAATCGTTGTATTTAGCGAAGGGTTGGTGAGTTTGCAAATGAGGTTGGGGTGGAAAGGAGAGTACCGATGAAGTTTGAGAAAACCAAGAAGAAGGTGGCAACTTTGGGCCTGTTGGCGGCGCTGACATTCGGCTTTGCAGCACCTGCCTTTGCAGCGTCTTTTACCAACGTTACGCTTGGTCCCTGGTGGGAGGACGTCTCCATCGTGAGCGGAACCAAATACAGCGGCTCAGGCACAGCCCTGATCTCTGTTAGTTCCAGCTCAAAGAACGGTGGCAATTTCTGGATTACAAAGGACGGCAACCAGTGCTCTTATTCCGTTGACGTCCATGTGAACCAGAGCAAGGGTTCTTCTTATTACAACAGCGGCACTTCGGGCACGGTTGTTCTTCATGGCCATCAATACGGCTACGGTTCTGGGACAGATTATGTAACCGGTAGTGTGAACTTTAACAATTAAGCGAATGGCGGCCGGGGTGCCTCCCGGCCGCATATCCAGGGGAGGTTATATGGACGCTGGCAAAGGTATGCTCAAGGCTCAGGCCCATCGAGCCTTCCGCTCAAAAAACTGGCGATATGCGCTCCTCGTATTCGTTGCGGTCTTGTCCGTGGCTTTCATCCAGACCTGCCTTGGCTTTTGGGGCCACGACGTCGCGGAGCTTCCCTCGGCCGCATATGCATGGGCCGGGAACCATGGGGCCATGCAGACGCCTGTGTTCGGGCTGTTCGTGTATTTCCTCATGATTCCGTGTTCCAGCGCCGCCTTTGCCGACCGGCTTTACCTTGACGTGAGGCAAAAGCAGGCCAATGCGATCGTAAGCAGGGCTTCCTTGTGTGCCTATGTTGCCTCCATAGCTGCGATCGCTTTCGCCTTCGCGTTCCTTCTGACTTTCTTTGCCCTCGTGCTCTCGCAGCTTATGTCCCTTGCCGCTTTCCCCCTCGTCGCCGGGCAGGACGCCTTTGCCGAGTTCAACACCCCCGCGTCATACGAGGCCGCGGCGGCTCCCGCCGCGGGCGTGGACCTGCTCGCCTCGCTCGCTTTGGACAATCGCTACGCCTTCAATCTTTTAATCGCTCTTTACGAGGCGCTTTGGTCTGGAATCGCCGCCCTCTTCTCGGTGGGGATCTCGCTTTACTCGAAGCGGAGCCGCATCCTCGTCCTTGGCTCGCCGACGCTCCTGCTTTTGGTGTCCTCGAATTTCTTGCCGAGCGAAGTGAATGTCATGGCCACCTACCTTGGGCTTTCCTTTGTATGGGGCGGTGGCGCTACACTGTTTTGGCTTATTGCGCTTCCGGTTCTTGCGATGCTCGCTGCGGTTGCCACGATCGCCGCCGCCTTGCTGACCAAGCGGGATGTTCTCCTATGAGCGTCGGCCCTGTGCGAAGAAACGCATTCGACCGGAGCTGTGCTTTGACGTGCGCCCTGGTCGTCATTCTTAGATGCGTCGAATTCGCCTTCATCGAGACGGATGCGTTCTCGGCGGCGGTTGGCAACTTGCCAAAGCTGTTCTTCGTTGTCACCAGCTCGAACCTTGCCGTTTTTGCGCTCGTTCCGCTCGTGATAATTCTGGGGATATCGAATCTGCAAATGAGCTCCTCTCCGCAAATACTGATCCGCGCCGGCAGCGGAGCCGCGAGCGTCGCGATGTCCCTCAAGGTCTCTTTGGTACGTTCGGCGGTTTTTGCATTGATTACGGTGGCGAGCGGCCTTTTGCTGGTTGCTGCCAGGGGCTTCTGGACGTTTGGCGCCACGGCGGCGGTTTCGTTCCTTATAGTCGAGGCCGTTTTGATCGCTCTCTTCTGCACATGTTGCCAGATCGTCATGCTCTTTACCTGGTTGACCTGTGCTTCTTTGCCGATGGCAATCTGCTCTGCGGCGCTCTACGGCTCGCTCGACTACCTCGCCAGCTTCTCTCCGGCTCTAGACCACCCTGCTTTCTACCTCGGTTGGAGGTTGACGCTGCTTGAGGCGACCATGCCCGTATCGGTTATGGTCTACAATGGCCTGCGTCTGCTGACTATCGCCTTGATCCTCGCGTTCGCCTCGGCGCGCGTTGCTTCGAGAAGAGATTTGCTCTCGGCGGGCGGTGGCGCTGATGTCTTGTAGGTCCTTTGCCGTAAAGAGTGCCCTGATCACTCTGGTCTCTGCGGTGCTGATGCTCGCCATGGCCGCTGGCGGTGCGGATAAGGCGGCTCGCTATCTCATCGCAGGAGGCGCGCTTGTCCCGAAGGCTGGCGCAGCCCCGCATGTGTTCACCATGATGACGGCGATGATTCTGCCATCGGTGTGCACCTTTGCCTTTTCCGATCAGCTCGTGGAGGATTGTTCTCGCGCGAGGCTTACCGCCATTCGGATTGGCGCGCGCATGAGTTGGGCAAGAAGGGCGTGTGTCGGCGCTGCTTTGCGCGGAGGTTTCTCGGCGCTGCTCGGCTACGGAGCTGGGCTGGGGGTCTTGCTTCTGGTCGGCGGCGAGGAAATGTCCGGTTTTCCGGGGCTTTTGGCCGCTGTGGTGCTTCTCGCCCTTCAACAAGCCCTTCTTGCAGTGGTGGCAAGCGCGGCGGCCTTGCGGTTGGGGGAAGTCGAGGCGTCCGTCGCGGTCCAGGGCGTGCACTTTGCAACTCTGTGCGCTCTCGCGGTCTCTCCCGTCAAGTGGCAGGTCGTGCTCGCGCCGCTCTTGCCTTCGGCTCAGGCGGTGCTTGCGTGGCACGACGCCTTGGGCTTCTTGCCCGTCTGGTCCGTCGTCTATTTGCTTCTGCTGCTCTTGGTTGCTTGCGGGGTCGCATCCAGGGCCCTTGCCTCAAAGGAGCTTCTGTAGGGGGTGTCTTATGTCGGATATTATCAAGATCGAAAACGCAACAAAGGTCATTAAGGACCGCGCGGTGCTCGACGGCATCTCGCTTGAGCTGCCGCGCGGCGGCGTCTACGGCTTTATGGGTATCAACGGGTCTGGAAAGACAATGCTCTTTCGAGCCGTTGCGGGGTTGATTCATCTTAGTTCCGGATCGGTCAGCGTCTTTGGGCGCCGCATCGGCAAGGACTGCGACTTCCCGCCTAATCTAGGTCTCTCGCTCGACTCGACCGGCTTCTGGGAAGATCAATCGGCCCTTTGGAACCTGGCCTTTCTTGCCTCGATACGCGGCGAAGTGGGGGAGCCCGCCGCCCGTGATGCGCTGAGGCGCGTGGGGCTCGACCCTGACGACACTCGCAAGGTGTCTGCTTTCAGCATGGGCATGCGCCAGCGACTCTCGATTGCGCAGGCGGTGATGGAGAGGCCGGAGCTTCTTATCCTCGATGAGCCGACGAATGCGCTGGATGTGGACGGCATCGGCATGGTGGCGAGGCTGATTCACGAGGAGCGTGCGAGAGGCTGTACCGTCCTGGTGTCTTGCCACAACGAACCGCAGGTTGAGACTTTGTTCGATGGGACTTACCACTTGTATGAGGGCCGCCTGGCAGACGGGAGGCAGTGATGGTTACCCGGAGAAAGCTGCCCGAGCTGTCCTTGGGGACGACTGCGTGCCTGGTTTTCCTTATGCTTGGTGTCTGCGTTGCCTTTGGACTTGCTACCCGCACAAGCTTCACCGATTACAACCGCGACCAAGCTGAGCTGGAGGCGCTTCCCTGCGCCGTTTTCTCTCAGCCCGCGGAGATGCTGGCATACGCTGACAATTCCGCGGCCCTCGATTCGGCCGAGGCCGTCGTCGTGGCGGTGTGCCGAGGCCGGGGAATGTACGTCTACCAGTCTTTTCTTCGCGAACTTGAGGTGACCGAGGTCCTGCGGGGCGACGGCATCGAGCCGGGAGACGTCATCGACACATACGATAACCTGGCCATAGAGGAGCCGTACAACTACTCTGGCAAGGGTCAGTTCACTTCTGAGCGAAGGGTGCGGCCGGCGGGGCTCGGCCCCAATATGCGCGGCGCGGCGCCGCTGCGCGAGGGGCAGACATACCTTGTGTTTCTCAACAAGAAGCGCGGTCTTCCCGAGGCAAGTGAGCCTCGCTATGTCCAGGTGCACAGCGCCTATGCACATGTTGCGATCGACGTCTTTGAGCACCCGGAGCGAATCAGAATCGGGAGAGCTGTGTCCGGCGAGGATGACGAGAGCATTCCCTTCGGTGAGGCCTCTGGCTTTGACGCATTCGTGAGCGACGAGGCTGTACGGGGCGTCTACCTCGACGGATGCCGACAAGCCATGGCGTCGGTTGGCCTGCGCAAGTAACCTGCGCTTTCAGCCTGTCTGACTCAGCGGGTTGTGGCGGATGCCAATGACAACCGTCCGATGCACGGCGGATTCTGGTCGCGCGACCAATGAACGCATGCGTCGCCGCGAGGATACTCTTTTACAGCAAAAGGCCCTTCTTGCTTCTTGCCCGCCATGCCGGGAAGCAAGAAGGGCCTTTGTTTGTTCGCACGACCGCACGGCCCCTCGTGGCGTATCCCTCGTTTGCGCAGACGGTGAACGCCCCCTTCGGGCGCCGTACCCTTCTTTCCAGAATGCGCGGGCGGGGGTCCGCGCCCGGATGCTCTGGAGAGGAGCAAACATGTCGTTCAAGGTTATGGCAATCTGCGCCGGCAGGCACGGCGGAAACGGCGAGGCGTGTTAGCGTCGGGCTTATTTGACCCCCATCGGGACCGCGGTGGGAATCCTGGACCAAAACCATCCTATGCCGCTAGGCCCAAATCCCTTCGATACTGCATGGGGCTCCTGTAATCCAGGTCGCCCTTTATCCTGACATCCCTGTACCATCTGAG